>JBNMOQ010000064.1:0-19936 GCA_051275055.1 Candidatus Pelagisphaera sp.
CTCAAGAGACTTCTCATTCATGAGTTCAGGACAAGGATCAGAAGGAAACGTTCTTGCCAGGCTGTAAACGTCTGGCTCTTTTTGTGTCTAGACCTAAATTCGCATCCTCGCGCGTATCGGTCTGGTTTCGCTGCCGAGACTTCGCTCCATTCCAAAACCATCGTCTCGCGTAGTGGTTTAGTGGCTTGTTCCTAACTCAGCTTCCAATTCGTTGTGGTCCCGAATTCAACTACCCTATGGCGGGCGTTTCCCTTGGTTTTCCGCTCTCAAGGGCTTTTTTGGAACTTAACGAGGGGTCGATTCTCTTTTTAGCCCTCTGCTTGAGAACGTAGTAAGTGAGCGGAGCATCACCGACATTCTCAATCCCATGCACTGCAAAGTGTGGGAATGCCTTACACTTTTGTTGTTTTATTACTAATAGTTCTTAACCCGTTGTTTGTAAGTGTTTTAAATTTAATTCATATCGTGAAACCAGAGGGAATCAGCGTTAGGTGTCTGGATTCCTTACACAATTGAAGGATAGGGCTTTGTATTTGATTATAAGGTTTTCTAATGTCATATACTATAAAGCCATAACCAAAAGCATCTTACGGATTAACGATACGGGATTACTGAGGTACTGGCATAAATAATGCTAACTACTCCGCTCGAACATAACACCTATCAACCGCTTAAGATGAGCGGAGGTTTAATTAAGGGCAACAGCTCCCACTAAGTTAGAAAACGTCAACTATGATCAGAAATCTTACATTATCATCTGCAATTCTTGCAGCACTATCGGCACAGATCTTGCGTTCAGTTTTTGTGATTAAATTCCAAACATCTTATCTGAGGCGTACCACGGCAGGCTTCGCACTATTCTTAGTCGGGTTGACCAGCTCCACCCTCGAGGTTAAGGCCGTCCTAGTCTCGGGTCTCACCATCGTAAGTGCTGATGAAGGTACAAACGACAATATGACTTCCAGCGACGCGATCGACGGTACAGGATTGCCCGGCGGCACCCCAGCTTTGACTGGGGCACACTCTGCTACATGGAAAGATCATTGGTGGTCAAAAACGTTAACGCCCCAGATCACAATCGATCTGGGCGCCACCTATTCACTAACAGGGGCTCACATTTGGAACTACAACGAGGCGAACCAGACGGGCAGAGGGCTAAAAGAAGTCATAATTAACGATGTGCTGGAACTATCGTACCGGGTAATGTTGCTTCCCCTACGGATCTCGGTTTTTTCGTTGCCGGAACGTACCAGATCACAGCCTCAGGCTTGGTTGATTTGGTGGGCAATAATACATTTCCGATAAAGCCTGACGGCATGCCTGGACCAGGTGGAGTCACGCTCTCCGGCTATGAGCACTTCAATCCCAATGGTTCCTATCTTGTTGACACCACCAGGTATGGTCCCGGCGGTGCTGCGGTCAAGATCGGGGCTTTAATGGGAAAAGTTGACTCCGGAGCGTGGTTTCCGATCGGCTACTCGACCACGGTAGTGCTCTCAACGCCCGGGAACCTTTATGCTCAAGTGAACGACACCTACTACGCCAATAATGCTGGGTCTTTTGAGGCGACAGTATCCTCTGTCCCCGACACAGGGTCCACAGCAGCTCTTCTTGGAGCTGGTGTTGTGGCTCTAGCCTTTGCTAGACGCAGATTAGGATAGGGGTTCCTGCCTCAGCAGCCCTTAGGACCACAATTTTTTCTGGGGGCAGTTGATGTATTCTCACCCAATCCCTAGTCTCCCTATTAGGAGGGATGAATGAGGGTCTATTAGGCTTTCTCGATCCCCAGAGCCCTATGAGAGTCTTGTTTTTTTAGGGGGGGATGAATCCATAGTCATCTCCTCCCCATGTCAATTGCTAGACCCCCGCCCCCTCTTCTCATTTCAGCAATAGCCCCGCGCTGGTGTGGTCTGGGCTACTCTCGAACAAATTGAGCTTAACAAGTACCGGCTTCTAACAGGTCAGGGAGGCGTGATTGGATGTGTAGAGAGGGCAATGTTTAACCGAAATAATGCACCATACGCGCACCATGGGATTTTTATACGCTGACTGCGAAACTAGGCCAATCATATTAACCTGTTAACCTTCAATCACTTATCCTGGTAGGCCCGGAGGGACTCGAACCCACGACCAAGGGATTATGAGTCCCGTGCTCTAACCAACTGAGCTACAGGCCCGTACCAGCTTAGAAAGTCGGCAATGAAACCCTCTCCGAGCTTCATTGCAAGAACCGATTCAAAGGATTTTGGTCTCGTTTCAGCCCATTATCTTTCCTTAAAGGCCATGACTTCTTTAATCATTGGGCTACAGGTTCTTGCTGAGTTTGATCGTTGGTGAAGGGAATTGATCCAGCGATGCTCTTAGGACCCAGATGCACCTGGTTGGTGACTTCTTTCGAATTTGATGGGGGGTATCGAGATCGGCTGGATCCGGCATTCCTGGTCTTACGGGATTGCTAAGCCGGAGCTTTGAGATGATAAGAATGGCATGACGACTTCGTTTGATATCGCTCCGACGGAGCCTTTGAGGGGGATTCATATGCGGGGTACTGTCGTTACTCGGTTTCTGATTAGTTATGCTGTTCCACCGGAGGCGTTGGCGGGCCAGGTTCCGCCGGGGGCGGAGTTGTCGTTGCATGGAGGAAAGGCTTGGATTTCGGCTTGTTTCGTTTTCATGAATGATATGAGACCTAGTTTTGCTCCTGCTTCGTTGGGAATGAGCTACAATTATTTGATTCACCGCACACGTGCACGATTGCCTTTCCCGGATGGGAAACTTCGAGAGAGCGTTTTGGTGTTGGAGCCGAATATCGATAAACGATTTCTCGCGTTTGCGGGGTCTCGGGTCACTGGAATTAGTTTCAAGAGACGGGATATTCAATTGGATAGAGAAGGCGATGGATGGCGTCTTAGCATGAGCCACGAGGGAGAGCTTCTGTATGATGCGAGTATCTCGCCTTCGGAGAAGTATTCGACATTGCCAGAAGGGTCTTTGTTTTCGAATGGAGAGGAAGCTGATGGTTTTCTTTTAGGCGTCTCGCATGGAGGTCAGTGGGCCCGGGAGACGAATTCTTTGTGTTTGCTTCCGGAGACGCATGATCCTTGGAAAACGCTCGTTACGAGTTGCGAGACGCGTAAGAATGCATTCATCGAGAGCCTCGGATGTTCTACGGTTTCGGCGGATCATGTGATTACGATGACCGCTATTCCTCACTATTTCGGAATACGGCCTCTCAGGGTTCGGCTGTGATTGGATTGCGCGAAGTGGCTAGGTCTCAAAGGGGTTGCGGGATAAGGGGAGCGTGTCTTTTGGCTACTTTGCGTGAGCTATGATACCTGGTTGGTGTATGGAAGATGTGGTGGGTTGGTTTTTATGGTGACTGCTGGGGAGTAGCCGTTAGGGGTCGGGGTCTGGATGGATTGTGTATTTGAGAGTTTGGCTTCGACTTTGGAAGATTTGGAGTTGGGGCGGGTTGATAGTCGGCGGGTCTTTCATGGGCGCGGGCGGTGTTTCTCGGGTTTGGAGTTTTTGACGATCGATCTTTATTGTCCGGTTTTGAGTGTGGTGTTTTTCGATGAGGTCTCAAGGGATTGGGAAATTGAGTTTATCGATCGTTTGAGTGCCCTGATCGTGGATACGCCTTTGGAAGGGGTGTTGTTACAACGCCGGTATCTGGCGGGAGCGCCTGCGGAGGTGGTTTATGGGAGGATTCCGGATGAGGTGTTCGCTCAGCGGGGAGATCAGAGGTTTTATTTGAAATTGGGTCAGCGTCAGAACAGTGGATTTTTTCTGGATATGGAACCGGGGCGCAAGTGGTTGGAGGAGCGCTGTGAAGGTAAGAAGATTCTCAATTTATTTTCCTATACCTGCACGTTTTCGGTAGTGGCTCTGGAGGCCGGAGCGAAGCATGTTGTGAATGTGGATATGAGTCGAGGGGCTTTGAGTCAGGGACGGGAGAATCACCGCCTGAATGGACTTTCGGCGGAAGGAAGCAAGTACCTGGCTGAGAATGTATTGAAATCTTGGGGGCGGATTAAGCGGCCGGGACCTTATGATTTGGCGGTGATCGATCCGCCTTCGTATCAGCCGGGGAGTTTTGTTGCCAAGAAGGATTATCTGCGGGTGGTCCGGCGGATTCCAGAGTTGTTGAAGCCTGGGGGCGAGGTGCTGGCGTGTTTGAATGCTCCTGAAATGGGGGAGGAATTTTTACGGGGGGCGTTCGAGGAAATGTGTCCGGATTGTGAGTTCGTCGAACGTTTGGAGTCGAGTCCGGACTTTCCTGATGTGGATGGGGATCGGCGATTGAAGCTGGTGGTCTTTCGGTATTCGCCGAGCGAGTAGGAAAATTGATGAGTCATCGCTCCTTTGCAGTCACTAGGAGTCTCGCTGTCGCGAGACAATGCGCCAGAAATAAGGTATAATGGGTTTTGAGAGGGGCGTTTTGGGGCATATCCGGTTTTCGTGTAAGTTGGATTGTAGGGCGGGTCGCTGACTCGCCAAAAACAAGAATGACACCTCAGCCCTTCGACTTCGCTCATGATCTTCGACGAGGCGACCAACAGAAGAAACCCTTGCAGCTTAGATACTGGACGAAACCGACTTATAAAACAGGCTCTTAGAGACTGTTTAATAAATCCCGCTCGAGTTGTTGAAGTGAGTTTTCCGATTTGGAACGAAAAGTAGCACAGGCATCTTGCCTATGAAGAAACAGGCTGGAAGCCTGTGCTACTCTTCTACGAACCTCTCAATTAGCGCTCTCCAAGGTGGAACGCGGCGTCCCGACACGTTTGCTTAGTTTCTCTCTATCGCGAGCCTAGACGTCTCGCGCCATCTAATCAATCATCGAAACTTATTCATCAATTCCTAAGAACATACGGAGCCCGCGTAACTGAGGAAACGCGACTTGAGCGGGAAAAGTGTACAAATGCGAATTGGCTGACTTGTTTAACAGGCTCTTAGGGTCTTCTGAGTCCTTATCGGTCGTTTTCGATGAGGAATTTTTTTAGACCAACTAAGTCGTCGGTGTTGATTAGATCGACTCCTGCGTTTAGCAGTTCCAGCCAAACTGCGTCGCGTTCGGCCGAGGGAGTGTCGGGGGTTGCCCATAAGCGGACTCGTTGCTTGTTGGCGTGGGCTTTGGTTACGATTTCGACTAATTTGGCGCGTTCGTTTGGCGGCATGTAGCCGTCGCCTTTCCAACTGAAGTTTTTCTTCCAGTTGTCGCTGATGATCGGGATGAAGTTGGGGTTGGCGTTTGTATCCAAATCTGTCAGTCGACCGTCGTAGGCTGCGTAGCGAATATTCTGATTCTCCATCGTTTGTCGTGGACGGTTTCCGGAGATAATGACGGTTACAGCGCCGCTCAGGGTCTTTTCGTGGGGGAAAGATGTTAGGATCTCTTTATACTCCTTAAGGGCATCCTCGATGGCCTGGTATGTCGCTTCTCCCTTGGTCTTGATATCGATGAATAACGTGAACCCCGAGCCTTCTGGAAATACGCTTCCGCGATTTTGGCGTATGATATCTCGCAATGGATTGAGGTAGAGCGATTGCAGTGTCTTATCTGCTTGAATGTCTCGCGCGTTGTGAGCGACTAGCAGTTTCTTTCCGATTAGATGGACATCCGCCTCGACGCTGGTGAATCCTTGGGCCAGCGCGTCGAGCAATGGACGCTCATGTTCGTAGTCGTTGTGGGCGTGCGCTTGGAGAAGGGGCTCGATCGTGGGTATCGGGCTTGTCTGCGCTTGGAAAAGGACTACGAAAAGAAAACCAAGGGGAAGCAGAATATTTCGTATAGCGGTCATAGAAAATCGATTCCGTTTGGTCAGCTCTGCAATTGAGGAAGGATTCCTGTGCTGTCAGCGAATCGATCAAGATTGACGCCCATCATATTGGCCTGAGTTAACCAAAGATTGGCTAGCGGAGTGGCTTCGGGGCAATGGTAGTGTTGGCCTGTCTTGAGGGTACCTCTGCCGGATCCGGCTACGATAATTGGGAGATCGTTGTATTGATGGGTTGAGCCGTCGCCTAGGCCGGAGCCGTAAGTGAAGAGCGTATTGTCCAGCAAGGTGGTTCCGTCTGACTCGACGATCTGATCCATCTTTTGGATCAAGTAGGTGTATTGAGCCATGTGGAATCGATCGAGGCTCAAAAGGTCGTTCTCGTATTCGGTTTGATTGTGCGACATCAGATGGTGGCTTCGAGGCTTGTCGAATAGTCCTTCGAAGGTGAAGGGCGTGTTCCAACGTTCCGGTCCGACCATGAAAGTGGCGACCCGCGTTAAGCCGGTTTGCAATGCGACCACCATCAAGTCTCCCATGAGACGAATGTATTCGCCGCGTGGAAGATAGGCAGCGGTTGGCTCGGGCATTGGGGCTTTGTCCAATTCGCCTTTCATCTTATCGAGTTTGCCCATCTGTTCTTCGATTGTTCGGATCGAATCGAAATACTCGGTGAATTTTTGTTTGTCCTCGTATCCAAGACTTCGATTCAAGGAATGAGCATCTTCGAGCACGAGATCGGTGATGTCTCGGAAATTGTCGATCTCTTGAGTTCCGAAAAGGCGATTGTAGATTTTTCGCGGATCGCGGATGGAGGGGGCGACATGGCCGGTGCCGTACCAGGATATGTTGTCGAAGTAGATGGACTCCTTGTTGTCCTGGTGACTGTTGCAACTGAACTCGAGCGTTCGGAACGGCGTGTCGATACCGATATGATCGCCGACGATATGGTCAAGCGATCGATCCAAGGGCCAAGCGGAAGATTCGATCGAAAAAGGGGCTGCGCTACTGAGAAAGCAGGAAGCGCATTGTGCGTGGACATCGGTTCCATTTTGAAATTCTCGATCCAAGCCGGTGATAAAAGTTACTTTGTCTTTGACCGATTCCAAGGGACTCAAGGTCGGCGTTAGTTCAAGTTTGTGAAAGCCTGGCGCGATACTCGGAATGAAATCCGATTTCATGCGGCCGCTTTGGTTTCCCGCGGGAACAATCGCGTCGGCTTCACCGGGAAAGAATCCTTTCCGCACGACTCCGATTGGCGTGTAGAAGAATGCGAGTCGTTGGGTCGGGGTTTTCTGGGGACTTACTTTAGCGATGCTTTCCAGCCAAGGGAGGGAAAGTAGGGCTCCTCCGGCTCCGCGGAGAAAAGATCGTCTTGAAAAAGGGGACATTGGAAGGGTCGCAAATTGTCGGATCAGTGTTTATCCTGCGATTGGTTTGTCTGAATCGCGCTGACTAGTCGAGGTTCTTCCGGTTGGACTGCGAAAGCGTCGCAGGTACCAAGATTTCAGTCGGCTCGCTGCGAGTCCAGAATCTTCGGCTACGAGTCGGGAGCAGGGGATTAGGTATAGGGTGATGACCGTTGCGAAGGCGACTCCGAAGCCGAGCGAAACGGCCATGGGGATCAGGAACTGAGCATGCCTGGAGGTTTCCAGCATGAGTGGCAAGAGCCCCACGAAGGTATTGACGGAGGTTAGCATGAACCTGGCTCGATAAATTGGACAACAAAGCGGCTCTTGATATTCGTGAATCAAGTAATAATATGAGAACGTATACATCAGAATTTAAGCGCGACGCGGTGAATATGGTGCTTCGAGCAAAGGCAGCATCGCTCAGATAGCTCGCGAGCTCGGCATCGACGGCAGCGTCCTAGGGAAATGGAGGCGCAAGCACCTCAACGATCTCGGCGCCGCCGCTCCAATCGAGGGTATGACGCCCGGCGAACTGGCCGCGGAGAACGATCGTCTTCGCCGCGAGAACTCGAGGCTGGCGGAGCAAAGGGAGATTTTTAAAAAAGCTTTGAATATACTCGGCGAGGAACCGCGCAGATGAGAGCGCTTGCCGACAAGCTATCCGAAGAGCATTCGGCTTCTCTGATTTGCTCTACTTTGGGTCTTCCCCGTTCGACGCGTTATCATGACGCTACGCTTGCGGGTGGCTCGCGTCGACTGGAGGACGAAGCGCTCAAAGAGGAAATCCATCGCGTATACCTCGAGAATAAAAAGGTCTACGGATCCCCGCGGATACGGCTCGCCTTGCGAGAGGAGAAACGTCACCACAGCAAAAGGCGCATCGCTCGACTGATGGGCGAATTGGGTATAAAGGGTCGCTCCAGGGGACGCAAGAAGCCCTCGTTGACCAACTCGAAGCACAAGAACTGCCTAGCGCCGAACAAGCTTGGAGAGATAGAGGAGGTAAAGCAGGCCCATAGCGTTTGGGTGTCGGACACGACCTACATCAAAGGAAAGAGCCAATGGCTTTATCTCGCGGCGACGATGGACTACTACAGTCGAACGATCGTAGGATGGGAAGTATCGACGTTCAACGACGCCGAACTCACCTCCAAAGCCTTGGGCAACGCGATTGAATCGTATCCCGCTCGCCGTCCGCTTCATCATAGCGACTGAGGCAGCACCTACGCATGCAAAGCCTATATGAAGGCGCTCGAGAAGGTAGATGCAGTTGCGAGCATGAGCCGAAAGGTCGACTGCTACGACAACGCGGCAATGGAGTCGTTCTTCGGTACGCTCAAGGCCGAGTGGATCGGTTCGAAGAGATACTCTAGTCTTAGCGGCTGCCGGTCGGATCTATTTGAATACATAGAAAACTTCTATAACACCCGTAGAATCCATACTTCGATCGGAATGTCTCTGAAGAGGAAACTGAAGCCCGCGAACAACGAACCTTCCCGCAAGGCGCTTCGGCCTCTTCGCCTTGCGGGAAGGTTGCTCTGGACAATAAGACTGATCCAACCAATAACCTAAACAGTAGAAACTAAGAACTGGACTACTGTCCAACGAATCGAGGCAAGCTCACAAGGGACCCAATAAGGGTCAGCCCTCCTCGCTAACCTCCGTTTGTCACTTCGACGCCCAGAGGCTAAGGCTTATCGATTTCGATTTTTCGCCAGTCCGTTTTGCTATTGGAAATAAGCATCGGGTAGATGGCTATTGAATGTTCTCAATTTGAAGCGAGCCCCTGGGGGATAATGAAATATTGGTCCTTTATATGAGGCCCTTGCTAAGATACGTTATTTAGACGAAGTACCCTTAGTTTATTTAGTATCCAAATAAGTGGATACGTGATGTCGAATTCGAACCAGCGATTCGCAAAGTTGGCTCGATTGGGATACCTGTGGTGGTTGTTTTGAAAAGTCTCACCCACGAAAAGGAAGTCCCAGGCAAAAGTGTTGCGGGATTGA
Source organism: Candidatus Pelagisphaera sp. (assembly GCA_051275055.1). GTDB lineage: Bacteria > Verrucomicrobiota > Verrucomicrobiia > Opitutales > Opitutaceae > Pelagisphaera. Next base: position 9,202 of record JBNMOQ010000064.1, read on the forward strand.
TCGGCTGTATTGTGATTTCGATACCCGTATTTGTGACCACACCAATTCACAAAGGCTCCATGAATTGGACCCATTAGGAAATGGATCGGCAGAAGTAAAAACCAATGCCATGATGGTGCAAAGGCCACATACGCCCATGTGTAGAGGGCGCAGAAGGAAATCCGCGATCGATAGGAGTCTGCAAAGGCATCCAAGGACTTCCATGTCGGTAGGTTTTCAATGTAGGTTGATTCAGATTTTCGATCCCCTAATCGAAATTCATTATACACTTTCGCAGTATTGACCATCATGGCAAACACGTCTCGGAAAAAAAGCGGCGAATGGGGGTCTTCCTCGGTGTCGCTGTGTTTGTGGTGCTCCAAGTGTAACTGGGCGTAGGACTTCGGATGAAGGAAAGAAGAGCCCTGCGTTAGAAAGGTGAAGAAGTAAAAAAACTTCTCCCAAAACGAATTCATACGAAACATCCGGTGCGCCATATATCGATGCAGAAAAAAGCTTTGGGCGAAAACGCTCAAATACCAGTGAATCAGAAGAAACGATAATATGAAAAACATAGGGCTAATCCAATACTAAGCTATGCTTCTTTCCGGCTAAACAGATAATGGGAAACGCCCCATTCAGCTCCCGACTTGTATCCAAATAATTCAGCGCATGCCAATATGAACAGGCGCCATCGCCACATCCAGGTTTTCGCCTTTTCAGGTCCATAGCATTCTACGAATACTTCCCGGATTTCGGCCGCGTTATCGTCGAAATTCTCCAACCATGCTTCCGCTGTCTTGCAGTAGTGCTCACCGCTTAGTTGCCAAGAGTCGATTGTAGACAGGCTTCTGTTGAAGCTTGGCAGGAGATCATGTCCCGGCATGATCCCGCCTGTGAAGAAATAGCGAGCCATCCATTCCGAAGGATCATCGGTCTTGTAGGGATACGAATACTTTCGATGCGAAAAGACATGGGCAAAAAATTTGCCTTCCGGTTCCAGCCAACTCGCAACGCGTTCGAAGAGCTGATCGTAGTTACGAGCGTGTTCCAACATTTCTATCGAAACGATTCGGTCGAACGACTTGCCCGGCTGGAATTCGTTAATGTCACAGGTCACTACCTTTAGGTTTAGAATGCCGCGGGATCGGGCTTGCTCCTCGATGAATGCCCGTTGTGTGTTCGAATTCGAGACAGCCAGAAATTGGGAGCTTCTATATTTTTCCGCCGCCCAGAGCGAGAACGAGCCCCATCCGCAACCCATATCTAATACTATTTGACCATCCTCCAGTTGCGCCCGCTCCGCTACTTGCTCAAGTGAAGCGTGTTCTGCATCGGCTAAATTTTCGCACTCCTCCGGCCAATAGGCGCTACTGTACTTGAGATGCGGTCCTAGGATCCGCTGAAAGAAGGCTGCCGGCAGTTCGTAGTGTTGCTCGTTCGCCTTTTCGGTATCCGTCGCTATATCGCTTTCTCTGAGCGATTCTTTGAAAGCCTGATGCGTATTCTCTCCTTTGGAAGATTCCGAGCGAAGCTTTTTTCCCAATCGTGAACGAATTCCTTTTCTAATAAGCCAATAGGGCAAAACTCCGTTTTCTGCTAAAGATACTGTATTCATAAGTGTTAGTTCTTGTTTGTTGTTTGTTACGATTTATGACGATTTATGACGGTTTCCTATTGAACGAACGCCAAGCGCTGATCTTCGTTTTCCATCTGGGGAGTAGCGTAGCGAGATTGCTCGAAAGCGTATCCACGTTCGTCTGGTCGAGCGAACACCAGCTGGGAAACATTCACATGGCGTTCTCGAAATCCTGCTTCGCAGTAACAAAGGTAGAATCTCCATTTTCTGAAGAAGGTTTCGTCAAAGCCTTGCTTGCCAATTTTTGGCCAATTTTCTTCGAATTTCAGCCGCCATCGCTTTAAGGTCTCGGCGTAGTGTAAACCGAAACTTTCCAGGTGGAGCACTTCTAGGGAGCCACCTACTGTGCTAGCATCGAGTAGGGCTTGGTTTGACGGCAAGTTCGAGCCCGGGAAAATTCGACGTTGAATGTAATCCGCGTTCTTCAGGTAGTCGGCATAAAAGGGACTAGGACAAGTGATCACTTGGACACATGCTAGGCCACCAGGAAACAGGAGGCGATCGACTGCTGCAAAATAGGTTTGAAGGAAGGAGTGGCCAACCGCTTCGAGCATTTCGATAGAGGCGATCTTGTCGTACTCGCCAGTGAGATCACGATAATCAGTAAGCACGATTTCAATACGCTCCTGCAGGCCGAGCGATTCTATTCGACGGGTAGCCTCGATGAACTGTTCCTGAGAAATTGTAGTTGCGGTAACATGGCACCCATAGTTTTCGGCAGCGAAAATAGCGAAACCACCCCAGCCGCATCCAATTTCCAGTAGGCTATCGCTCTTCTTTAGATCTAGCTTTTCGCACATTCTTCGATATTTTTCCTCTTGTGCGTCCGATAGACTTTGCCCTTCGTACGCGAAAAAGGCGGAAGAATAGGTCATCGACTCATCCAGGAATTCGCTGAAAAAGTCATTTCCAAGGTCATAATGCTCATGAATGTTTTTCTTGGAATTCTCACGATTGTTGCGTCTTCCGAAATGCTGCGCTTTTCGAACTAGGTTTAGGCAGATTTTTATCGGCGTATTCAACCACCCAAGACGCTTAGGCGTAATTTCACGATTGTTGCGAACAAACCACTGCAGGAGGGAAGTAAGGTCCTTGGAATCCCATTGTCCCTCAGCATATGAATCGCCGAGACCGATGTCCGAACCCAGCACCATCGCCTTGAAGGCCTTTTCGTCGTGAACATTCATATCTGCCACTAAGTCGGAGATAGGGTCGAATAGTGTCACCTCTTGCTTTCCGTTACTGAAAAGTGAAAATGAACCATGCGTGCCACGACGCAGGTGTTTTGTTACGAGATCTTTGAAGAATGTATTCATGGTTTTAGTGTGCGGGATGATCGGCGTCCGTAAAGTGCGGCCGAATGCCAGTTTGAAGTTCCGGGTGGTCAGACTTCTTGCGGTGTCGAACGCCTTTGAGAAAAAGGCGTAGCGCCTGCCAATGGATGCCCAGAACTACCTTCAGGGTTAGGAAAGGAAATCGAATTGTTTCTCCGATTAACGAAGTTGCCGTTAGGCGTTCTCTCTGACCTGAAAGTAAACTTTGAAAGTAAATGGCTCCATGCTGTTGTTCGTTGATCGATATCGCTAATTTCTCGCCCGGCTCTTTCAGCGCGAAACAAAATAGTGTATCTAGATCGCTGAACGGCGAAACGTAGAAATTCTTTTTCTGGATTGATCGGTATGCTCCGCGATCAAAGGTTTCGACTGGTAGAAAGAACAGTTTCTGTTCGTTGAAGGTATTTCCTACCTCGGCTATTGCCCCCAAGGGTTTCCCATCTGTCGACTCAATGAAATAGAAGGACACCGGGTTGAAAACATGCCCGAAGAAACGCAGGTTCGTGACTATACGAATTTTTCCAATCGGTTTCGCTATACCTTGTTTCTCAAGATAGCTTTCCATGCTCTCGCGTAGATTCTTGCCTTCCTCTTGATAGTGGTCCGAATCGCGGAACTCGTAGAGACCAGTTGAATTGCGAGAAATCAGTGAATTATCATTACAAATATCATCGACTTCATCGATATCCAAGAGAAACATAAATACCCGGTATTTGAAGGTATGCTGTTTCGGCGAAAGGCGGTTGTGGCGCACATCGCATCTGTAGAGACATGAATTCATATTGCCACTGCGCTTTCTCGTTTGATGGAATTCACGACATCTATAGCGGAGCTCAGGGCATCCTCATGGAACCCGTAGCGGAAATAGCTGCCGCAATAGTATATAGGCCCAGACTCATTTAACTTTCCTAAGCGAGATTGCGCGTCGATTGCTTTTTTATCATAGCGTGGATGCTCGTATGCGAATTCACGATGTATTTGCGTGTTTTCGATTTTGCCTTTGTAATCGACGCTAACAAAATAGTTTCGGTCATCATCTATTTGTTGCAAATTGTTCATCCAGTAGTGGATTGATGAATGCGGAATTTTATCGGTATCCGAATATTTGAAGTTCCATGATGCCCATGCCGCACGTTCTCTGGGCATTACTGATTCATCCGAGTGAAGTATGACCTTGTTTCGGTTGTAGCTGAAAGCACCAAGCAGGTTTTGCTCGTTTTCAGAAGGATTCTCTAGGAGCTCTAGAGCTTGATCCGCGTGGGTTGCTACAATCGCGTAATCGAATCTTTCCGTTCTACCGAGGGAGTCCCTGACGAGTACTCCCTCGCCATCGCGAGTCAAGCCTACGACAGGTTGCTCTGTTTTCACTTTGCAAGGCAAGGTGGCGAGGAGCTTTTGTTTGTATTGCTCGCTACCTCCCTTGACGGTTCTCCATTGGAATTGAACTCCGTATCCAAGCATTCGGTGGTTTCGCATGAATGTTAAAAGCGTTCGCGCCGGGTAGTCCATGATGCCTTCCGGTTGAGTAGACCAAATGGACGCCGCCATCGGCACTAGGAAGTTTTCGATAACTTCACCGCTAATGGCATGCGTTTTCGCGAATTCCCTTAGCGAAGGGTTCGAGATTCCGCTCATGTCCAAGAAATTATGAGCTTTTTCAAAAAATGACTTTATCCCGAAAAGGAAACGCCAATGTCGGATCGATAGGAATCGCCGTTTTTGGGCGAAGAAGGACCAAATATTTGTGCAAGCAAAACTTGTATTCAAGCTATCTCTACGCACTCCAAAAGACATCGAGGTGGGATAGGATTCTACGCCTAATTCGTCGAAGAGGGCGCAAAGGTTCGGGTATGTTTCAGTATTGAATACCATAAACCCGGTATCCACGGGCAAAGATATTGAGCCTTGCTCAACGAAAACAGTGTTGGTGTGGCCGCCTATGTAGTCGTTTTTCTCGAACATTTTCAGATCGAACGACTCTCTTAGATAGTACGCGGCTCCCATGCCGGCAATGCCACTCCCGATTATTGCTAGACTAGGCTTCACGGGATCTCAAGGACTGGGTATTTTAAAATTGTCTCGCTCGCACAGATAGAGAAGGGCTCGCTCCACTATCGATCTAGCCGAAGCAATTTCCTTGCCTAGGTGTGCATGTATTTCTGCGTCTAGGGGAGATTCGTCTTCACATCGGTTGCAGTAGTTTTCGAAAGAGACCAAGCTTGCAACGAGAGCAGAGATGTGGTGCGGGCATTCGCACTTAATATTAGGATTGGAAGAGGCAATCGTAGTCAATTGCCTATCGGTAAACACGCGGTCAGCAAACCCATCTCTCGATTGGGCTTCCCCGTGCTGAGGCGCGCTTTGGTGAGAAGCCCTTGCTAGAGCCGCGCAGATATAATGCTCGAATAGCTCTGGCGAGCACGGTACTCGAATGAGAAAAAAGCCCTCGTTCGAAAATCCTTTGATCAAATTTTTAGGAGCGTAGTCATAAATTAATACAATCGGAACACCGGGATTTTGATGACGTGCCAGAGTCACGCGCCGTCGGCACTCGATATCCGATACGCTTAAGTCTATTGCGACCATGTCCACGTTTTCCGAATCGGAGCGAACAGCGCGGAATCGACTTGGGAGTGAAGAAAGCCAAAGCTCGATATTGTCTCCCACGGTCGATATGAGAATCTCCCTATCGCCAGTCGAGGCGGCTTCTGTGTTTCTCGCCTGGTATTCAAGTAATCGCGAACGGAGGTCTTGCAAATTTAACTTCGATAAAGCGCTTATCGAGTCGCCCAGGTCCGTCAGTTTCTTCATCAAAGCCAGCATCTCGACCTGTTCCTGCGAGTAGCGACGACGCCCGCTTTTCGAGCGGCTTTCCGAGCGAATGAATTCGCGTCGCTCCCAAGTGCGAAGTGTGTTGGGAGAAAGTCCTGTTATTTTCGATACGGCGCTAACCTCGAAGTACGCTTTGGGATTTTCAGATGTATTTTGCTCTGCCATAGGTTTGAATCTCTATGGAACAATTTATGCACAGTAATTTGATTAGATAAACAATATTAGAAATAGTTCATGCCCTTAAAGGTGTTCAAAGGTTGTTCGCCTGGTTTCGAGTAAATCGGTAACCGTATAAACTGCTGTTGTGGAATGGATTGGGGATTAGTGTGCCATTCGTTCAATCGCTTCCAGGTCGTATTCCCTTTCTCGAAGCTCATCCAAGAGCGATTCATATACCTGTTCATCGATCTCCGGTGATCGCGACATTATCCAAGCCATCTTTTTGCCGGGATGCCCTACGACTGTGTGCTGGTGGGCGTTGTCAACATGCAGAATGTAGTAGGGAGATGTCAGGACGCCGAAGAATCGCATCCTCCACTCGGCATTGTTTGTCTCATCGAAAACCCAACCTATGGGCCTTAGGACCTTCTCCTTTCCATTTGAATCACCAACATTGTAGCGATAAGTGGTTTCGATTTTACCCGAATCATTGAGCTTGTAGGTTTCGGTCGCTCCAAACGGGTCCTTATCCATGAAGGTTGGCGTGTACCCATGAACATACCAAGTTCCCATAAATCGCTCGAGTTCGACCCATTCCTCAAGCTCTTGGTTGGGGGCTTTGTCTTTGCAGCCGGTTAAAGCAATGATTCCTGTAAACAAGAGTATCGGAGAGATGAGAAACTTCATATTTTGTATGGATACAAATATCCGTCTCAATCGGGATAGACGAATGCTGAAACTGCTACAACATAACAAAATGGGGCGTCTTATATGGAAACTGCTCAAATCCAGTGCAAGGAGTGGGCTTGGGATTGAAGCGCACGCTCCAATCTACAAAGAACTTCTGCTCAAGTACGGCCCACCCACGGTAGGAGGATGGGGGTTTTAAGCTTGTAGGCCTCATAGTCTTTTTGGCCGCCCCACTTGACGTTTGCTCTTTTTTCGAGCAGCGGAATCCCGCTAACGCGTATCAGCAATAAGGCCACGAAAAGGGGCGAAGTCAGAGTCAGCCATTGCCAGCCGACCAAAACGGGAAATGCGATTATCGCCACGCCAATCCACAGCATGATTTCACCAAGATAGTTCGGGTGACGGGATATCGACCAAAGTCCTGTTTGGATAAATTTTCCGCGATTTTTCGAGTCTCCGGAAAATGTGCGCTTTTGCTGATCTGCGATTGCCTCGATAGAAAACCCCAGAAGCCAAATGGCGCTTCCGATCAGAGCGAAAAGCCCCAGCTCCATGCGTTTCGTTGACGCGATTGCGGCCAAAGCAGCTGCCAGCGTGAAAACAACCCAGAGTCCTTGCAGAGTCCAAGCTCCCAGAAATCGGAATAGAGAAGGCTTGAGCGCATCGAACCGGCCATCCTTACCCGCCTTGTGGATTCGGTGAAAGAGGAACCAGCCCAAGCGCATCGCCCAAATCGAAATCATTGAGAACAAGAGCAAGGATCGAGCGTCAATTTTCGGAGCTAGCGATAGTCCAAGCCCTGCTACGGAAAGGTAGGTTAGGCTTCCGGTCAGATCGAAGAATTTTTCTGTTTGTCTCCAAAACGAAGGTACGAAGACGATCCATTGGATCAAAAAGGCGAGTCCCACGCATAGCGCGAAAGGGTGAGGTTTTCCATCGCGAAACAAGGCCCCGTCGCTACCGGCGAATGCGAAGCCAACTCCCAAGAGAAGCACAATAATAGACCCCGTTAGCGCTTTGCGATCCTCTTTGTCGAAACTCATATTCATATGTATGATATCTTTTATGTTCGATTCCTAGGCAACAGATTTCTCATTAACCATCAGAGGCCCGGCTCCGAACTTTCTCTGCAAATAGGCGCTGCGGAAATTGAAAATAGCATCCAATCTGCGTTTTACGAACAAACTCCTGGCGAGCGCTCCCAGAGGTCCGAATGGCATGGCGTAGTGGACTTGATCTATCATGGCAACACCTTGGTTTGTCTCTGTGAAACGATGCAGATGGTGTCATAGACGATAGGGTCCGATACGTTGCTCGTCGACAAAGTAGGCGTGCTTCTTGTAGTGCGTGATTTCGGTCAACCAACGTTGTTTGACTCCCGGGATTATTTGTATCCGATACTCTATTACTTGTCCTTCGAAAATTGATTCATCTCCTCCGTTGAGAATTTCAAATTTCAAAAATTCTGGAGTCATTTTATCCAGGTTTTTAGGGTCGTTAAAAAAGGTCCAAACCAATTTGATTGGCTGAGGGATTAAGGTTGTTCGCTCTAGCACATGAATTAAGGGGCCCCAGCATATTCGATGCTGGATGGAAATAGGATACGATCGACACCGTTGATCAAATCCTGCTCAAAACTGATCCAAGCTCTAAATCGTAAAGCTCTTCCTCGTTTGCATTGTATTAGTTCGCGTCGCGTCTCTGGAGAAACGATTCGCTCATTATGATCTGCTTCATGAGCGTTTGAATCCTGTATCCGTCGTCGATGGTTTTTTGCGCAATGCGATCGAGGGCGGAATGGTCTGCAGCTTCGATCTCCCGACCGAGGGCGAATGAAAGCAAGTGCCCGGCGAAGGCTTTTGTGAAGCGGTCTTTTTCGGCGAGGATGGCGTCTTTGAATTCGACGATATTGTTGAACGGGTGCTTGCGGAATAGTACCCCCTCGGAGTCGACGTCGCGTCCGTTTTCATACTGGTCGCGCCATAGTCCGGTGGGGCCGTAATTTTCGAGAGCGAAGCCTAGCGGGTCGATTCGACTATGGCATCCGGCGCAGTCTTGGTTTTCGCGGTGCGCATCGAGGCGCTCACGCAAGGTGAGTTTGCTGATGTCTACTTCGTCGCTTTCTTCAGGGAGTGGCGGCACGTTTGCCGGGGGCGGTTCTGGTGGGTTGTTGAAAATGACAGTGGACATCCATGCTCCGCGGGTAATGGGCTTCGAGCGAGTGGCGTTCGAGGTCATGGTCATGATTGCCGCGGTCGTAATGATGCCTCCTTGTCTTCGGTCGTCGAGGGCGACGCGTTCGAAAGGAATTGTAGTCGCTGGCATTCTCTTGGGCTGTGTACCGTCTCGGTACCATGAGTTTAGGTATTCGCTTCGGTAGCTGTAGTTCGAGTCTATGAGTTCCAGGATCGATCGGTTTTCGATAAGGATTGTTTCGAAGAGCAGGAGCGGCTCTAGCATCATGTGCATGCTTCCACGGTATTTTGAGTAATAGAAGTTGGGCCAGTCATCAGGGTCGGGGGTGGATGATATGATCCGGTCGAGCTGGAGCCATTGCGATGGGAAACTGTCGCAGAATCGTTTCAGCCTATCGTCGTCGAGCATGCGTTCGACTTCTTGGGTCAGTGTTTCGGGTACTCCGAGCGTTCCGTTGGCGGCCAACTCCAGGAGTCGAGAGTCTGGGAGGCTGCCCCATAGGAAAAACGAAAGGCGCGATGCGAGCGCGATGTCTGCGGGGTTAGGTTCTTCGGTTTGGTTTTCTGTTTGGTCGTAGAGGTAGAGGAAGCGGGGCGAGGCTAAAGCAGCTGAAGCCACGATCTTCATTGCTTGCGTGAATGCATCTCCTGATTGGATACGTTTGAGTGTGTTTTTTAAATAGCGATCTAGCGTGTCGGGGTCGACTGGACTTCGGAATGCTCGTGTTAGAAAATTGTGTAGTCGTTGTTTGATGACGGTTTCAACGTCTTCGCTTTTAGGAGGTTTTGCGAAGAGCGACTCCCATATGCCGCAGCTTTTCTCGTTGAAATCAGGGCTTTCGACGATGGAGCGACTCAAGGTCAGAAATGACTCCATGAGCAAGGGCGACAGGGTCAGGTGATCCCCGCGATTGTCGAAGCCATGTTCTGCTCGAAGGTCTTGCGGAAATGGGCCAATGCCTGCGAGTCGTTTCTCGATGAGTTGCGATTTGCCAAGCGGCCGACTACCGGCTTTGAGGGTCGCGGGCATTGCTCCCGATGCGGGATTGAAATAGTTACCATATTCGCGGGCTATTCGCTCGGGGAGGGGAAAGACTTCTACGCTGAGATCAAAAAGGTCTTGGACCGCGTTGTTGTACTGAAACCGATTCATACGGCGGATCGGCGTCTGGGGGAAGGTGGTTTGCGAAGCACGGGCGTGATCGAGTAGAACCTTCAATTCGGATAACATTCGCTCGTGCGTTTTGTTGTCGAGAGGTGGTTCCTCTTCGGGAGGCATTTCTTCGAAGTCCAGTACGTCGAATATCGTTTGGAGGCGCTCCAGGTCGCTTGTAAGGTCTTCAAGGGTCCCGAGCTCAAGCAGGTTAATATCACCTTCTTCTTTGTCGTCCTTGCCATGGCATTGAACGCAGTTTTCTTCGAAGACGGGCTTTAGGAAGTCGGTGAACAGGATTTCGCTGGACGCACCCTGGTTAGCCGATGCTAGGCCTAGAGCGAATGTAGGGGAGAGTAGGATGAAGAATAAGGGGCGAGGTGACATGTACGGGGTCAAGTGGTGCTTTTAGAGGTTTCGGCAAATTTCCATGTTTTTGGACCTGCGAAACGTTTCTTTGTTAAATGAAGCAATTATCGTTAAAGAAAGGAAGATGCAACTTTTGAAGGATTGATGGCGTCTGATGGGCTAGTCGGATTCCATCGGTACAGTTTTCATTCAGATTCTGCCCTTGAGTTTTGATCGTTAGTTTGCATTTTACGAAGTCCCAGCTCCCCTTTAATCCCACCCCTAACGAACCATTAACCACATTAATGCTCTATGATCTATTCCTTGCCTAACTGCGTCTTTCTTAAAAACACTTTGGCAGTGTTTCGAACTGTCAGAAATCGAATTCTCGGTGGGGTGACGGCAG
>JBNMOQ010000065.1:0-19924 GCA_051275055.1 Candidatus Pelagisphaera sp.
AGTTGCTCTCGATCATCTCAACGGGATTGATCTAAGCGACCAACAGAAAATCGCCGACCTCGGAAACCGCCTTATCGAACACCATGCAGACGTAACTGTAAAAGCCATACAAAATGCCCTAGGCACTCCATAGGAAAATTCTAAAAATACTATATCAATAACCACTAAGGCGGGGATTATTGAAATCGATCTATCCATTTCTCGCAAACTAAAGATAAGGTCTACAGAAAATGCCGCAATCTTTTCTGAAAGTGGCAGATTGGTGTTTTTTTGGAGACAGATCTCCTTTAATTAGAACCGCAATTTCAAAAACCGCTTCATTTGAAATCAATCTTCGGAGGCGAGCTAAATGAGATTCGTTTACGACTCTGCTCATTTCGGGTATTGAGGAATCCGTCACGCGGAAATCAATTCAAAGCCCCCGTAAAGAAAAACGAAAACGGCTAACGATCCCGGTACCGCCTTAACTACATCCCTGCAGGACGTAACGGGCCGTCCGTACCCAAGTTTTGGTCTTCTATAAACAACGCCCCTTACATGGTCCAATCGACCGGAGTGAATTTGCCTTAGTGTCCTAATCTAAATGCAAAGTCTTGAGCAAGGCAGAGTGCGTTAAAGAAAACTATTCATTAATAGTTCATTAATAGTTCATTAATAACTCAAAAGTTATCTTAAACCACAAAATACCTTGATTATGGTCAATAACTACAATACTTGAAACATTGAACAGCTTTTGAATCTAAATAAGCACTCAAATCCTGTTCGTACAAGTTGTATTCAAACCTCCAATGGTTGATTCTAAAAAAGTCAGAATAATTAGTCCGACCAATCTTTTCAAAATCAACAACGTTAACTCAAAATATAAATACAATGAAACTAATCACCATCAAATCACTTACACTCATTCTTGCTTCAATCAGCCTAACGGCCTTCGCTTCTGCGGCTCATCACGGGGATTCACACAAGCAAAAGAATATCGTTGAAGTAGCTAACTCCGCCGGCGTCTTCAATACATTGGTAGCTGCTGTAACCGCCGCCACTTAGCTTCGACTCTGCAAGGTGAAGGTCCCTTCACCGTATTCGCCCCTACCGACGAGGCGTTTTCCAAACTGCCTGCAGGAACTGTTGAGTCGCTGCTTCAACCTGAAAATAAAGTTAAGCTGATAGCGATTCTGACCTACCACGTTGAATCCGGAAAAGTGGTGACAGCCGACGTGAATGCAGGCAAGGTCCCTACCTTAAACGGCGACCACTTCACCGTCTCCGTCAAAAATGGCAACGTGTTTTTCGACAACGCCCAAGTCACTAAAACCGACGTGAAGGCTAGCAACGGAGTCGTACATATCATTGATTCCGTGATCCTTTCTCAGTCCTAAACCGCACACAAATACTATCATTGCCGCAAGCATTGAGATAAAGAGAAATTCGAAAAATGAACGACATTAAACCAAAAAACAATCACGACCAAAAGATCGAACAAGTACCTAGCTTTAAGAGCGAAAACTTCAATATGGGAAAAATGTCCCGGAGTCTACGAAGAAGAAATCGCCCTTCGCCTCTCGGTTTCAGCGTATCTAGTCCTTTTTCTGACCGCCTTATCAGCCGTTTCTGAGGTAACTCTCAAGGAGAGTCAGATACACCTTAACATTCGTCTCTCCATTTATCTAAATACAATTCCACTGAAGAGATTAGCCCATTGCTAGAACCAGAACGGACGGGACCTATGATGAAAACGTATTACCTATCAGCTTTACTTCTTATTGCTCTCTTGACCTTGCCTGTAGCCCATAGCAGTCAGGTTACTGTTGAGACGATCACACAAGATGAAGTAAAGTCATCCTTGAGTGCAGTGGGGAACCACCGCTTTATTTACCGTATGTTTTTCAATTTGTATGACGCCAAATTTTATACAGATGCAGCACAGATCGGTGACATCGATAAACTTCTAGATGGTAAGAACGCCTTACTTCTAGAGTTTGATTATCTGCGAAAAATCAAAAAATCGATTATCCTCGAATCCTCTGAAAATATTCTGGCCAAAAATATGTCTCCAGATGATTTAGATCTCATACAGGAGCGCTTGGACAGGATCAATGAAGCCTACCGAACCGTCGATAAAGGAGACCGCTCGGGCCTATCGTATATTCCGGGCAAGGGAACGACGCTTTCGATAAACAAAGAGCCGATAGTTACCATCGAGGGCGAAGACTTTGCACGGCTCTATTTCCGTATCTGGCTCGGAGAGCAGCCGATTTCACAATCGATGCGCGATGCACTGCTCTCACGTAACTAGAGCAAACTGCCTTACTGCCAAAACGGAATATAAATGAATAAAGAAGACAGGAAATCCCTCTTCTTCATGCCATTCGTACTGCTCATTGCTATTGGGTTCATTGCGCTTCCGGTACTGAGCGGGTCGCAGTACTTCAGTCCCAGTTCGCCACTGCCAATCTATTGCCTATTAGGAGATAAAAGTGGCATTCCAATACTCGAGAAATCCGCAGACAAACGCCGGGCCCACCTTAAACCTTATCAGGAGTACAAACGCGCCACACCTCCTCTCTTTCCAAGCCTTCGTTGGCTAGATTCCTGATGACAGGAAATAATCACAGCCCATTAAAGTTCTACCACTTCTCGGCGTACGGAATCGCGAGCATTGGAACGGTAGCCGTCGAGATGCTGCTGCAGCTATATCTGTTCGACTTTTACACTCGGGTTTTAGGCCTCTCACCGATTCTTGCCGGCGGTGCGTTTGCAATAGCGATTGTCTGGGATGCAGTCAGTGATATCGTCGTCTCTGCGGGGCTACTCTATGCGCGTAAACATAAACTGCTCTATACGACGGTAATCTTTTTCGGTGCAGTTGTCCTCGCGGTGTCGATTTATGCACTCTTCGCCGTGGGCCTTGGGGAGAGCCAGTGGCGGCTCTTTATTCAACTGCTATTGGCCTACGTGTGCGTCAATACAGGAATGACCCTGATCGATTTGCCGCAAACCAGTATGAGCTCAGAGTTGAGTCCACACTCGGACGAGCGCAACAAGCTGCTCGGTTTCAGACTGGGAATGAGCATCATCGGACTGACAGTTGGGAGTGCGCTACCCGGTCTTCTATTAAAAAACGATTCGAATGCTGCTGTTGCTGCGTCTCGTTCAGACAGTGGGGAATTGGTAGCAATCATGGTTATAGTTAGTAGCATACTCACCGTGATAGGTCTTCGTAATCGTGACCGCAGCAGCACGGAAATAAAAGCAATTGAGATGCCCACCTTCAAAGAGGCTTTTGCCGTGTTACGGCAAAAGGCTTTCAGTCAAATCGTGTATGCGAGTCTCATCGCATCAGTCGGTCGAACCATCAATGCAGCTTTAGCATTAATGTACTACCGGCTGGTTCTCAATTTGAGCGAAGAGTCAGTTACCCAGATCATCTTTCCGGTGTTTACGCTCAGTATTGTAGTGTCCATTCCATTTTGGACCCAACTCTCCAAACGCTATGGCAAGGCACGGCCGGCCTGGATTTCCGTCGCTTTGTTGGGGATGATGGGCATCGTTGCGTATCCGGTTTTGCCAGTTGGGATGGTATGGCCGGTGCTACTTGTCTCCATTATCGGAGGCATTCTCTGTGGCTCGGTGTTTCTGATTGATTCCATGATCACAGATTTGATTGATCTGGACGAGAAGATGAGCGGGAAGCGCAAAGAATCCCTATTCTTCGCGATACAAAAATCAGCCGTCAAAATTGCCAGAGCGATAGCGTTCATTTTCATCGGTGGTTGTTTGGAACTGTTTGATCTAGACGTAGCAGATAAGACAGCGGGCTCTTTTGAGAAAGCGATCATCGTCGCCTTTTTTGCCTTTGCCGTCGGGCTCTGTTTTATCGTCAGCAGCTTCTTCCTACGAAAAACCGAAATTGCTTTTCAACAAAACCAAGTAAACGGAGAGACCTTATGAAATTGTGCCGAATGCACTTGTTGCTTGTGTACGTTTGCTAGTTACCTGCCAGTCTTCTAAAAAACCGCTTCCGACAGTACCTCATGTCGACTTGAATTCATTTATGGCCACCTGGGATGTCGTTGGCTACACCCCTATTCTAGTCGATGGTAAAGTGCGCAATCCCACGGAACATTACACTCTGAAAGAAGACGAAATCGCCGCTGTGCGAAGGCCAAACAGAGAGGCTCTAACAGGCGAGGCGCAGGAATTATCGCCGCGAGGGGTTATGGGGTTTCAGTTTCATAAATGAGCAAATAAGACAAACAATATTAATACCTGAAGGCGTTCGACAAATAAATAATTCCTCGATGATGGAAACCCTTCACCTCAAATATACTTATTTCGAAACACGCGTACCCTCAAGCATTTTGGCCCGCTCCTACGGTCAACTTAGCCACTTGTTTCTTTGTGAAAGCGCATGATTCCGTCTGCTTGGGCTTTAAGGGCGGCATTGATGTAGGTCTTCGCCGGAACGCCACTCACTTCGCTAATGGTCTGCTCTATGATCGCCCTTCCCTCTTCTTTGGTTTTCAGACTAGTGAGCTTTAATCGCAAATTGTCCAGAAAGACATCCCCATAACGCAAATACGCATCAAGCATAGCGAATCGAGCGCCGGTTGAATTATTGAAATTGAGCCTTACTTTAAAATTATTCCGTTTACCCCTAGTTTCGCGCTCTTCGCCAGGATTCCAGTTCAATGGATCCATTTCCTCCCCCATCAGGTTCGGGTTCGATTCAAACCGCTTCACCACATAAAAATCATAAATCTCCTTCAAGCCGTATATCTCCAACGCGATTACGTCGTTTAGGAAATTGCATATCGTTGGATCAAACCATTCGCGATCAGTCACACGGTAGCTCCGATCCTTCATGTGCTTAAGCAACTCACCCGCAATTCTCCCTCTAAATCGCGTAGCCCGTTTTGCTCCCCAGGAAAAGGGATCATACAAGTAGCTCATATTCTTCACGATCAATCGTTGCAAATGATCAATCTGCTCCTGCTCGTCTCTATCACTGTAAACGATTATAGGATACGAAACTTTGACTTCTCTAAAACTCGACGTACTAATATTGGTCGGCAGGCCATCGCTAATATGAAATCCCCTATTCGTATCCAGATTCAACCCCTGCCATTTATTGACCCGTCTAAAGTTGTTTCGCGTGCGGATATTCACTTCCCATTCCGTTAAAACGCGGCGTTCCCAATCGAGTATTTCTGGATTGAATCGCAAGTTCTTCGCCCGTTCGTTACCGCGAAGCCCTATAGAACTAAGTTCATCGCGATGCCATACGACCAGTTCCTTGATCTGAAAGAACGGCTCTTTTCTCAGTCGAGCGAGTATCCTTCGCTCCTTCAGAAACCACGAATCATCCTCGACCATAAATCTCTTGATCCCAAACGAATCCGCCAAGTCGCCAAGCTTCTTAGTGTGCTCAATGCCTTTCGTCATGTGAACCTCCATGTGCTTCAACTCTAAGACGAGTAGCATAGTGTGGAGACCTCCCATGATTTTAGGAAAACTCGTATTGATCGCTTTCACCACTTCATTGGACCGGTGATAACTCTTTCCAGTCATACCGTCGATTACATCGATATCTCCACCGTATTTCGCGTAGGCTTCGAGCTCTATGAGAAAATTCGAATTGTCGCCCACGCCAGCTTCGGAAAGCGCGGACTGCGACCATAACGCGGCAGGTATCGACAAAAATAGCAGCAGCGAGAAAGCCACTTGTTTAGCGTGGGAAGAGAAGTAAAGCATCTGGAGGTTTCTAACAACGAGTGTAAGCGAGTTGGATGCCTGAATCCCACAATGGCGCAATGAACGGGGGGGCAGAGCAAGCAATTTCCTGAAATCAAATCCCAAGTGAATGACTCTATCGAGCCCACTATGCCGAGCCCTGCTGTTTCAACTTGATAAGGCGAAACCCAACCCTCAGCCTAGCCCGCAAATCAAACCGAACCCCAATTCACTCGAATTGGATTACAGACAGTACTATGCATTCAAAAAACTCTCCCCTACTGGCCTTGCGTCGCATTACCTTGGTTGTCTTTACCTGTTTACTTGGCGCTCTCGCGATGCCCGAGCAGGCGTTTAGCCAAAACCAACCAAACATTCTTTGGATTACAAGCGAGGACAACGGTGTCAAGTGGGTCGGTTGCTATGGTGGAACCAACGCGAATACACCAGCGATTGACCAATTGGCGACGGAAGGTTTTCGCTACACAAACTGCTTTGACAATGCCGCCGTCTGTGCCCCGACACGGTCAGTTTGGATTACCGGAATGTATGGGATCTCCAACGGGACGCAACCGATGCGTAGCCGAAACCTAATTCCTCACGACACAATCAAGTACTATCCCGACCTCCTCAAACAAGCGGGATACCACACTTCTAATCCTAGCAAGACCGACTACAACATTGGCGGCCGCGAAGACAAAGAGTGTTGGGACTATAGTGGCGGCAAAGAGCAATACGGCTGGCGAATGCGCAAGCCGGGGCAACCGTTCTTCGCAATCGTCAATATCGGCGACAGTCACGAAAGCCGCGCTCACGGAAGCCATGACGGTGTCAAAAAAGATCCCGCCAAGATGACGCTTTTCTCGTATCACCCCGACCTTCCGGAAATTCGTGGGACCTACGCCAAGTACGCCGATGCGGTCGAAAACATGGACCGAAAGGTCCAGGCGACAATTGATGCGCTCAAGGCCGATGGTTTGTACGAAAACACGATCATCGTCTACAATTCGGACCATGGTGGAGTAATGGCGCGCAGCAAACGATTCCTCTACTCGAGCGGCGTTCACTGCCCCCTCGTTATTCGCTTTCCTGAATCGATGAAGCACCTCTACCCTGGCGATAAACCCGGAACGACCGTCGAGCGGATCGTCAGCTTCGTCGACATGCCTAAAACATGGTTGAGCCTCGCTGGTGCCAATATTCCGAATACCTATCAAGGCACCATCTTTTTGGGAGACGACACCGAGACCGCTCCCAAGTATCACTTGGGGTTCCGCGAACGAGCAGACGAACGCCTCGACCACGTTCGACTCATGCGAACTGGGCGCTACTCGTATCACAAGAACTACTTCCCATTCGCTCCCGCAGGACATCACTTGGCTTATCTCTGGAAAGCTCAGCTAACTCCCGCTTGGGAACAGCATCACCTGGAAGGCAAGACCAACGCTATCACGGGTCGCTTTTTCGAACCACGTGTGTCCGAAGAATTCTACGACAACCAGAGCGACTTCGACAATGTTCACAATCTGATCGGCGCGCCAAAGCACCAGAAAATGATCGCCGAACTAAAAACGGCACTACGCAAAAAGCAGCTCGAATTGCATGACTCTGGTCTATTGCCCGAGAAGATGCGCGAACGACGTGCTGCCAAAAACAAGGTCACCATCTACGAGATGGTTCGGAACGAAGAACTGTATCCGCTCGAAACTTACTTGGATGCTGCCGACCTCGCTCTCGAACGCGACAAAGCGAATCTAGGAACATTCAAGAAGTGGATGACAAACGACGACGAAGGTATCCGCTGGTGGGCGAGCGTTGGCTTGAACTTACTGGCAAAAGACGCCCGTTCGGCGAACGCAGTTTTGAATCGAGCGCTCAAGGACGAATCGCACGAAGTGCGCATGATGTCAGCCTGGACCTTGATTAAAACAGGACAAAGCAAACAAGCCCTAGCCGTCCTCGGCGATCTCATTGTCAATGGCACCGAAAACGAATCCATGCTTCACAACGTAATAGACTGGATCGGCGAACCAGCGCATCCACTCGTAAAGAAATACTTAGACAACGGAGGTAGTCGCGATGGCAAATACGGCATCAGCATCTTCGCTCGAATCGCTCAGGTTCAAGGCTGGTAAATAAGGTAGGGCGGCATCGCCGAGGCCGCAGCGGAGCCTAAATAAAAAACCAGGGTTCTGCTGCGGCTTCGGCTCTGCTGTTTACCTTCGTTTATGCTTCAGCAGAAAATCGATCGCGATGGAATCCGCACTATCCCGCAGATCCCTTCTTATGTGATGCTCTTGGTCCTTAACTTTGCAATAGACCACTTCCACTCCGTCCGGATTGGCATAGGTGTACACGACAATCTCTTCCCCGATTTCCTCAATGACTGGGTCCGGGCCGCATTGGTTAAATGTACGCCAAACTTCAATACGTTCCGCCGCCGAATACATGGTCACTTTCGGGTTGCTTGACCCATTGAAACTCTTGTCCTGGTCGCCGATCACTTGCATGATCGGAACAGGCCTCGTATTTCCGTCAGGCTCATGGCCGTCCTTCACCATGCCGCAACTCATAGGAGACAATGCAGCGAACAAGGAGCTTTCCTTTGCGAGTCGATAGCAAAACAGTCCTCCACTGGAATGCCCGGTCGCATAGATGGCTTTAGGATCGGCGACCTTCTGCCTAATCAAGATTTCAACTACCTTAGAAGTAAACCCGACATCATCATGATTCACTTCATGAAAATCATCCACGAAGTTCCACTTTGCCATTGGTTGAACCGCTTCCGCGCTGATGACGATTAAGCCCTGCTTATCGGCCTGCGGACTCCACCGATTGCTTTGCCCATCCGCTTTGCCTCCTGCTCCATGAAAGCAAAGTAAAATGGGATAAACACTTTTGCGATCAAAGTCCTTCGGCGTAGTTACGATGAGCCTCCTAGACAGACCATCGTGTTCAATCTGGACTTCATTCGTTCCAGGAGAAAGCGATGCGAGATCGGAGGCTAGCATTTCCACCGAGCCAAAGTGCAGCATGGCTACCAGCATTAGGAGCGTTGTTTTCATTGGTCCATTCCTACTAAAGACAAAGCAAACTGCGATCTATTTTGTATCCGTGAATGCGTGTTACGTTCTATTTCTGCATTTTTTTTAACATCCTTCGTCGCCCTTCGGGCTATGCAGGACTCAGTCGCTCCTGCGTCGCTGGATCCTTCGCTTAAGCTCAGGGCAGTATGGCCTGCGGCGGCAGGTTCGTCCGCGTATTAAACACGAATCCCAAGATCTCCCTACTCCCAAAACACTCACAACCAAAACACCTTCTCCCCCCTATTTGTATTCACCATTGTGCCACAAGAATGCTTTGCCGGTGTTGTGTAGCTTTCCCCTTTCTTCGCGAATGTAATCGTCGATGCTGCGTGGGCCCTTCCAACCGTAGAAGACGAGCCAATCGTCCAGCGTTTGTCCGTCCGAGGTCAGTACTGCTGATGGATTATTGTAAATGAGTCCCGGTTCCGGGTCTAACGTTCCTTCCATGCTCCATGTGCGTCCGTCGTCACTGGACACCCACTTCTGCATCGCTCCGCCGCCGTAGCCAGGTATTCCGTTGTCGGCATCGCCCACTACGAGTATAGCAGACCATTTACCTGGGCCCGTACTTCTCAAGTGACTTCCAGCCCAAGTACTGACCGTGCGGGCGATTGGCGTCTTCACCCACTTTCCACCCTCTCGTCGTACAAAATGGAATACACAATCGGTCGGCGTCTTATCGGACATCAGTAGGACAAAGACCGGGTTACCTTCGGCATCTAAGCTGAGGGTTGGCATATTGGTGACATGATAGTCGGAATCCAGCACCATGCATTCTTCCGCGCCGCGTTTGTTCAACGGCTTCTCCAGCTCCTTGCCTTCCAGTGTATAAATTTTGCCCGATGCGATATTTAATCGCAGGTAGTACAGGTTGTAGCGTTTGTTCTTACCTAGGATCTCTTTGTACCGTTCGTCACGCCGACTACGCTCATCCTTCCAGACAAAGCCAACGTGCAAGTTTTCGCCGGATGCATCGAGCTTAATGGTATGATAGCTGCCGGCATGAAGATCGTCATCGACCTGAGGGTCCTGATCGAAGTCGACATGCGGCGTTTCGGGTCGCTCCCATGTATAACCGCCATCTTCCGAGATGTGGTAGGTCCAGTAGCCCATGTGCCCGAAAACGCGATGGTACATCATGATGCGGTGATCGGAGATCGGCATAAACTTCGGATAGCTGATAAAGGGAGCAATCGTCGTACTCTCCTTCCAACGAGTAATGTCTCCAGGATTCTCGGACACCATGTGAATACCGCTGCGACCATGGCACTGGTAAAGGATATGAAAACGATCCGCCGGGTCGATCCACAGCACAGGCGCATAATGGTGGTCATACCGCGGCACAGTAGCTATTTGCACGGGCTCCGACCAAATTTCACGCTTAGTATCGTAACTGATGATGTGGGGGTTCCCGATATTAGCTTCCTTGTCGGCTTGATAGACGATGTAGATCACATCCTTGTGAAGCACGGCCTGAGGCTCCATGCGTGCATCGTAGATCATCTTCTCCGTGCCATGCGTTGCAAAGGGCTCGCCTGTTGGTTGCCCGAGCGCCAGACCGGAGCTGGCAAACAAAATTGTGCACAGCGACACTACAGCACATGCCTTGGCAACTCGAAATAGGGTAATCTGAAGGTGCATTGAAACACTCAAGGTGGGTTTGAATGGAAGGGCAATTGTGAATTCCAGATACATCTGCACTGATGGAAAGACAGAGGGATAGGGAGATTGAGGGAATGAGAGATGGGACCGATTGACGACTATTGCAGAACCCACTCGAGTTCCTCGAGTAGCTACGTGGCGGAGCCGCGTGGACTTTCATGAGACTTTGGTCCTCTGATTTTTTGCATCTTTTCCGTTACCTTTCCCCATTAACCGACATTTCCTTGGCGAGTTGAAAAACTGCAATTTGATAGAACTCAAATTTGAAACGATCATGAAAATAATCTCCTTGCTAAGCGCTTACCTGATTTTCTCCGTATTCACCGGATCCTTACTACATGCCAAGAATACAAGACCACTCTATATTTACGATGCCGGTGGACTTGAAGAACTAACTGCTGATCAACAGGGAAAACTCGTTCAAGAATCGGGATTTGCCGGCATGGTGGTTGAGATCGAGAGCGACGCCGACCTGGAAAACCTGGAGCTTCAACTCGCAACCGGTAGGCCCCCTTACTCGACGAAAACATTGGCCGTTACCGTTCGCTTCGATTTCGTCGATCTCGATAAGGAAGTGGTCACTTACGAGAAAGTAATACGGGAAATCGCCCATCAAGATATTTTTCTTTGGGTTATCGTAGGAAATAAAAACAAAGACGCGACCATGCAAGACGCCGAAGACGCTTTGACCAAACTACTAGGCTCCGCCAATCAACACGGAGTTAAAACGGCAATATACCCGCACAGCTACTGTTTGATCAATTCCGCAGAGGAGGCCTTGCCGCTGGTGAAAAAGCTGGACAACCCAGACCTATCTATTGTCTTTCAGCTCTGTCACGAAATGCGGGCAGGCAACACGCATAGATTGCGCGAGGTTTTGGAGATAGCGGCTCCGTACGTGAGCGCGATGACTCTCTCCGGATGTGACACGGAAATTGATTGGACCACACGCAGGACAATGACCTATAGCACCATTAAACCGCTAGATAGCGGCAACTTTGACTGGAAGGGATTCCTAGCCGACGCGGAACATGCCGGTATCCACGTTCCCATTGCATTCATCAATTTCATAATGCCATACGAACTAGAGGACTATCTACCGCGTTCAATCGAAGCCTGGCACCGCGGCACAAGCATTCAATAGTAGGCATTCTCAGAAACCACTTCAGGTTCCACGCGAGTCCCTCGCGTAGCTACGTCGTCATTGATCCTGAGCATCGTCGAAGGGCAGCACGACGTGGTTTTCGGTTAAATTCCAGTTAACCTCGGAGTCTCATAAAACCTACCATGATAATCTCGCAACCTATTAATAATATGTTTGTTGGATAACAACTGAACCCATTTTCATAACGTCACCTAAAGTGGGCTTACAATAGTCTTAAGCAAGACTCACCTACAGGCGGAATGGTCAGGGTCGCCAAAGGCGACATAGGTGTCGCTGCCGCGACAGCAGGTTTCGCCATATTCAGACCAGCTCGACTATCTCAAAAACCTTATCGGCATTAGCCGACCTGTATCCGTGAAGCGGATCCTGACAATCAGATATTCAGTCGATTTATGAAACGTTTAGGTTGAGTTGACGCGTATGCGATTGGCGAGGCCATGCCGCGTGACTATAAATTGATCGTCTTACGCGACCTATCGCAACAGTCTTTGCCTTGCAGGCTACGCCCGTCATGAGAGACAGCCCTACATGGGGAATGCATACGAGTTTAATTCGATCGTAACTGTTTTTTTGACTACATACAATATATTGAATCCGACTTCTTTAAGCCGCCCCCTACCAGGCTATGCCGTGATCTTCGCCGTGATTGCTCGCGCCTCCCCATAAGGTGCCGTGTTCCTCATCGAACTGAATCGCTGTAATGGGGCCTGAGTTCTTTCTGACGAGATTAAGGTGATAGCCCATATTCACTAATTCCTTTCTCACCCAAGAAGGCACTTCATCGACCAGCGTCAATAAACCCGGCTCTACCACGTGCTTTCCAAACGAACTGCGCATTTGCCCATTTGTAATATTTGCCGCCTCGCAGGCCTCTTGAACCGTCATATCAAATTCGACGATATTAAGGAAAAACTGCAGCAAATTTTGGTCCTGAGTATCTCCTCCCTGCACGCTGAAACAGAGAAACGGCTTGCCATCTTTTAGAGCAATAGTCGGCGTAAGGGTCGCCCGCGGCCGCTTGCCCGGTTCCACAACATTGAAAGGATTTTCTGAGGGATCGAGCACGAAGCTTTGCATGCGTTGACTCAACGAGAATCCAGTCTTGCCGGCGATCACCGAAGGGATCCACCCTCCGCTTGGCGTGATAGATACCGCCCAACCGTCTTTCCCTGCAGCTTGAATCGAAGTAGTGCCGCGACGAAAAGCTTCGTCTAGATCCGCCCGACTCTGGGCGACCTCTAACGGTTTTTCTATATTGGACCAGTTCTCAAGCAAGTCAGGAAAAGGATTGTTCTCGCCTTGATAGGGATAGGGATCGCCAGGACGGGTATCGGGATTGTTCTGTTCCCAATCAATCGAGGCCAGCCGGTCGCGGCCATAGTCGCGCGACAGCAATCCTTCGATCGGCTCGCGCGGAGGAAAGTAAGGATCGCCGTAATAGAAATCACGGTCTGCGAAGGCGAGATTCATTACTTGGGTAAGCGCATGGATATAACGAGCGCTATTGTAGCCCATGCTCTTCAAATCAATGTCCTCGAGCATGTTTAGACATTGCAACATAGCAGGACCCTGGACCCACGTCGTCAGCTTGCATACTTCGATTCCTTTGTAGCGCGTCACCACCGGCTCTTCGATTTTCACGCTCCAGTCCGCAAGATCCTCCATCGTAAACAAGCCCCCCTGTTCACGAGCGCTTCGAACGATCTCCGATGCAATATCCCCTCTATAGAACCGATCGTAAGCGGCCATGATCGCTTCCTTGCGACTGAGGCCTGCCTTCAGCCCCTCTGCTTCCGCGTCCACCAGTTTCCCAAGCGTATCCAAAAGATCGAGCTGCTTAAAAATCTCGCCCGGTTCCGGGAACGCGTGCTCCCGATTTTCGTGCGGCATGAACAGAGCTTTTGAATACGGCCATTGAGCGAGCTTCTCTTGGTTCTTTGCGATTGAATCTACCAATTGCGCCTCAATCGGATACCCTTCCGCCAGTTGCATGGACGGAGCGAGCACCTCCTTCAAAGACATGGTGCCGAACTCCGCTAGCATAACCATAAGCCCTCCTGGAGTTCCGGGAGTCACCGCAGCGAGCGGGCCTTCATCTGGAGGATATTTAAGATCCATCGATTTAAATAACTCAGCTGTCGCGCCGGTGGGAGCAGCTCCGAGCGCATTAATCCCAACCACTTTCCCCGTATTGGGATTATATATCAGAGCCTGCGTTTCTCCGCCCCAGCCTAGTGAGTCATGCATCGTTGCTCCAGCAGCTAACATGGCACAGGCGGCATCTACGGCATTCCCACCTCGCTCGAACATTTTCGCTCCAGCTGTCGCTGCCAAAGGCTTGCCCGTGATAGCCATCCATTCGCGTCCGTGTAAAGGGGGCCTTTCGGTCGCTGATATATCCGAAGAGGGGATAAAAGACATCACGAAAAGAAGGCCTATCATGAGCCGTCTTAGATCGCACATACAAACAGGGTAGAGTCGCAACGATAGCGGTTTCATCCCTATAATTTAGAGAACGCCTCGCCAAATGCAACGAAGTATTCAGTTCGGTAGTCTGCACTGAAAATCCGGATCCCGTTGCCCAATCCTTCCCCAAAAGACTATTTACTAATTCAAAATTCGCAGGGCTGGCCACGCTGAGCGAATACGCGTCAACTTAACATTCTTGAGAATGTTATCTTCTCTCAGGAGACGAAACCAATCTCATTGGTTTCGAGGCCGCAAAGAACTTTTTTTGGCGAGATACGAGCCATCCTTATTTACCTCGGCCCACCGAGGTATCCTAGCGAAGCGATGACATTATTTAACGTAGTCGAGCTTGAGGGATTAGTCATCGATCCCGTTGAACGCATTCGCTGAGCGGGGCCATGCCGCTTAGGCAGAAGTTGATCCGCTTTCGCGGCGTGCCGCAACGGTCTTCGCCAAGGCTACGCCCAGTCAAGAGCGACAGCCCTACATTGAAAAAACACTTACACCCCTCGTCGGCGCCAGCGTTTTATGGATACCCAAACACCGGTTATTACGAGCACTGTTCCGACCAGAGAAAACAGGCCCCAGATGACGCGAAAGAAAAAGCCATAAGGGTGCAATGTATGGAGACTGCCGAAGACTTTTCGAAACGAGCCCACTGGTCCCGTGCCCGAGCCATCAAAGCGACCCACCTCGCTACCTGTATGAGGATCGATGAAGAGTTGCAGATTATTTCCGTCAGCATCAAGGAAGACCTTAATAGCGTTCTTTCCGGTGCCGGGTTGAATACCGGTAATTCGTTTACCAGGTATCGTTTTTTTCACCCGATCGACGACCAAATTCATTGATACGGTCCCTTCTCCCTCGGAGACTGCAATCGCCGGAGCTACCGCTCGGGAGGGATATCCCTGGAGCTGATCTACCAACGGCCAAATATCACGTCCCCAGGTGATCATTATGCCAGTGATCGCCATGAAGAAAAGCGGCATCATAGCAGCTAGCCCTAACGCGTTGTGCCAGTCCAAAGCCTGCCCCCGCTTCCACGCTCGCACGAAAGTACGCCCTCGCAAGGGCCACCAAAGAACTAAACCAAAGATACACGTTATCGCGAGAAGTAGAGAGCTAAACGCTACAATCAGCTGACCGATTCGTCCCGCAATAAGACGACGGTGGATACCAATAAAGGCCTCACTCAGGGAGAACCCGTCGCTTAAACGGATGATTTCGCCTGTGTACTGGTTCAAGAAGACTCGCCCAGCTCCCCGGTTTCCTTCGGGTCGAATTTCTGTGCAAAAAGCGCTGTAGGCATATTCAGGCAACTTAGGAATCCCGAGGTGATTCACTTGCAACGGGGGATCGGCCGAACGATAGGCCTCCAGAACCTGCTGAACCGAAAGCGCATTTTCAGTCTCTTCAAGTTGAAACAACTCCTTATGCTCCCATCGGAAAAGATCCTGCTCGAAGACCAAGAGAGCCCCGGTGAGGCATACTAAAGCAATCGGCACGGCCGCGATCCATCCCACCCAGAAATGCAGGTGAAACCAAAGCGTGCGCTTTTTAGTTTTAGATTCCGAAACGGGGAGGTTTTCAGATAGATAATCCATGAGGTTAAAAACGAGAAGAAAGCAATGACTCAATATTGTTCATCAAAAAAACCGCAATATTTATTAAAACCAACTCAGCTACAGAATAAGCACTGACCTACTTGGCCTCTTCAGCAATGCGCTCGTACATCAGGATCGCTCGGTCGAATGCTGCTCGCGCATTCTTCTTTTCGTGATCCGCAATCTTGTCTCCACGCGCTCGCCACAATTGATTAATCGTTTCGATGCACCAAAGGGCGCTTTTCCGTGAAACGCGTATCGGATTTTCGGCTACAATAATATTAATCGGATTAGTGTGTAATTGAGGAAAGTGACGGAGAGCAATCCAACTACTTTTTTCGATCGCCACATCGAAACTTAAGTCATGCACCTCTCCATCGGCTGGCACGACTTTCGACGCAACGGGTTCGCCATTCACCACCAATTCAATCGTACGCATTCCTCCGCTCTCATAGCCTTCCGGTGGGGGACCGTGAAACGTTACCGTATCTCCCAAGTCTCGCGGGCCGGACGCATTCTCTAGGTTCCCTTGAGCGACCGTGAGCGGCGTCTCAGGAGCAAATACGACCTGGGCCTCGACTAAGACAGATCCCGGAGCGTCCAAGTTCACGTCGCCAAACCCAGGCGCCATCCCGTCAGCTCGAAAATCGAGAGCATGAGCATAGCCGTCCGATACATAGGAGCGCCCCTCGGCCATGCCCTTACACCATTCTGAGAATTCGAGTTCAACCCGCTCGCCCAGCTGCACGTATACGCGGCCTTGCCCCACGCGCCCGCCACTCATGCAAGGAAAGTCAGTCTCGCCACTAACCTTGAGAGGAAATCCGCAATTCAAAATATGATACCACATATTCCACTCCGGAATGCGCGACGTATCCATAGCGCTGATAAAATCGCAAACGCCCTCAGCAATACTCACGCAGATTTCCATCGCACCCACTCCGTTCATTTCTGGAATAGCGAAATTTGGCAATTGATCCGCCGCCTTGTTGATAGCCGAGGACAATTCCGATCCGCTTAAGAATCTATCTCGATCCTTGTCCATCGCTTCAAACGCAAATGGTAGAACAGTTCCTGACGTTTCGTTTCGAGAAAGTACTTGATCGTCATTATCATCGTCCAGATCCATCATACGCTTGGAAGCAGACTCCACATTTATTCGCAGACCGCTTCCGGAATGGGCATAACCGGCATAACCTCCCTGCTCCTTCGTCCAACGCATAACTGGGGTTGTCCAAGTCGGCCAACCCTTATCCTTGGAACCATCGGATCCGGGGTAAGTCTGATTCTTCAAATTCAACAAACAAACATGCCCCAAAGAAGCTGAACCGAACCCTGATATTTCGAGATCGTATTTCAACAAAGTCATCGATTCGCTGATCTCATTCACGATAGGCGAAAAGAATTGCCTCTGAAACTCAAAGCAAGGACCCCAAGTCAAAATACAGCCGACATTAAGGCCTTCTCCTTTTACCTGCATGAACATGTCTTCCGGACGAACGCCCAAGGTTGGAGATTCATAATGGGCGCAACCCGCGCCATGAATGTGATGATCCCCAGAATAGAAACCATAATCGGCCGGATTTACCCAACGCTCCAAATCGAAATCAATTTGAGCAAATTCGGTATCCAAGATATCCATCTCCCTACGTTGCACAATGTATTCCGGACCTCTACTGGACTCCACGAAAAGCTTGCCAGGAGGCAACAACACAGCATCACCATCGGACCGGTAAATTTGCTCCTGGAAATAGAAATCAGGCGCCAGACGCTTCGACTGCGGCGGGTACACCTTTCCTGCGACGTCCTTAAAAACCAATCGAGCAGCCGTTGGCGAACCATCGAAATCACGAATATTCAGCTTCGTGCTCACTGCCGATCGAACGTCAAACAATACCGGCAGCTCAGCTCGGAAACCAATATCCTGCGTTCCCTGCCCTACATCGAATTCAATCGTGGCTTCACGTTTTCCATCATCGCGGCTAAAAATGAGGGCTATAGCGTATTCAACTTCCAAACCGCTCAGATTCCTCGTCATCGGAGAATCCTGATACATCTCCAAATCGAGAAAGCGCTTGGGGTCGCCAACTTTGTCTTCGAGTTCATTGAAGTGCTGCCGATGCATACGCTCCGCGCTCAGAGTAGACATATCGCCATAAACCTGGCCCGCCTGTTTGCTTTGCACACGAAGCTGCTGGGTGGTCGTTCCTAGATTATTAATCTTCACTAGGACAGGCGTATAAGCTCCTTGCTGAAGCATCGTCGAACCAGTCCCCCTACGAATCTTCACCCGTATCTCAGGATTGATATCAACCAGAAACAGAACCGACGTATCCAAAATATCCTGGATCTTATTTGCGTCCTCCGCCTCCAACACCGATTCCAACGCTCCCGTCAGCTCTGACGGCAACGGAGCTCCCAAAAACGCCAAAGCCTCTTGAACGCGTCGCACATTTGCAGCCAAAGGTTGCCCTTCCACCGCTAGCAAACAGGGACGGGACTCAACCAACATCAAACAGACTAGGGCAAACACCAGCCATCTTCCAGAAATACGCTTACAGGGGTATCGAATCATAGGATTAAAACACCCTAACCCGGAATCTCGCAATTTGAAAACACAATTGTTATTTCAGTCCTATCTTAAAAGCACCGAAAGAAGCCGCCTCAAAAGCTCTGAATTTTGGACCAGACCCTTACCGCTTCCTCTGCACTCAGCGAAAGCTCGTAATCCCGATCCAGAATGGCCCTCATTTCCTCCGAAGAATCCAGAACAGTATCCACAGCATCGCCACCCTGTTTCGACAAACGATAATTGGCATTGATGATAGAACGCGTCTCTCCCGACAAAATGAGAGAAACCATCAATTTATTGCGAAACGCGGCTTTGGGATGGAGGTACGAATACAGATTAGCCGCATCGCAATCTCCATCCGTATACCGTGCCAGATCGAAAGTATAGAGCGACGAAAAGACATTACCCCTTTTTCTCGATTGTAGAACGTATTCAGAAAACTCATTCACAACAATCCTCGCATCCGTCTCGCCAAAGGCAAACGTCTCATCGATCGAAAACGGGACTAGCCCTCGTACTACCCCTGGCCCAAAACCGACATCGATCAAGTACTCTTTCCCTTCATACTTCAGGATCGTAATCCGGTGAGTCCGAGGACCGTCCGAATGCAATTCAGGCGTCACCCGTCCCAAAAAGAACTGTACATCGTAACCCAATTGATCGAGTGCATGGAAAAACAGTTTATTGTGCTCGAAACAATACCCACCTCGGTTTCGCCTCACGATTTTTTCGCACAGAGCCTCAATGTCCAAGCTTATCTCTTCGTCCAGCAATACGCCGATATTATTGAAGCTAAAGCGAGCGAGGTGCGCTCGCTGCATACGCGACACGAAGTCCAAATCTAGATCGCATAGCTCTAGCTCTAATGCATCCAGGTACTCCTTCGATACTCCATCCAAACTCATCTAGTCGTTCATACGAGATGCGAGAAACTTTCCAAGACCAAATATTTGGGTATCGCCCCTTCCAAACATTCAATCCTAGATCACGATTGCAACTGCCAGGAAATTGGTGGTTTATTGAAGACCGCCCACCTTTCGGACTTGGCGAACTTTGCCATGAATAAAAACGAATCCCCAGAAAGCACCCAAGGAACCTCAAAAAAGCGAGATTCATGGAATCATAAAACGCCAGTGATTTTCTCGCCGCTATTCGATTGGCCGCCGAGCCCAAAGGGCTTTGTTTTAGCGCTGACCAAGCGTTGGGTTACCTTTTCTCGAAACGTAATTTTCCTGACACTTGCATGGCTAGTCTACCGATATTTACTGCAAGACCTATCGCATATGAAGTCGCTTTCGCTGGACTGGATCATACCGATACTCCTACGCAACTTCTTGCTAATGACTGTAATCGCTGGTGGACTACACTTGTATTTGTTTACATTCCGAGCCCAGGGGAAACGGCTCAAGTACGATGCCCGCGAACACTTGGAAAAGAGCGGTAAGTTCTCGTTTCGCAATCAAACCTGGGACAACATATTCTGGTCGTTAGCCAGCGGAGTAACTATCTGGTCAGCCTATGAAGTATTGTATCTTTGGGGACTCGCGAACGGCGTTGTTCCAACGTTCGGAATCACCGAACACCCATTCATTTTCATCGCGTGGCTACTCGTCCTTCCCGTGCTAACGTCATCTCA
>JBNMOQ010000066.1:0-19525 GCA_051275055.1 Candidatus Pelagisphaera sp.
GTGACGTTGAAACGTGATCGAATTTGCGAATCTTGAATGCGCATGCCGCTCCAGCTGCAGAGTGGTGGTATTATTTCTCGAGTAAATATGAAAGCCTCGGCCTCGAGTGTGTTGAGGCTCCCGTTTTGGTTCAAGTACTCTCGGGCGCCTTGGATTTGGTCGGCCTCGCCGAGAATAAATACTTTATCGTTCGGGTAGAGTCTTGTGGTTGCTTCAATGTTTGCGAGTTCGAATCCCCCGCGTTCAATGCCTGCGATTAAAGCTCCGGTTTGGGTACGTAGGTCAATTTGGCTAACCTCCATTCCTAGCCACTTCGAATTGGCTTCGAGTAAAATGGGTTCGACATTGACCTCCCAAGGTTGTCGGGATTTGAGAGCTTGAAGATTCGTGGAGATCTTGTGGGCGATGCGTTCTTTGGCTTCGCTCTGCATTGATTTAATAACCGCGGTTTCCCAGTGATGGTGCATGTACACCAATTTCTTCCAAAAAAGCCAACCGACCACGACTGTTGAGACCAGAAAGGCGAGGAAGACGGATCCAGTGGGGAAGTACGGTGCTGCAACGAGGAGGAATACGGTCCCGTAAACGAAAAGGAGGATTACAAGAATGAGGCCATTAAAAGCGGAACGATAGAATCCTTGCGAAAATTGCTGAAATGCTGGGCGACTTAAGGCAGTGTCCGAGAATATCCAGACCAATACGTTAATATTCCGCACGGTGTCGACGAGAAGGGGGAGGCAGACCAATACCGAGAGAATGAAAACAGACTGCTGGAACAGCGTTTGCGGCATGGGGAGAAAGTCAGGAACGGTTGCATGTTCCGATATTACGCCGGCAGCGATGATGATTGCGGTTATCAGTAGAAAATGGATACTGATAAGGGTGATCGGCTTTTTCGCCAGTTTGAGGAATATGCTTCGACTGAATGAAAGTCTGACTGTTCCGATCCAGTGTGAATAGAGCGAAATAAATTCTTTAACGGCGCTTGGGGATGCGCGAACTGCGAGTTGGAGTAGTCGCGATTCGTTTTTGGCGAGGATTGGCGTAACGAGGATCGTTATAAAAGCGACACCCGAAACGATAGATTGTAGGTCGGAGCTTGTAGCCCCGTATTTTGCGCCAATTGCTACAATTACGAAACTGAATTCGCCGATTTGCGATTTAATGAGCGCCGCCTTCGCTGATTCGTCAGCCGGTCGGCCTGCTAGGAAAAAGCCGAGCCAGCACGAGCTGAATTTGCAGGCAATGACGATGATGGATAGCCCAAGGATGACCGGCGCATTGGAGAGTAGAGCTTTCGGATCGATTAGCATTCCGACCGTTACGAAAAACAAAGCGCTAAAAAGATCACGCAAGGGTTCGGTCAACTGCTCGATGCGTTCGGCTTGTTGGGATCGGGAAAAGATGGCTCCTGCCATAAAGCCGCCGAGGGCCCAGGAGAATTGGAATTGGTGAGCGAGTAAACCTAGCGAGAAGATCAACCCCAGAGCCGCCATGGTTACAATTTCAGTCGAACCTCGTTTTTCCAAAACGCGCATGAGCCGACTTGCTCCTAGTTTTCCGATAAGGAATACGGAAACGATAAAAATACCGATGAAAAGAGTCGATCGTCCGACGGCCTGGATATCGACCTGGCCTTCCACTGCGACACCGCTGAGCAGTACAAGAAGCAGGATCGCTAGAATATCTTCTAGGACCAAGACTCCTATTGTTAGATTGGCATAGGATTGGTGAATAAGTCCCCGGTCGCGAATCAACTTTACGGATACCATCGAGGAGCTGATTGATAGCAGGCCTCCCAAAAACCAGCCGTCAATTGTCGAGAGTCCCAGCCAGCGACTGACTTCCATTCCGAGGAATAGCATGAGGAGCGTTTGAAGAATCAGGGCCGCTAATGCGGGAGTGAACGATCGCCTAAGTCGTCCGAAGTCGAATTCGAGACCGATGTAGAAAAGGAGGAAAATTACGCCTAGCTCGCTGAGCTCTTGGACATTATCTAATTCGACAAGCGCTGGCCAAAGACCGAGGTGAGGGCCGACTATAAATCCCGCTGCGATATAACCAAGAAGCAGTGGGATTTTTAGGCGTTGGAAAATGAGGGCAGCAACAGCGGCCGACAGCATAATCCAAGCTAGGTCAGTTAAAATCGAGTGGGCGGGCATTAAATGAGCGACCTTTGAATCCTGTTTGGCTGGATTCGATCACATACGGAAAATCTTTTGGGAATTTCGTTTTGCAGAACGTCTAATTTTTTGAAGCAAGGACCTTGGTTTTCGCCAGGTGAAGTATGAGTTGGCCTTCCATGTAATACTCGAGGTAATTGGCGCTAGAGTCTACCCAGTCGGTGTATTCGTTGGGGGCTTTGCCTTGGTTTGCTGGAGAGACGAGCTCGAGTTCGCCATTGAACCAATTGCGGTAGCCAGACTTGTTGTAGTTCGAGTTTTTAAGAATGATCTCTTTTTCCTTATGGTCGGAATTGAGGAGAAGGTAGATGCGGCCGCTATCGTTTACCTTCACATTTTTGACGATATTGTCATCGCGTACGAGAGCGGTGTAAGGGCCGAAGGTTTCGGAGTCAGCTGCGCTCGCGATGGCGCTGGTTGAAAACAGAATGAAAGTGGCGAAGAGGATAGTGCGCATATTGAAGATCATAATCGAAGTATGATGTCAGCCTATTGCCATCTCGCAAGATTCTTTGAGATCTTTTCGAAAATAGAAAAAGCGGCCCTCGTGAATGAGGGCCGCTTTTGAATGAAAATATTCGTTTAGTGATCGTCGTGTTCGCAAACGCAGGCGTATTCCTGGTAGTCGCAGGTAGGGCACTCGCTGAGGTTCACATTGAATTTTTCGCGAATGGTTTCGGCGCTGGGCGAGCTCTTGATTTGGAGAACAACAGGCACGACGTTGCCTTTGGGGAGTTTTTGAGTGGATACGAGCGATCTGCCTTTGGGGACGAATGCGATCATGGTAGGATTGGATCGATCACCGCTTATTAGCGAGATGACTTGGCCGCTTGGCGCAACCGCTCGGCTCTCGTCGTCGAGAAATGTTAATTGAATCGAACGGTCGTCGTTGACCAAGAATTCCACTCGTGGATCGACGCTGGTGATGATGCGACCGCCGTTGGGGCCGCCTTCTTTCTTCTCATGATCATCGTGAGCTTCTTCTCCATCGTGGCCGTGAGTATCTCCTTCGTGCTTGTGAGCCTCTTCGCCTTCATGCGAATGACCGTGATCGTCAGATGCGTGTTCCTGGGACTCCGAGGAACAGCCAATGAAAAAGAAAGAAGCGATTGCGATCGCGATGAGTTGGATTTGGTAATTAGTTTCAGTTGTTTTCATGATTATGGTATTTATTAGTTTTTATAAATTATTGGATTATGGATACGTAGATTGGCAAAAATTATCATGCCGTGGCGGATGCGTTGTTCTGGACTGCTTTTTCGGCAGCTTTTCGGCCGAAGGCGTAGAATACTGCTGGAGTGATTCCGAGGCCGAGTAGGGTCGAGGTGATGAGTCCGCCAACAATGACAACCGCTACCGGATGTAGAATTTCCTTTCCGGGCGCATCAGAGGCCAGAACAAGCGGGATGAGGGCTATTCCGGCCGATAGCGCTGTCATTAGTACAGGCGAAAGGCGTTCGAGCGTTCCTCTAATTATCATCTCTCTCGAAAAGGTTTCGCCTTCGTGTTTCATTAAGTGGAGGTAGTGAGAAATGAGCATAACGCTATTTCGAGCGGCAATACCGGCCACTGCTATAAAGCCGACCAATGTGGCGATACTGACATTGTTGACCATGATCCAGGTGAAGGCGATTCCGCCGATCAATGCGAGTGGGATGTCGCAAATGACTTGGATGGCGAAGACAGGCGTCGAGAAATAGGTGTAGAGCAAAAATGCGATTACTACGAAGACGACTAAGCTTAGGATGGCGATGCGTTTTGATGCCGCTTGCTGGGCTTCAAATTCTCCCTCGTAGTTGATGTAGTATCCATCGGGGATAGTCACTGCTTCTTCTACATTCTCTTGTAGTTGGGATACGAGTGAAGCGAGGTCGCGTTCGGTAGGGTTGATGCTGACGACGAAACGCCTCATTGTATTCTCTCTTTGGATAATGTTGGGACCTTTGGCTTCTCGTATGTCGGCGACGAATGAAAGCGGAATGCGTTTGCCGCTCTCCGTATCGATGTAGAGTTCTTCCAGTCGTTTCGGCGATTCGCGCCAAGACTCCGGTAAACGAACAACTAAATCGATAGGACGTTGATCTTCATAAAGTTCGGCTACCTGTTCGCCTCCAATGTACGTTGCCAGTTGGTCGTTGAGGGCGCCGGGAGTGATTCCGTAAGCCAGCGCACGATCGCGGTCGATTTCGATTCGCAGTTGAGGTATCGGAGCTTGTTGTTCGATTCGGGCATCTTCAAACCCCGGAATGGCTATGGCGATTTGTTGAATCTGGGTTCCGATGCGCCTGATCTCGTTTAGTTCAGGGCCATAGATCTTGATCGCAACCTTGGCGGATACGCCGCTTAGCATGTGACCAATCCGATCGGCAAGTGGGCCACTAAGAGCGCTGAACGTTCCAGGGATAGTTCGCATGGTTTGGCGAATGTTTTCCAGTACTTCGGCTCGTGTTCGTCCTTTGGATCCTGTTTCGAAATCGATATCGAATTCTACAGTGGAGACTGGTACAACGTGATCACCGCGTTCAGCGCGGCCTACACGTCGACCGACTTTGCGAACTTCAGGAATGGCTAGAAGCAGGCGATCGGCGACATCCGAGATCTCGTTGACTTGCTTGAGCGAAGTCCCTGGAGCGGCAGTTAATGCGACGAGCGCGGTTTCTTCATTGAACGCTGGCAGGAAATCTTTCCCCATCATTGGGTAGAGCGTGAGCGCTCCAGCTAGCAGGGCGGCTCCAATCGTCATGACGATAATCGGTTGTTTTAGCGCAAGTTTTAGCCAGGTATTCTTCAGTATCCATTTCATGGATCGAATGATGAATCCGTCTTTGTGTTCGCTTCCTGGTTTCGGGTTTAGCAAGAAAGAGCAAAGCACGGGAATCACAGTAAGCGAAACGAGGAATGAGGCGCTCATACTCACGATCGTAGCGATGGCGATCGGCGTGAATAAACGACCGCTGACTCCGCTAAGTCCTAGCAAAGGCATGAACACTAGGACTATGAAAAGAGTCGCGTAGAGAATCGAGTTTCGAACTTCGGCAGATGCGTTGGCGATTACCTCTAGCCTTGGTTTAGGCTGAGCGGACATAGCATTTTCCCGGAGCCGCCGATAAACGTTTTCCACGTCCACGATCGCATCATCGACAACCATGCCGATGGCTACTGCGAGTCCTCCCAATGTCATCGCGTTGACACTCACTCCGAAATAACGAAAAACCAAAAACGTAATCGCGAAGGAGAGGGGAATGGCGGTTAGGGTAATTAGCGTTGTGCGAATGTTGAACAAAAATAGAAAAAGCACGATCGTTACCATGATCGCTCCATCTCGAATCGCTTCTTCGAGATTGCCGATTGCATGTTCGATAAAATCGGCCTGCCGAAACAGCGGAACAAGTTCAACTCCTTCGGGCGCCGTACGTTCCAAATCGGCCAGTGCGGCTTCAACGCTTGCGGTGAGAGCAAGCGTGTCAAACCCCGGTGTCTTCGTAATGCTCATGATAACGCCAGGAGAACCGTTGACCGCTGCGTCGCCACGCATCGGTTCTACGCCCCAAACGACGTCTGCGACATCGGATATGCGTATTGGCCGATCTTGGACATGTTTGACTATCGTCATTCCGAGCGCATGCAGGTCGGTTGTCATCGCCAAGTTGCGAACCATAATTTCCTGAGGAGCTGAAGTGAGAAATCCGCCTGTAGTATTTCTAGCGGCATTTCTAGCGGCTTCTCGAACTTCGGCGAAGCTGACTTCAAGCGAACGCATCTTGTTTGGATCCGGTTGGATTTGAACTTGTTTGACGCCTCCGCCCATCGATAACACCTCGGCGATGCCAGGAATGCTTTGTAGGCGTCGACGCACTGTCCAGTCGGCCAAAGTGCGCAAGTCTCGCGGTTCGGTGAGACCATCTTTCGAATGTATTCCAACGAGCATGATCTCACCCATGAGCGAGGCAACTGGCGTCATATAGGGGAGGGCTCCTTCGGGAAGGTTTTCACGAGCTGACTGAAGTTTCTCCTGAACGAATTGACGGGCGCGATAGATATCGGTTCCCCAATCGAATTCCACGAAAACGAGAGAAAGGGAAACGTCCGATGTCGAGCGAAGACGTGTAACTCCCGATACGCCCATTAATGAACTTTCGAGTGGCACGGTCACTAGAGTTTCAACCTCTTCAGGCGCGAGCCCGGGGGCTTCGGTTAGGATCGTCACAGTCGGTTTCGTGAGATCTGGAAGAACCTCTACTGGAAGTTCGCGAGCAGTTTGTATCCCAAAAACGAGGACGATTAAAGCGCCGGCGAGGATTAGACCGCGATGGCCTAAAGAAAATCGTATTAGCCAATTGAGCATATCGGTTATTCTCGTTTAGTTGGCTCTAGGTTGACCTCGTTTCATCAGCAGGCTGAGAAAGAGGAGAATTGCGAGTAGGGCTGATAGTATTCCCAGAAAGAGGGTCAGAGGGCCTCGATCGGCTCTGCCTCCCTCGTGGCCAGATGCGCCTTCCACCTTTTGGCCTGCGGTCATTTCGGATCCGTCTTCGTTGTGCTCGTGGCCATGGGCTGCATCCAGAGCTGCTTTTAGGGATACTCCACCGCCTCCGGCAAACATAAGGGTGTATGATCCCTTGGTGACAACTTCGTCGCCTGGAAACAGACCGCTTAGAATTTCAGCGTACTGTTCGTTCTGAGCTCCGATTTTTACCTGAGATTTGATGAACGCATTTGGTAAATCGAAATCCTTTACGAACACGACGCGATTAATGCCGTCGGTTTGCAGAGCCGCCCGGGGAATAGACATTGTATTACTTCGCGTTTCAAGAACGACCGAGAACTCAACCCGCATATTTGGACGCACTTGGAAATCGGGATTGTCGAGTACGAAGAAGGCGTCGAAAGTGCCGTTTACCGGATTGGCTTTGGTTCCGAATCGGACTAGCTTTCCTTCGAAATTCTGACTTGGAATCGCCGCCACGCGGATTTGGGCACGGGTGCCAATGGCTAGCTTTCCGACCTGATCTTCAGGAATACGCGCTACGGCGTAGACTTCAGAGAGATCGATGATTTCAAAAAGCTCGGTATCTGGCACGACCGGCTTTCCCACGTGAGTATGGCTTTTCATTACCATTCCAGGAAGGGGCGCTTTTAGGCTGATCCGTGGAGGCGGGCTTCCTGGCTGTAGGCTTTCGATTTCGACGACCGGAGCATTGGCTTCAACGATGTCGCCTTCGAAGGCGGCGAGCTTGATGACGCGACCGGGTATCCGACTACTGATGACGCTTTTTCGCGAAGGAATCGGCTCGATGCGGCCAATTGCGAAAAGCGTATCAGCGAAATCCTGGTAGTCGACTTCGACGATTTCGATACCTAGGTTTCGAGTGCTGATTTCGTCTAGGATAACCATGTCGGCAGCTGGCTCTTCGGCGGCTGTAGATTGAAGCAGGCTGCCAATCGATAGCGTTGCGATTGAAGTGGTTTTGAGGAAAATATTCTTGATTGTATGCATTATGATTATGGATACGGGATTAAAGAGTGGTGACGTTCTGAAGCTGCGGTAGGTCTATGCGAGCTTGTTCAAGCTCGAGGCGAGCGCGGGCAAAAGCTTCTTGGTTATCAAGATGCCGTCTTTCGATTCTTAGCAATTGCTCTTGAGCTCTCAGGAGGGAGACAAGACTGATTTGGCCGTTTTGATAGGCGGTGCTTGTCGCTTCAAGTTGTTCGTTGGCGAGTTTGATTACATTGTCGCGATATTCGATGGTTCGCTTTTGAAAATCGGCGGCTTCGTGACGAGCGTGTTCGACGTCATGTTGGACCCGTTGCTTGATCGCTGCGGCTTTCAGATTGGATTGATCGCGTTCGATTCGAGCTTCGTTTGCGTGTAAATCGCCCTTTTTTCGAAACGGTATCGGTATGGAGAATCCGACGCCTATGAAGCGATCTGTCCCGAGACCGTTGGGTTGATCGACGCTGCGTTCGTTTTCCCAAAAAACTTTTGCAGTAATGCTCTCCCAGTTTTCGGACTCTGCGAGCGCAATCTCGGCTTCAGCCGAATGAGCATCGAGTACGGCGAGTTGGAACCCTGGGTGACGTTCGTATATGGAGCTATCGAAGTTCGGGAGATTACTGTTGATGTCGATCGTTTGAACATTTTGGAAATCGACTTCTTGATTCGGCGGTAACCCGAGATAGGGCGCTAACGAGTGAGCAAGATGATTTCGCTGGTCCGATAGCTGGTTGGCTTCCTGTTCCAGAGCTCGAAGTTCGAGACTGGTTTGATTGGCCTCAAGGATAGAGAGCTCTCCTTGTCTTACCCGCGAGTGGATAAATTCCGAGATCTCTTTTGTTTTTTCGTAGATACTCTTGAGCAGCGCTTTTCGCGTATCGACGATTTGGATTTCGAGCGCGACTTCGCTTATGGCGTTGGCTATCTCGAGTTCGTGAGAACGAACTTCCATTTTAGCTTTGGCGATGTCGACTCGCGAGACTGCTTTCGCTTTGCGAAGACGATTAGCGAGGGGGAATTCCTGTTGGAAAGCGACTCCTAGCATATACTCGCCTTCGCTATTGAATGCGAAATCCGATGCGTAATCGAGTGCGATTTTCGGGTTGGGTCGCAGTCCAGTTCGAGCCAATCGAGCTTCGGCTATTTCGATGCCTTTTCGAATGGCTTGTAGTTCGGCATTTTGTTTTAAGGCGTAAGTTATCGCAGTGGCTTTGTCGAAAGACTCTGGGATCGGTGGCGATGCGTTTTGGCCGAAAGTGTGGCCATAGTATGTGAGCGTAATTGCAAGTGTGATGATTCGTATGAACATAGAAAATCCTGATTCGGTGTTTTGAATTCGGAACTGAGTTCATCGAGGAACTCAGGACTGGTGAAGCCGAGGACGAAAATTAGCGTCCTTGGCGATCCGGAAAACGAATCAGGATATCAGCAACGAATTTGGATCGTCTTAGCGAAGCGACGGCTTTCGCTTTCAAGCGTCGGAGCTCCCTTGGAGACTCTGGAGCTTACTTCGATTTGCCGATCAATGGCGGCAGGGCGAAGTTCGAATAGGCTCTGGCAGATCGCGGGAGATTTAACTAGGATGCGATCGCCGTAATGGCCTTGGTCTTGAAAATCGGTTTGCGGGACTTCGATGTCGTCGCAGGCTTGAGCTTCGAATTCGCATGCAGCGTCTTCTTCCTGATGCTCAGCCTCTTCGGAATGGTGATCGTGACAAGGGTCGGTGTGCTGTTCTTCGTGTTGACTAAATTCGACGAGGTGACCCTGTCCATCTTCGTGAGAGCATAATAGCTGTCCTACGGTGTCTGCAGCGACTGAGCAGCAGAACAGAGAAACGAGAGCTAAAATGGAAACGATGCGGTTCACGATGTATGTCTACGGTTTTGAAGTGTCTTAGCAGATGAAATTCTTCAAGTTTTAAATTCGATTAGCGTATTTCGCTAAGGACGACTGAGAAGGGGTGTTGGTTCCCAGCAATCGCTCAGGTTAACCGACTTCTCTGGCTGATTTCGAAGGGCAGTTCTGATATCAGTGTTCATCAGTGTGCTCAGTGGTAAAGAAACAACAGACGATTAATAAAATAAACCACTGATGACACTGATGATTTGGCGGAAGCGAGGAAATGGGTGAAAATGGGATATCAGGGGGTTGAGAGATCTATTAGCGGCGATTCAGCTTTGAAAGGAGTCTTAGCATTTCGATGTAAAGCCAGATTAGGGTGACTAGTAGGCCGAAGGCGGCGTACCATTCCATGTATTTGGGGGCTCCGGCTTTGGCTCCGTTTTCGATGAAATCGAAGTCTAGTACGAGATTGAGGGCGGCGATTACGACGACGAATAAGCTGAAGCCGATGCCGATCAATCCACTGTCGTGTATGAATGGTATTGATACGCCGAACATTCCGAGTATCCAGGTGGCCATGTAGATGAGGGCAATGCCGCCGGTTGCAGCGGCG
Source organism: Candidatus Pelagisphaera sp. (assembly GCA_051275055.1). Lineage (GTDB taxonomy): Bacteria > Verrucomicrobiota > Verrucomicrobiia > Opitutales > Opitutaceae > Pelagisphaera. Next base: position 10,133 of record JBNMOQ010000066.1, read on the forward strand.
ACCCCGAGTTTGAAGTTTTCGGTCGCTCGGATCATTCCCGATCGGTAGGCAATGAGCAGGGCGAAGAGGGTTCCGAACGTAAGCAAAGTCGCTTGGAAAACGATGCCGGGGTACATTCGTTCGAAAAAGGCCGAGATGGCTCCCACGAACAGTCCTTCGCAAATCGCGTAAAGCGGGGCAGTGTAGGGCGCGGCTGTTTTTTTGAAAATAGTAATGAGCGCGAAAACGAATCCGCCGATGGCTCCGCCGATCATCCATGGGTAGTAAACACCAGGATTTTCCACTCCAGAAATTTTGTCCCAAATCCAAAAGGCAGGGAGTATCACGAGCCCTAGCAATATGGCGGTTTTGTTGACGGTCCCATTGATGGTCATCGCTCCGGATGCGCTGACGCTCCGGTCTGCTAAGAATGCATTGTCTTTAAGAGCGGGATTGGAGGATCTCATTTTCGAAGAATGTGTGAACGCGGCTCGAACTGGCAAGATCGATTATTGGATAGATGGTAAGGAGGTCTTAGGGGGGGGCTGCTTTGTGAAGGAATGTCGATTTGATCAAAGTGAAAATTATTGCGTTTTCTAGGATTCGAAAGTGATTCTAGTAGAATGTCGTTTTCTCGATTTTCAGCTGTTTTTGTGTTGATCCTTTCGGCAGTCGGAGCTGCTTCGGAAACTCCTCGTCCGAATATCATTTTCATACTTGCCGATGACCTTGGCTATGGCGATCTGGCATGTTATGGTCAGCCACGAATCAATACGCCGCGTATTGATAAGATGGCGGCTGAAGGCATGCGGTTCACGAATGCGTATGCAGGGTTCACCGTTTGCGCTCCGTCACGGTCGGTGCTCATGACTGGGCAGCATACGGGACACACGCGGGTGCGTTCGAATGGGTCGGGACCTTTGCAACCGCAGGATCTTACGATTGCGGAGGTTTTAAAAAGTGAGGGTTACCGGACGGGTTTAATCGGAAAATGGGGCCTGGGTGAAGAAAAGACAACTGGTGCTCCTTGGCGGCAGGGGTTTGATCGTTTTTATGGCTACTTGAATCAAGGGCACGCGCATAATTTCTATCCGGAATTCGTGTGGAGCGATGAGGAGAAGGTTCCGCTGCGCAATAAGGTGATTCAATCCAAGAAGTATGGGGGAATGAGCGGAGTGGCGACGGTGCGACTCGATTACACGCCGGATTTGATGGCTGATGAGGCGATCGAGTTTATCGAAGCGAATCAGAACGATCCGTTTTTTCTTTATTTGGCGCTTACGATTCCTCACGCGAACAATGAAGCTGGAATCAAGAAGGGAAAAAGCGATCCGGGTTGGAAAGTGATTCCAGAGCAGCTTGGAAATCATCGCGAGCGTCAAGGCATGGAAGTACCGGTTGCTGGCGAGTATCAATACCGCGATTGGCCAGGACCCCAGAAAGGAACGGCGGCCATGATCACGCGAATGGATGGTTATGTCGGCCGTATTTTCGAGAAGCTCGAAGCGCTTGGTATCGATGAGAACACAATCGTGTTTTTTAGCTCGGACAACGGTCCGCATGCGGAAGGTGGGAATGATCCGTATTTCTTCAATTCGATGGGGCCGTTTCAGGGCTACAAGCGATCGTTTCACGATGGGGGGATTCGCGTGCCGATGATTGTTCGGTGGCCGGGGAAAATCGAGGCGGGTTCGGAAAGCGCGACAGCGTGGTATTTTGCTGATGTTCTGCCGACGGTTGTGGATTTGCTCGATATCGAGAATCCGGAAGGTATCGACGGAGTGAGTGTCCTGCCTACATTGGTCGGCGAAGAACAGGATTTGTCGGAACGTTTTCTGTATTGGGGTTCTTCGGGCGAGGGTCCGGGCGATGTCGCTAGCGGTGCTGTTCGGGTCGGTAATTGGAAGGCGGTTATCAAAAATAATGAGATGCGTCTTTATGATCTTGATACGGACCTCGCGGAGGCTCGAGACCTTGCGGCGGATTATCCGCAGGTGATTAAGAGAGTGCGGGCATTTTTGAAGGAGTCGGTGATTCCGCCGAGTTGAAGGTTTTGGCGGGACCTCTCGTCGATCGCTTCTTTTTCTTTGCTCTTAGTGAAGGGATCTGAAGGGTGATGGGCGATGAACGATTCAAAAGAATGGGTTCCTGGTCAGCGCGAGTCTTCCTTGTGTCCTTGCAAGAGCCAGTTGAACTACGGGATTTGCTGCAAGCCGTATCATAACGGCAAAACAAAGCCAGATACGGCGGAGCAGTTGATGCGTTCGCGTTTCAGTGCGTACTTTTTTCGTAAGGTTGAATATTTGGTAGAGACGACGCATCCTGATACCCGTGAAAAGGGACTGAAGGAAGCGTTGGATAAATCGATCCATCAGACGAATTGGAGTTTTCTTACTATTAGTGGAACGAGTCGCGGTGGGAAAGATGATAAGACGGGTAAGGTCGAGTTCGTGGCAGATTATTTCGTAGGCCCCGAGCAGTTTGAGTTGCATGAAATATCGCGTTTTAAACGCCACAAAGGCGTTTGGAAATACCTGGACGATAAGGGGTGAAGCGATACCAGATCTAATGTAGGCGTAATTCTCGGATTCGCTAGCTTGCCATTCGCGTTGAGGTCGTCGATATATTGGATCGAAAGAGAGCGACTTGCATTCTCTGTATTTGACCCCGAATATTGATATGAAATTTTTAGGCTACCTGCTTATAAGCACACTTCTGACTTCGGGCCTTTTGGCTCAGAGTAGTTCTAAGGCGCCTCGGTTGCCGATCGGTTCGGATGCTCCACCGTTTAGTTTGCCTGGCGTTGATGGAAAACAGCATTCGTTGGAAGACTATGCGGGTTCGCGTCTTCTCGTAATTGCGTTTAGCTGCAATCACTGTCCGACGGCTCAAGCTTACGAAGGGCGATTGAAGGAGTTGGCAAATCGATACAGTTCGGAGGATGTGGCATTGGTGGCGATTAGTCCGAACGATGATAAAGCAGTTCGTATCGACGAGTTAGGATATACTGAATACAACGACTCGCTCGAGGAAATGAAGTTGAGGGCCGCGGAGGCTGGGTATAATTTCCCTTACTTGTACGATGGCGAAGACCAAAAGGTCAGTTGGGCTTATGGGGCGTTGGTAACGACGCATATTCTGGTGTTCGATGAAGATCGCAAACTACGGTACAACGGTCGTGTTGATGACAATGACAATCCGGCGATCGCTAAATCGCACGACGCACGCAATGCGATTGATGCATTGCTAGCTGGTAAGCCAGTGCCGGTCGAAGAAACGAAAGTTTTCGGTTGTTCCGTTAAGTGGTCAAGCAAGCGATCTATGGTTGCTGACTACCTGGAAAAGTGGAACGAGGAAGAAACGTCATTAGGTATGCTGGAACCGGAACAGGTCAAAATGCTGGGTTCGAATGATTCCGAAAAACTTCGCTTGATCAATGTTTGGGCTACTTGGTGCGGACCGTGCGTGATCGAATTTCCGGACTTGGTCGATCTTCACCGACAGTTTCGAAAACGTGATTTCGAAGTGATTTCCGTTTCGATGGATTTGCCTAACAAACAACGTCAGGTGGAAGGTTTTCTAGCGAAGCAGCATGCTTCGATGACCAATTATCTGTTCAACAGCCCAGATCGTTTTGCGCTAATCGATCACCTTGATGGAGATCATTGGGAAGGATCGCTGCCTTATACGATGCTCGTCGATCCTGATGGAAACGTGCTGTATCGCGTGGAAGGACAGTTCGACGCGATGGAAGTTAAGAAGAAAATCGTCGGATATCTCGGTCGAACCTATTTCAACTAAGATAGAACTAAATGTTCCAGCGCGTTTTGGCTTTTGAAGTCGGTTTGTGTACTTTGAAACGTTTTGGGTCGTGATTGCGGTTTGCGTGTTCGGCTGTGTCTTTGTCGAGCTCTTTGAGTAAATTCATGATCTCAACGAGGGCGTGGCTGCTGGGAATGTTTTTAGCGTTGCTGTGAGCGTAGTGGCCTTCGCAATACACGTGAATCGCCTTTGCTATGCTCGATGAGGCTTCGCGAACATGGTCGTTGATGAAGCCTTCGTCGTTTGGTTCGTAGCGTCCTTTTTCCATGTTGAGATGATTTGTAGGGAAGGGGATTGTGCGTCAATCTGACTTTTCGGTCGAATGTATCGAAAGTCGGTGTTGGCGAAGAGCGCTTCTAGAAGCTCGGTCGACGATCGTGAAAAGCCGGTCGATTTCGTTTTTCCCTGCTTGAGGCTGATGGCCGCGTACTTTGAAGAATCGACATTCGAGCGTATCGATCGATTCGAAGAAGTTTCGATAGAGCTGTTCGTTGCGAATGGGCTTTCCGGCTTTCGATCTAAAATCGTTTTTTACGAGCCGTTCGCGCCGTTCAGGCAGTCCGATGATGTTTTGAGAGTCGGTGTAGATTTGTATCTGCAGATCATTTTTTGAAATAGAATCGAGGGCCCAAAGCAGGGTTTGGAGTTCGAGCTTTGTCGAAGACGTGTCTTCGAATCGTTTTGTTTGAACGAGAGGTATCGACGCGTCTGGGAGAGCTTCGCCTTCGGAGACAAGTAAGTAGGCACCGAATCCGATTTTCGATTTGGTATCGACGCTTCCATCTGTGACCAAAATCAGCGGGACATTTTGAAGAGAGTCATTCAAAGGCATCGAGAAATGGTGGAGCCAAGAGTGTACGACCCATCTGCTCAACTATAAAACGACACCCCAATTTCCAAATCAGTTCCTCGCGATACCTTATAAATTACAACGTTGTAATTTAAAAGGTTAGGCCTGGGCTAGATGCGGCCTTCTTCAATATCGTATACGTCGAACCAAACGTAGACAATTTTGTTTTTTGGGATGTATTGAGGAATGTAGCCTTCTAGGAATTCTTGGAGTTCAATCGGCATGTCGCAAGGGCGGGTCGAGCGCATTTTATTGTTCCAGGCGATGATCTCGCGAGGTTCCCGTTTTTTGGCATTGGATTCGATCCATGCGGCGACTTCGTCGTCGTTGGCTCCAGTCGCTACGAATGCTTTGAGACTGTCTGCTGAGATTTCGGTGAAACCGAGAAAGTTACTATCGAGCGGGCAATCGAAGTGGTACTCGCCGTTGGTTCCAGCGAGCACGGCACGGCATTTGTCGATAGTACGCTTGGCTATGACGTAACCTGCGAAGGTCTCTCTTGGGCTGGCTGGAAAGTTTTTACTTAGGTCGAGGACGTTGTTGTTTGGCATATTTTCGGACATTGGTTGTGGTCTTGGTTGATTGATTTACTTGGGGAACGAAAGCGATTCGCGATCGCATGCGGTGAATCTGAAGGATTTGCTATTAAATGAACAATTGGCGCATTCTCGAAGCGAGTTGCTTCGTAGTAAGTCGTAATTGTCGATGAATTCGTAAATCCGCGAAACATTGACGTATCCATCTATTAGTGTTCAACATTTTTGAATCATGAATAAAACCATAATATCCCTCCTTAGCGCAGTAGTTATCGCGCTAGCTTCTACATCTGCGATCGCCAATCATCATAAAGATGCGTCGGCTCCTCATTCGGTCATTCACGTAGTGACTGTATCTTGGAAGGAAGATGCGACTCCGAAGCAAATCCAAGCGGCTCTCGATTCGGTTAAGACGCTTGCAAAGGAGTACGATGGTATTTCCCGCGTATGGATTCGGTCAATCAAGGCTCAGGGCGATCGCTCTCATGCTTTCGCGATGGAGTTCACTTCCGAACAGGCTCTCAAAGATTATTCGGGTAGTGATGCGCAGAAGAAGTGGTACCTGTCTTATCTGCCTTACCGCGGCGCGAGCACGACTTTCGATATCACGAACTGACTTTAGATTTTCGAATCAAAGAATTCACAAGGCTCCGGATGTCCTCAAATATGAGAGGGCGACCGGAGCCTTCTTTGAGTCTGGGTCGGTCTGGTGTTGACGATTGGGTATTTCGGACGGATTAGTGATCAAGTTTATGGATCCAGTGACTCAGGGAGCGATCGGAGCGATTGTGGCAACAGCCGTGGCTCCTGCAAAACATGTTCGACTGGCGACTTTCGTTGGCTGTGTAGGTGGGATCCTGGCGGACGCCGATATTTTTATTCGGTCGGCAGCGGATCCTTTGTTGAATATCGAGTACCATCGTCATTTTAGCCATTCATTGCTTTTCATTCCGGTAGGTGCGGTGATCTGCTCTGTACTCGTTTGGATGTTCGTACGAAAGTGGCTTTCAGTTCGAGAAACCTTCCTGTACTCGGTTCTTGGATATTCGACCGCGGGATTGTTAGATGCTTGTACGAGCTATGGCACGCAATTGCTCTGGCCGTTTTCGAATGCTCGAATCGCCTGGAATATTGTCTCCGTTGTGGACCCAGCTTTTACGGTTTCGATATTGGGGCTGATTGTGTTTGGATATGCGAAACGACAGGCGAAGGCAAGTTGGATAGCTTGCATGTTTGCTTTGGCGTATTTGTTGTTTGGAGTTGTTCAAAATCGTCAAGCTGACGAAGCGTTGAAGCTGTTGGCCGAGTCTCGTGGCCATGAATCCGCTAGTCGATTTACAGCAAAGCCGTCGATTGGGAATTTGGCTCTGTGGCGCGGTATCTATGAGTTCGAGGACCGCTACTATGTGGACGCGATTAGGGTGAACTATTTCGGTTCGGGAACGCGGATATACCAGGGAGGAATTGTTGAAAAAGTGGATATGGGGGAGGTTAAGCAAGCACTCGCGACCGATTCGGTTCTATCGAAAGATTTGGACCGATTTAATTGGTTTTCGGATCAGTACCTGGCTTGGCATCCTGAAATGCCCAAACTGATTGGAGATGCTCGGTATGCGGTGCTGCCCACCTCGACGATTCCGCTTTGGGGAATCGAAGTGGATGTGGACAATGGAGATAGTCACGCGCCGTTTATCAATCTTCGTAAGACGAATAAGGATACGATTAATCAATTGTGGAAGATGATCCGTGGCAAGGATCTGTGAGAGGGGATTTCGTTTACGCTAGCGCTTTTTGAAGCGGGCATTCTTTGGGATCGGTGTCCTTGCCTTGACGATAGGCGTTAAGAAGGCGGGTAGATTGTTGAGCGAGTTTTCGTCGGGTTTCTCGCCGCTGGCCTTTGATGCGAGGGATATGGAGGTTGTCGTAAGCGGTTGTTTGATGGCGCATCCATGCGATGGTGGCTGCTTCGGCTCGTTCTTGAATAGGGATACGCTGGGTTCTGGCGACAGTTCCACTGTTCACGGGCGTGGCGTGATCGGATATGCGAGTCGCAAGTTCTTCGGCGATTGATCGGTATCGACTGTCGAAGTTTAGAAAATGAAGTACGGATGTTCGAAAATCCGATTCGTATTGGGTTTGCTGTTTCTGACGGCGTTGGCGGCCTGCTTGTAGTTTCTTTTCGTAGCTTGGAGATGCGCGTTCGATGAGGAGTTTTAGGCGGTGTGTTTTAATGGTGTTGGCATCGGCCCAGATTCCTCGGGAAATTTGTCGCCGACCCTTTCGCTCTAAAACAGTCCAGGTTGGGCCAGATGTTTTCACGCGTCTAGTGAGGGCGGCATCGCCTGGCGGAAGTAGTTCCCATCCTTGAGGGACTTGCAGGACTGACCCTTCGCTTGATACTATGTGACGGGATTTTGAGTGTGGACGGACTTCGCGGTTTTGAGTGGGCATTTGGATTTCCTAGCTACGATAATCGATTAACCAGAACGCGAATTGAGCTGAAGGGAAGCCTCAATTTTTAGGAGGCCTCAAGTGGCGCACGCTAGATTCTCAGTTTTATGTTCGCTCGACCGAGCTGTCCGGTAATCCAAACAATCATCAATGCGTAGAGCATCGATTTTACGAGGCCAAGAATGCCGGAGCTAAGTAAACCTGGAAGAGCGAGACCCAATGAGCCCATGATTGCGTAGTAGATGTAGGGAACCAGGTAGCAAGTGAGAGTAGCAGTTCCAGCTGGGCGGATAATTGACCACCACTGGCGGTTGTCTTTGAGGTCAATGATCCAATAGAGGAACGCGAAACTCAGAATACCGATTCCCGTGCATATCTCGGTCCAGGATGGGGTAGCTCTGATTTTTGAAATCCCCCAAAGTGGTCTGAGCAAAAGTCCGATTATTAAAACACTGATTCCAAGAATGACTAAAACGCGAAGGAACGATTTCTTTTCCTGCGTTTGAAAATTTCGCAAGTAAAGTGTCGATACGAATACGCCTCCCATTGTCAGGGCGGGTAGGGAGCCGCTGCTGACAATCCAAGCGTAGGGTTTGATGTTTGAAAGGACATCAAGGAGACCTGCGAACTCCGCCACGTTGAAAAGGGCAAGGAACATCCAGGAAGCCGCGATCAGGGTACAGCTGTGTCCCCAGAATAGAAAGACGATAGATGCGATAAGGTATGACCAACCTATGAGTCCGAGAATGCCCCACCAATAAGGTTGCATCCAAGTACTCGGATCGCCGGGTCCTTTGTAGATGATCGCCAGAAAAATGAGGATAGCGTAACCGGATGTTCGTAGAGTAAGGCGTAAGCGTCTGCCTACCTTCTTATGCGGGTATAGATTCCATATCAGGACGAACGCTATCGTCATCAGTATTTGCTGCGCGTTTTTTCCAATAACGGTGGATGCCTCTGCCGGCATGTATTCCAAATTCACCATGAAAAAACCCATGAGCAAGAGGGCGAAAGAGCGTTCGGCTATATGGAGGAGGACTTGGCTCGAAGAATCGCCTTTGCGTTGTCGATTTGAAATTGCGAACGGTATGGAAAGGCCAACTACGAATAGAAAGATAGGAAAGATTATGTCGGAAAATCCAAGGGCATCAGCTTCGGCTGCTTGGTGTTGAAGCCAATAAGGAATGTTTATGAGCGTCCCGAAATCGTTGACCCAAAGCATGAGGAGCATGGTGATGGCCCGTAGCGCGTCGATAGCCTCGATGCGTGTTGTGGAGACGGAGGAACTCATTGGGGTTTAAGGTTTTCAAACAGAGTGAGAAAGCAGTCGATTTGAGGATGTCGCGGTGGCTCTGCGTTTGCCGGTTTTTCGAAATCGTCTAGAAAGCTCTCTGCGCTGGACCAAACGGTGTGCGTCATTCCTTGATACCGATTCGCAAGGGTAGAGTTCGCGTTTTCTTTGAATTGAAGCATCGCTTCGTATTGAGCGTTCGCGACTTCGGGTTGGTTCCACGGGCAAGTGACCACTTGGAACCCTTTCATCGCGAAATAGGCAGCCGTGGGTTCGGCTCGAGTGTAGTGCCAATCGTAGATGATGACCTCTTTGGAAATGAGGTCGATAGCCGCGTGGGTATCATTGGTGCTGGCTTGCCACTCGCCAAGTCCGGTTGAGGCTCCGTCGAGAAGTCGATCTCCCCAGATGATTAGGTTTTGTCCTTTGGTCTCTAGGTGTCTCCGAATCGTTTCCACTTCGTT
>JBNMOQ010000067.1:0-19427 GCA_051275055.1 Candidatus Pelagisphaera sp.
GTGGCCCAAAGCTCTCCCGATTACTCAACGTCGGAATTTGCCCTTCCTTCTACGGAATGTCGTACCCACGAGCTGCCACCCAAAATGCATACCAGTCTTCTTGCTCTAGCTGAATGTCCGTCGATCTGGCAGCGCTTTCGATGCGCTCGATCTTATTGGTTCCAATTACTGGGAGCGGCCTACTCGGATGAGCCATTATCCAGGCGTAAGCAAATTGCTCGAGAGTCGCGTCATTATATTTCGATGACAAGTCGGCTGCTGTCTGAGCTAGACGAGCGGCAGCCTCATTGGTTTTATCAAAGAGACGCCCTCCGGCCATTGGACTCCAGGCCATTGGCTGAACTCTCAATTCTTGGCACTGGTCGAAGGTTCCGTCGTAAATCGGATCCATATGCAGTAGATGAAACTCCAATTGATTGGTCGCCAGTGGTTGCTCCATCCGACTATTAAGCGCGCTAAACTGAGCCGCGCTGTAATTCGACACCCCAGCACTGCGAATCCTTCCGTCACTGAGAAGTTGATTCAATCCTCCGGCAGTGTCGTCAATGCTCGCCAACCAATCGGGGCGATGCACCAAAAAGAGATCGATCCGATCCGTTCCGATTAGACGAAGCGACTTCTCCAAACTCTTGATTAGACGAGCGCCCGAAGCACTGTAAAATCCGACTTTCCGATCAGGATGCCTTTCATTCGGAACGTAAATACCCGCCTTCGTTACAATCTCGATTCGGTCCCGCAATCCGGGAGACAAGGCCAAGGCTTTACCCAAAGCTTCTTCCACTTCGTAGAGCCCATAAATCTCAGCCGTATCGATCGTGGTGATACCCAGCTCCACGCAACGATTGAGGCGAGCATTTATGTCCTGAATAGATGAACCATCATCCAGCATTCGCCAGGTACCATATGCCATGCTAGAAAATTCAGGACTGTTTGAGGATAATTTATTACGTGTGATCATTGAATCGATTCGGGGATTAAAGAAGTTCCAGAACCCTGTCGCCTAGACCACGTTCCCTCAAGCGCTTTTTCTAGCAATTTTGATCGCCCACTAAAGAGCGCTTATCCGACATCAGCGATATCGAACCATCATGACATTGTTTTTCTAATCACCGATTACACAGATATCACAGATAAAACAAGCCACTCCAAACAACTCTCTCTACATCAAAAAATCCGTGTCATCTGTGAAATCCGTGGTTAATAATTTCACCCTTCATACTTCATCCTTCATCCTTAACAAACGCCTCTATCGCGTCCACTCAATCCGAACGCGAAAGAAACCAATAGCATTGGTTCCCGATTGCTCGAACGCATAACCTTCCCCCACTTCACTGCTGCTGGGTGCGAAGGAATTAATCGCTTTCCACGGGTCCGTTTTTCCGAGGTCGGTCGATCGCTCCAAAATATAGATACGCCCTTCCAGAATTGAATCTCCAGGAATCGACACTTCCGTTCCGGTGATTACCGAAGCAATGGGAGGAAGAAAGCGGGCGGAATGCTTAGTCGGATTCGACCCAAATATGAATTCATCCAGGTTCGAAAGCCCATCCTCATCGAGGTCTCCATTAGCATCACTCGGATCACCCAGATCCAGACCGTACGTTTCCTCGAATTGATCGCCCATACCATCTTCGTCCGTATCCGAATCGCGAGCCAGCTGCCAAAAATTCAAATTGCTCGCCAAGTAGACATCGCCACGAGCAGTACTATCGCCTGAATCGGACGACAAAACGCCGTCATCATCATGGTGAAAAAACACACCTATAAAACTCGAAGGATCCACGTCCGAAGCAGCGAGTTCGCTCGGACTCACTTCGATCTCGAAATCACCCGTTTGATCGACCTGAGGACTCGTCAACTCGCCGAACACCCCTTCCTTAATTCGTCGAATCATTTTGCCGGTCCCCACGTCGAACTCCCCAATTCCTGCGATGAAACCTAAACTATTCTCCAACAGGCTCTTTATTCGCCACGAACCCGAAAAGCGAAAACCGCTATCCGAGCCTATCGCTTGCCGAGTATAACGTCGAATCTCGACCTCATCAAATCCCCAGCCTAAACGCAACGCAGGTCCCGCATTCGAAGACTCGATACCGACAGAACTCCCCGAGTTATCGCGCTGCCACTCCGTTGCATTATCGGAATGCCACGCATCCGCTGGATAGGGAGCCAAACGATTTCCCACGTAACTGCTCGAAGCGAATGTCTCCTGAAAGAGAGATACGTCTTCAAAAGGATCAATCGATTCGGTAACGACCTCTACCGCCGCACTGTCGACCAAACCTTGCTCTTGAGCATCGCGCATCGACACAACGTACTGATACGCTGTATTGGGCAACAAACCGCCGTCCTCGAATACGCGACTCGCCTGCCAGCTGGTATCATCTCCTCCCTCATTGCCTGAAACCTCCGCGAAACGGTACTCTACCGGCTCGAATGTCCGAATAGCTTTCATGACCGTTCGTCCTGGACCGTCCACTACAGGAACCTCCACAAAGGAAGCCGCGCTTGGCAAAGCCGGTCGCGTATCGCCCGCTTCGACAGCGCCCAAGTCAGGCAACCCGACGATCGGGTTTCCAAAGAAATCCTCAGTCACTTCCAAGCCGATTCGCAGGCCAATCGCGTCGCCAGGAATCTTCTCGATTGGAACGCCGCGATCCTTAATATTCTCGAAGAAGAACGCCTCGTAGTCTTCGGGGTCCGTTCCTCCCTCCGCGGCAAAGCCGGGATCTCCGAACAAAGGCGCAGCGTCCGTAATCTGCAGCGTATCCGGCAAAATATCCGTCTTCTGGTAGAGATTATTCTTCCAAATCACGCGATCGAGATTCTCCGGAGTCCAGGTTCCCGTCGTATCATCCGCAGGATCGCCTTCGATAAAGAAAACATTATTCGCGATCAACAACCCGCCCGTCGTTCCTTCGAAACGGAAACTGACGCGCTGTCCCTTGGAGACGTAGATCGTATTGTTGTAGATGTAGCTATTGAACGGACCGTTCAAGGGATTGCTGTTGCCCACGAAACCGCTCGTCCAAAGCAAATGGCCATTGGCGTTCGCTCCATTCACGCCAGCGATGCGGGATCCGTCGTCGATGCTGATATTGTACCGATAAGCGCAGTTATTGTTGTTTCCCAAGATCTCGACAAAACCGCCTTCGTTATCCCAGCTCAGGTTATATTGCACAATCACGTCATTGCAGTTGAAGTCGATATGGGCCCCACAGGAGTCAAACCGTCCACGCGCGTGCATGAACGTATTCTTCTCGATCAAAACGCGATTACTGCTCCACGGCCAAATTCCGCTACCGCGACCATGCATGCGCGGATCGGAATAATCTCCGGATCCATCAACCGTATTCCCCCGAACAACGAGATCATCAACTCGACTCGGCTGCATCGCGGGACCGCCGATATGTTGCATGAAATTGTCGAGAATCTCCACATTGCTGACACGCTGCATCTCGATCGCCTTGAATCCCACTCTCCGTATATCGCATCCCTCAACTACGAAATGCGAAGAGGTCGAGTTCTGTATTCCCCACAAACGAACGCCTGTCCCCAAATAGGTCGTCGGGTTCTTGCCTTCATGTTCGGCATCAATTTCTGGATACACCTCGTAAATCGTCATATCCCGAATTGTCACGTGACTAACCGAGCCGCCATCCAAGGCTCTCACCAGCACCCCATAACGCTGATCGCGAGGCGATCCGTCAACCGTCACTCCTCCATCAGCAGTGATCTCCAAATCACTCGCTTCCACGTAATGCGAATTTTGTATCTGCACGCCCGCGAGATAACCCGCCGCATCGATAAGCGGCTTGTAGCCCTCTCCGTAGGTTGCGATCACAATGGGATTACCCTCAACCCCGCTCACCCCATCCAAAAATAACTTCCCAGTAAACGCGTCGCCCCTTTGGAGCAAAATCCGATCTCCCGGCCCATAGCTGCCCGTATTCGCTTTTCCCAAAGTAGCCCAAGCTCGGTCAATAGCCGTCCCCGTGTTCGAGTCGCTTCCCCCATCAGCATCGATGTAGTAGTCGGTAGCCGCCGCCCAAGAAATCAGGCTCAACCCAAGCCCACCCGTGACGCATAGCTTTTTCAAATTCGAAGTAAACATTTCAGACATACTAAAAGTGATTATACCCGGAGCAAACTCCGAGACATTAAAAGGTAGCGGCCGATCTCCGAGCGGCCATTATTGTTGAAGTCACCACCGACAAGTCGAGGACAATGCCTGAACGAATACATCGTTCAATGCCGCTCGGAGATCGGCCGCTACCAAATTCAGCAACGAAGCGAGCTTCGAAGCCTTTATGCGAAGGGAATTAAGTTGTGACAAAGCCTTTTTGGCTCCGCAGGAGACTCCTTATTTACCTCCGCCCAGCAGAGGCATCCTAGCGACTGCCAAGAAGTGATGACTTAACCTCTTAGTCTCATAAAAACCGGTGCCCTGTCCCGTAAGTCGCTAATTTGTAATAGCCAAAATATCAATCACTCACAAATTGAAACATCACTTAGCGTGAGCTTACGACAGCCTTGGACAAGCTTGCCACCAAATGTAATGGTCAGGGTCGCCAAAGGCGACATAGGTGTCGCTGATGCGACAGCAGGTTTCTCTATCTCAAGGTCCCGTCGTACGGCGTTTCAAAAACTTTATCGGCATCAGCCGACCTGTTTCCACGACGTCAGTCCGGCGTAGCTGAAAGCGAAGCCTGGAAGTGGATCCTGACAATCAGATATTCAGTCGATTTATGAAACGTTTGGGTTACCCTTACTTCAACCGAAAGGTTTCACCGTAACGCGGCATGTCCAATTCTTCCCATCTATCCGCTTCTTCCTGGACGTAAAACCATTCGGGCTCGGTGTGACTCTGACTCCATTGTTCAATCTCCGTTATCATGGATTGCATGAGTTCTGGATACTGTGAGCTCAGGTCGCGCTGTTCGCTTATATCCTCCTCGATATTAAAAAACGTCCAGGGACTCTTCCCTTCGCGCTTGACCTTCCAACGATCGCGACGACCGCCAACGTCGCTGAATCCGCCGTGATGGCGCACGGCGTAGATCATCTCACCCTTACGCGGATTCATTCCCGAAACAACGCCCTCCCAAATATTCTTCCCATCAAGGTCCTTGCCCTCCGGAATCTCAGCTCCGCCAAGTCCCGCGAACATCGGATAGAAATCCAAGGCCGAAACCGGATACTGAAACCGCTTCCCAGCTGGCACTTTATCTGGCCAATGGAAAAACAGCGGAACGCGAAAACCACCCTCCGAAACACTGCCCTTACCATTCGTCAATGGACGATTGGTTGCTCCCAGCGACAGCTTTCCACCATTGTCGCTCAAGAAGACAATCAGCGTATTTTTAAATACGTTCGCTACCTTCAACGCCTCGACAATCTCGCCCACGCCTCGGTCAACCGAATAAACCATCGCAGCGTATTTACGCCGTTTGTCATCCTTGATATCCGAATACAACGCCTCATCCGCTTCTTTCGCTTCTAGCGGCGAGTGTGGCGCATTATAAGCAAGAAAGAGAAAGAACGGTTGATCCTTCTCTGACGCTTCAGTGACAAAGCGAACCGCTTCTCTCGAGAACGCATCGGTAATGTATTCCGTTTCTCGGACCTGCTTCCCATTGTGCTCCAAAGGCACAAAGTACTCGTTGATGTGCTTGATTCCATTCTTGAACTGCCGATCGTAAATAGGCTGATACTGCTCAGGAAAATACCGATGCCCTCCTCCCAAGAATCCATAAAAATCGTCGAAGCCCCTTACGTTTGGATGAAACTGTGGATCGATCCCCATGTGCCACTTTCCAATCGCCCCCGTAAAATAGCCCGCCTTCTGCAAAGTTGCGCTGATCAACACCTCGCTCGTCGGAATGCCTTTCCGATTAAACGCCTCGATTCCAAGCCCAGGGTTCGGCAAATTAAACGGAGCCCCAAATTCGTGCGGATAACGCCCTGCCATAAAACCCATCCGACTCGGACCGCAAAACGGATGAGCGACATAGGCAGAGGAAAAGATAGTACCCGCTTTCGCCAATCGATCAAGCTCAGGCGTCCGAATATCCGTAGCTCCATTAAAGCCAACATCCGAGTAACCAAGATCATCGCACATAATCACGATAATATTCGGTCTCGACCCAATCCCTTCTGCACTTGCGAAAACAGGCAATAGAGAAACGACAATATAACCAATGAGAGATTTTAACCACGAAGGACACGGAGGTACGGAGGAATTAAGCTTATAAAAACTCCGTACCTCCGTGTCCTTCGTGGTTAAAAAATAATTACGATCAATCATATTAGCTCTTTCTAATTCACCATTCACTCTTCACCCTTCGGCAAAGCCGCCTTCCAGCCCAACTCAAACTGCGTTTGTAGTTTAGCCACCAAGGCCCGCTTCTGACCGGCAATATTCACCGTCTCGCCAGGGTCCTTTTTGTGATCGTAAAGCTCCACGAAAATCGGTTCCGATTCTGGGCTCCTCGTGTCTTTCCACAAAGCCAGACGATATCGCTCCGTTCTCATAGTATAGCCCATGAGATGATTCTCAAAGAGATCGCGATTCCATTTGTCGCCTTGCTGTTTAATAATTGCCGATTCGACATCGTTCATGAGCGGGCCGAAAAACAAATCTCGCATATCAGGAGTGATCGGATTGGCAGCCCATTCTCGCATCGCCGGATTCGGATACTGGCTAAACGCAGCAGACTTCCATTCGCGCTTTGGATTTTTCAGCAATGGAGCAAAACTATGCCCTTCCAAATGGCTTGGCTCCTTAATGTCTGCCAAGTCGCATAAAGTCGGATACATATCGACGAGCTCGACGAGAGCGTCAGTAGTTTTGCCGCGATGCTTTTCCGGCATATCTGGCGTCCAAATCATAAGCGGAACGCGTGTAGCGATTTCGTAATTGGTCGCCTTGGCCCATATCCCCATATCACCCAGATGCCAGCCATGATCGCCCCAGAAAATGATAATCGTGTTGTCCCTAACGCCGGCTTCATCAAGCGCTGCAAGCATCTTGCCGACCTGCGCATCGATATAACTTGTGCAGGCCAAGTAACCATGGAGCAAGGTCCTGGAAAGCTCAGGTCCGATTGGTCCGTATTTCGGAATACCATCGCGAGTCCGTAGCTCGAACGACGCGTGCAAGCCCATAGCTGCTCCATCTTCGGGCGCTTCCGTGTAGGTGCCTTCAGGAATATCCTTCGAGTCATACATATCCCAATACTTCTTTGGAGCGATGAAATTGAGATGAGGTTTTT
Organism: Candidatus Pelagisphaera sp.; assembly: GCA_051275055.1. GTDB lineage: Bacteria > Verrucomicrobiota > Verrucomicrobiia > Opitutales > Opitutaceae > Pelagisphaera. The sequence continues at coordinate 7,275 of JBNMOQ010000067.1, forward strand.
TAAAGCCCAAGCCCAAGAAAAACGGTTTGGAAGGATTCTCCTCCAACATCTCTTTCATCGTAGCGATCGCTAGATCCGTATGGTATCCATCCTCATAGGTCTGATCCGGAACATCCGCGCTCTCGTATGCTGGACCTTTGATAAGAGCGCTGTGAGCATTCTCGCCGAACTTTTTTTGTTTATCCGCAACGATCTTTCGATTCTCAGGAAGCGCGTATCCTACAACAGGAGGCACGGGCAAAGGCATGCCCTTGGGCATCTTGTCCCATGCTGGCTCCCGACTCCAAGACTTCTCGGAATCGCCATACTTTACGTTGTGGTAGATTTTTCCCGTATGGACCGTCTCATATCCATTAGCCCAAAAATGCTGAGGGAGCGTTATGATGTCCGGATTCGCATCGCGAAAATAAGTGTAATTTTCAATTACCCCAATCGTATCAGGACGAGCTCCCGTCATCAGACTCGCTCGTGACGGACTGCAGATGGCCTGCTGACAATAAGCTCGATTGAAAAGCAATCCCTCAGCCGCAAGCGCATCCAAATTAGGCGAAATCGCGATATCCGATCCATAACACCCAAGCTCCGGCCGCAAATCATCCGCCGCAATAAAGAGAATATTGGGCCTATCCGCAGCGTAAACATTCACCGCGAAAGCAAGAAGACAGAGAATACGTACCAAATTTTTCATTACACTATTTTTAACCACAGGTTACACAGGTATTCACAGATTAAACAAAAGGCTCCAATTGGCGACCTCGATACCCGACTCATCCATGATCAACCTTTTCATACTTCATCCTTCATCCTTCAAACTTAGGAAGCGCCCCCTGCCAGCCCTCTTTGAATTGCTTCAGCAAACGCTTAACCAACTCAGGACGTTTGGCCGCCACATTCCTTGTCTCTGCGGGATCTTTCTTGTGATCGTAAACCTCAACAAATAAAGGCTCCGCGTCCGGCTTCGTATAATCCTTCCACACAACCAACCTATAACGATCCGTGCGCATTGCGTATCCCATCAGGTCATTTTCAAATAGATCGCGGTCCCACTTCTCCCCTTGCTGCTCAATTATTCGATTCTCTACTTTCTCGATCAAAGGACCAAAGAAGGTTTCCCGAACACCTTGAGACAAAGGATTCGCTGCCCACTCGCGCAACGCGGGATTGGGATATTGGCTGAACGCCGCCGTCTTCCATTTACGATTTGGATTCTCCAAAAGCGGGGCGAAACTGGTGCCTTCCAAATGACTCGGAATGCCAACCCCTGCCAAATCACATAAAGTTGGATACATATCGATCAGCTCAACTAAAGCCGAAGTACGCGCTCCACGACTCGATTTTGGCAAATCAGGCGTCCAGGCAATTAGCGGCACCCGCGTTGCGATCTCGTAATTAGTCGCCTTACCCCAGACGCCCATATCGCCCAGATGCCAACCGTGATCCGCCCAAACCAAAATGATGGTGTTTTCGCGCAGCCCCGCTTCCTCCAGCGCATCAATCGCGTAACCGATTTGCGCATCCACATAACTAGTACACGCCAAATAAGCATGTCGCAAGGTACGAGCCAACTCGGGACCAATGGGACCGTCCTTGGGAATACCATGACGCACGCGCAATTCGAAGGAAGCATGCAACCCCATCGCTGCCCCATCCTGGGGAGCTTCTTGATGCTCGGCCAAGGTAATCTTCTCCGGATCATAGAGATCCCAATAGCGCTTGGGAGCTACCCAATTCAAATGCGGTCTCTTAAAGCCCAAACCGAGAAAGAATGGCTTCGACGGATTTTTCGCCATTTCCTTCATCGTCGCGATCGCTCGCAATGTATCGTACCCATCCGAGTAATAATGGTCGGCGACATCACCCGCTTCGTAAGCAGGACCATTGCCCAACCCCCCTCGAGCTTCGGGTTTGTATTTGGCCGCCGCCTCCGCTCGGTTTCTATTCTGGATCTCGATATTTTCCTTCTTTGCGTAAGGCATAGGCCGCTTGATGCCGGGCAGTTTCTGCACCGGCTGACGACTCCAGGACTTTTCCTGATCTCCAAATTTCGGACTGTGATAAATTTTGCCCGCATGAGCGGTTTCGTAACCCTGCGAAATGAGGTACTGCGGCAGCGTAACAATATCCGGATTCTCGTCGCGGAAGTAAGTATAATTTTCGATGACGCCATTCGTATCCGGACGAGTGCCCGTCATAATACTGGCACGAGAAGGGCTACAAATCGCCTGCTGACAATAGGCTCGTTCGAACAGCACACCCTCGCTGGCCAGTTTGTCGAGATTAGGCGTAATCGCCAGCTCCGACCCATAACAGCCAAATTCCGGCCGCATATCATCGATCGCGATGAAGAGGATATTCGGCTTATCGGCGGCGTTTGCGCCAAAAGCCAATGCCACAAAACACAGGAGGTAGTTTAAGAATCTCATAGGATCGAATAAAACGTGGGGGGGAAATCAGGTAATTGAAGCGGTTAACCAATCATTACCGAACTATCGAAAAGCTCACACACTTTTTTAGCCTAAAGCGAACAGAAGTTAACCGAGTCAACGGAAGGGAAACTTGACAAAACATACGTAATACATAGTTTTACTCCATGATTAAGAAGGTATCAAAAGTCGGGAATTCCCAGGGAGTTGTCTTCGACGCGGCATTGATGGAGATGGCTCACCTCAAAGTTGGAGATGAATTGAACGTGGAAATTCACAATGGCGGCACCATTACGCTGACCCCCATTCGTTCCCAGCCATCCGATAAGGAAATTAAGAACGCCATTGAAAGCACGATGGAGGACTATTCGGGAACGCTGAAGCGACTGTCATGAGCAAGACTCCGGAAGACTGCTTCCACCTTTCGGTAGAAATTGTCCGGGAAATTCATAAGCAGGCAATTGCAAGGTTTGGTGGATCAAAAGGGGATCGCGACCTAAACATGCTCGAATCTGCAGTAGCAGCGCCTCAGGCCAGCATTGGCGGAAAATCTCCGTTCGCGGATTTGGCAGAGGTTGCCGCAGCCTACTTGTTTTATTTGTGCAAAAACCACCCCTTTGTGGATGGAAATAAGCGAACCGCTTTGGGCGCCTGTATCGTTTTTCTTCGCTTAAACGGAGTCGAGACACCACCCGATAATTCCCAATGGGAGAAGTTAACCTTCGATGTAGCCGGCAGCTCAATTGATCGCGAAGAAACAACCGCGCAGCTTCGAGCTTTACTCAAATTCTGAAGACTGAAGACGATGAAAACCATTTCGAAAAAGCCGTTAAGCATTTGGGTACCGTTAGCGTTTGCCGCAGGGTTTCCTATCCTGATTTTCGGATGCGTCATGGTGGTATACTTTTTACTGCCGGGCAGCGAAAAAATCACTTCTGGCCTGGAACGGGCAAATACGCGATCGACGCCTGCAGGTTCATTCGACCAATCGATCGCGGTCCTACCGCTCGTCAATATGAGTCCCGACTCGGAGAACGCATTATTCGCCGAAAACGTTCACGAAAAGATTCTCAGCAATCTTTCCAGGATTCAGAATCTGAATACAATTAATCGAACCTCTATGTTTGCCTACAAGAACTCAAGCAAAAGCCACACGACTATTGCTCAAGAGTTAGGGGTACGCTACATCGTCGAAGGCTCCGCTCGACGCTCAGAAGATCAAATTCGCATAACGATACAACTAATCGAAGCGCAGACAGAGAAACACATTTGGGCTGAACAATATACTCGCGATTCAAAGAATCAATTCGATCTCGAAGCAGAAATAGCTCAAGAAATCGCTCAGCAACTAAACCGAGCCATGGCGATGAATTGAAGAGTGGCTAATAGCTTTACCTCTAATCTGTAGGAGCGGGTTTATCTCGCGATCCTTCTAATGTGAACTGGGCTATCGCGGGATAAACCCGCTCCTACACTGACCTACCGAACAGGAGGAAACTTAGGGGTTTAGCAAATCAAGGTAGCGGCCGACCTCCGGGCGGCCACCACATGCCAGGAATGGCCGCTCGGAGATCGGCCGCTACCTATTTACCAATACGTCGAGATGGTATCTGCGTAATCTGCGGGCAAACAACTACGCGAGAACGTCCTTAACCACGTGGCCATGCACGTTCGTAAGTCTGCGTTCGAGGCCGTTGTTGTAGAAGCTTAAGCGCTCGTGGTCGAGACCGAGCAGATGCAGGATGGTCGCGTTGAAGTCGTAGACCGAGGTCTTGTCCTTCGCGCCCTTGTATCCAAATTCGTCACTCTCGCCATGAGCGTAGCCTTTCTTAACGCCTGCGCCCATCATGAAGCTCGTGAAGGCTCCCGCATTGTGATCGCGACCAGAACCATTGCTTGCTTGAAGGAATGGCATACGGCCGAACTCCGTGCACCACACGACGAGCGTATCGTCGAGCAATCCGCGGCGTTTCATATCCGCAAGCAATGCCGCAGTTGGCTGATCCATAATATCGGCCTGCATGCCGTGCGTTTCATGAATTTTGCTATGCGAATCCCAGTTCGTTACTCCATTGCCTCCGGAAGCATCCGAACCATTGAACAACTGCACGCAACGCACGCCCTTCTCGATCATTCGGCGAGCTAGGATACAATTCTTAGCGTATGCGCTTTTCAATTCATTGGAACTGTCCGCCCCATACTCCTTGAGCACGTAATCCGGTTCGCCATCGATATCCGTTAAATCCGGTATCGACATTTGCATACGCCCTGCCAATTCGTAACTCGCGATACGAGCCGCCAATTCGCTATCGCCAGGAAATTGATCGAGATGCTTGGCGTTCATGCGTTCGATGGCATCGATCGTCTTTTTGTTTCGGGACGATCCAATCGAATCCGGAGTCGCGATATTAGGCACTGGCTCCGCAGCGCTGAAATTCGTGCCTTGGAAAGATGCAGGCAGAAATCCGTTACCCCAGTTATTCTTCGCCGAACGTGGCATACCACGTGGATCGTTGATCGCAACATAAGCCGGCAATTCCTGATTCTCCGTTCCGAGTGCATACGACACCCAGGAACCGATCGAGGGAAACCCTTCGAAGGTAAAACCGGTCGACATGAAATTCTCGGCAGTCGGGTGAGCGCTGGTTCCGCTGTGAAGCGCGTGGAAGAAGCAATAGTCGTCCACCATGCTGCCCAAGTTCGGCAGCAAGTTCGAGATCATCTTTCCAGTCTGCCCTTGAGGTTTGAAGTCCCAAAACGGTTTGTGAATATTGCCCGACGGTCCCTCAAACGTCACAGCCGGTTGCCCAGGAGCGCGCATTCCGTGATATTTGAAGAGCTCCGGTTTGTAATCAAATGTATCGATATGGCTAACCGCTCCTGCGCAAAAGATAATCAACAGTTTCTTTGCTGACGCATCGAAATGCGGTTCACGAGCAGCATAAGGATTCTTCGGGTCGATGATCGGCCGAATCGGCGTCTTGTCACTCGACTGACCCGCAACATCAGAGCCTAATAGACCATCATTTTGCAACAAGCTCATCAGCGAGAAGCTGCCCATCAGGCTCGCCGTATCCTTAAGAAACTTACGCCGATCTAGGAGCTGTTGACCAAAAGCGGAGAGATTAATGGGATCAGTATTTTTCATAGCCTAGTTCAGATAAAAGAATTCATTTAGATTAAACAGCATACGGCCGACTGAGCTGAGCTCATCCGCAATCGCCAGGTCTTTGGAAATCGCAAGCTCTTCAGGCTCTGGAGCACGCCCTAGCGTATACATGAACATGAGACGTAATTGTTCATCCAGCGCTTCGCCCCCTTCCTGTTTGGCTCTATCCGCAAGCAGTTTCGATTGCTCTACGATAAGATCTCCGTTCATCAGATTGAGCGCTTGCAAAGGTGTCGTGGAGCGAGGTCGTTTGCTCTGTACTTGAGCGCAGCTTGGAAAATCGAAGGCCGTGAACATTTGATCATCTACACGGCGCATGCGTTGTTGATAGAGCATGCGGCGCCAAGTATGGGGACCAGAGTTATCAACCACTCTCCATTGGTCATAACGTAATTTCGGCTTATAGATATGGTAGCCCAGACCGCCCAATTTCAAATCGATAGCGCCAGATGAGACTAGTATCGAATCTCTCAATACTTCCGCTTCCAACCAGCGTGGCGGGAAACGCCAAAGTAATTTAGCATCCGCATCGACCGCCAACCATTCTTCCGATGGGGTACTCGACCGCTTGAAAGCGTCTGTCGTTACCATTTTTCGCAAAATCGTCTTAACCGACCATTCTTCATCGATGAAGTCCGATGCCAGCCAATCGAGCAACTCAGGATGGCTTGGAGTTCCGCCAGCAAAGCCGAAATCTCCAGGAGTGGTTACGATACCCGCTCCGAAGACGTGATACCATAGGCGATTCACCATGACGCGTGCCGTCAATGGGTTCTCCGGCTGGGTCAACCAATTCGCAAACGCCAATCGCCGCTCTGGCCCCGAGGTGTCGCTAGACTGACCGAAGTCGCCGTCCAACACTTCCAGTCCCATAGGAGCTACTTCCGCTTTCGGGCTTAGAGGACTGCCTCTATGCATCACATGCATAGTTGTCGGCTCGATGAGCTTTCCAGCAAAGATTGGAGCTGGTCCTTCGTCGACATGCCGTATTGCCAACTCGTTGATTCGCTTCACGCGGTTCTTGTAATCACTCGATCGACCTTCGTTTCCAGAACGGAAAACCGTTTCCCAATTTCCTGATTCGTTTAGAATTTCGATACTAACCAATCCCTTGGGAACCGCTCCCTTAATTTCATCCCCGGCCTTATTGATCATGAATTGCCAGGCGTAATGAGCCAGGCGATTCACGCTCAGGTCCGCTCTAGCCAAAGTCATCTCCTTTGGCATATCGATGCGTACCCATGGTTTGGATTCACCGCTATCGCCTTTCTTATGTTGCCAAACGAAAAAATTATCCAAGCGATTATCGACGAGAAAAAACGGTGGTTTGGTGATGCTTTCTTCCAATTTCGACGTGGTCACGACTACTCCCTTTTTCAATGCCAAGTTCTCTTCGGAATCCGCGGCATCGAAGAGCTGAATTTCATCAAGGGTCAAATTTCCTGGCTTAAAATTGAATCGAATCGATTTCGTGCTCTTGGCTGGAAACTGCGTCTTCAAATGATCTACCCAATTTTCCGTCCAATCGCCCTGCTCGCCAAAGCCCGCGCGTTCCTTCGCCAACAGCGTCTTAATTTTCCTATCCGCGACCATCCGGGGGTCGCCATCTTCCCACTTCGGAACGCGGTGATCGTATTCAATATCGTTAAACACCGCCGCCATTGAATAGTAGTCCGCAATGGATACAGGATCGAACTTGTGATTGTGGCAACGAGCGCAACCCATCGTGACGCCCATCATCGACGAACCAACTGTTTGGATCGTTTCATCCAAGCGATCGAATCGAGCTTGCTTCTGATCGTCTGGATTCTGTCCCACTGTCGAGCCTGGGGCATGCGGTCCCGCAACGAGAAATCCCATCGCAACGTCTTGACCAAACTGATCGCCCGCCAACTGTTCACGAATGAAGTGGTCGTACGGCTTGTCTTGATTAAACGCGTCGACGACATAGTCGCGATAAGGCCAAGCATTCTTTCGAAATTCGTTGCTCTCATAGCCAGTAGTCTCCGCCCAGCGAATAACATCCAACCAATGCTGCGCCCAACGTTCTCCAAAATGCGGCGAATCGAAAAGCTCGTCGAGCAGCGCGTTATACGCCTTGTTTGAGTTCTTATTCCACTTCGTAACGAAAGATTCAATACGTTCCGGCACAGGAGGTAGACCGGTCAGCACAACCGAAGCACGCCTGATCAGAGTCTCAGGATTGGCGACTCCATTCGCGACAAGCCCTTTTTCATTTAAAGGAATATTCAAAAGCGCGTCGATTGGATTCGATTTCCGTTTCCTAGGAACATCCGGTTTCACGACTGGCTGCATAGACCACAGGTCAGTGGTTACTTTTTCCGCGATCGCATCCATTTGGCCCGGCCAAATCGCGCCTTCGGCAATCCATGTCTCGAGAATGGTTTTCTCTTCTACCGACAGAGGTTCACCTTCGCGCGGCATGCGAATTTCCTTATCATCGCTATGGATTCGCTTCAGCAATTCGCCATCGTCTATCTTGCCTGGTATGATCGCCGGAGATCCCGTATCCCCACCCTTCAATAGAGATGTTCGCAAATCCGTCCTGAGGTTGAACTCCTGTTTATCGGGTCCATGACAAACGTAGCAACGAGTTTGGAAAATCGGTTGTACCTGAGTGACGAAATCGATCGTCGGCTCTGGCTTGTCTTCCCATGGGGCACCTTCCTGAATCCATCGTTCAAGGAGAGCGATTTGATCGTTCGTCAACGGATCCGCCTTACCTTCCGGAGGCATTCGATCTTCCTCGTCCGTCGCAGTGATTAGCTCGTACAGGAGACTCTCCACGGAATTGCCGGGAATTACAGCAGCCAACTCGGATTCGCCGCCCTTGAGCAAGATATCGTAATCATCGACACGGAAATCGGCTTTCTGTTTATCGGGGCCGTGACACTCCAAGCAGCTTTGCTTCAGTATCGGACGAATGTCTCGATGAAACTGTACAGCCCCGGAATCGGCATTCAGGCAATAACCAAAGCAGCTAACAGCCAAGGAGATGTAAATAAGGGTACGATTCATGAAATGGGTACTTGGTTTTAAAATTGGGAAAGATAACCGGGCACTAAAACCCTTGCTTTCCCAATTATTCCCAGAAAATCGAATTCCTCACGAGAATTTTTCGATTATTTCGAAAAGAAAGCCCAATTAACCGCAACAAGCCCAAAGAAAATCCGTTATTCGAGATCCATACCTATCAATTCAATGTAGGGCTGGAGCTTGCGCCACGCCGCGTAAATAGATCGTCTATCGCGGCGACTCTTCAGACGAAACATGTGATCGGAACGATCATCTCGGCTAGAATCAATGACGGCTTTTGAAATCATCGATCGCTTGATCTACTTTCATGGGATCTACAGCGTATTCTGTAAGCAACTCCTCAAATGAAACTCCACCCACAAGATGAATCGCCACGGCTCTCGTTTCAATCGTTGGCGATTCTAACGCATCTCTCATAGCTCCGACCACTCGTTTCGTGGTAAAGTCCTGAAGCAAATGCACAATGGCGTCTTTCTCATCCCAGTCGCGAGATTTCTCATACAATCTCACCAACGGCTCCAAACATCCCTTTATCGCATCACCCCTCAGCGCTTCAAGGCTTCCGTAATCAAAATCGTATATGGCGTTCACAATCTCTTCGGGAACACCCCGGTCGTTGTCTTTTGGTTTCATAAGGTCAAAATAAGACCTTCAACAGGATGATCCACGTTGTCGAACATTATGACCGATTTGCTTCTAGGGATCGCTTTTACCTATTCCCTCGGAACCGAAGGATCCCAGGTTCCCAGAGGGTCGAAGATCGCGGGTTTCAGTTGCGAGCTCCATTCCTTCAGTTTTTTGTCCAAAAGATCGGTCCGTTCAGGATTAGCATTGGAAATATCCGCCGATTCGTCGATGTCATCGGAAATACGATACAAACTCGTATCATCCTCCGGATAGATCGTGACCAGTTTATCCGATCCGCTCCTTACTGCCGCATGCCGCTTATCAAACATGCGCCAAAAGAGATAGTCATGAGGGGCGCCCGAATTCTCTCCCGTTAGAAACGGTATCAAATTGACCCCATCCAAAGGTCGTTCGGCAGCAATCTCCACTCCCGTCAAACCGACCATCGTACCGAGCATATCCATCGAACTAACGGGATGGTCGTAATCGACGCCCGAAGGAATCTTTCCGGTCCATCGAAATGCGAACGGCACCCGCAATCCGCCTTCGTAGACAGTCCCTTTCTTATCGCGGAGCGGAGCATTAATCGACCCGTTATTCGTAGCCCCGCCATTATCAGACAAGAAGAACACCAGAGTATTTTCAGCGAGATCATGCTCGTCCAATTTATCGAGCACTCGACCCACTCCATCATCTACGGCGCTAACCATTGCCGCATAGGTACGTCGAAGCTCCTCTTCGATATGCGTGAATCGATCCAGGTATTTTTGACTCGCTTGCATCGGCGTGTGCGGAGCGTTGTAGGTCAAATAAAGTAAAAACGGCTTCTCGGCGTTCCGATCGATGAACTCGACCGCTTCATTCGAAAATTCATCGGTCAAGTATTCATCGGTTTCAACACGCGTCTCATTTCGCAAAAGCTTCGTGTTGTACCAACCACCTTTCCGATCAACCGATTCGATATCCGGATAGATCAAGTTCTCCGGGAAGTAACGATGTCCGCCTGCGACGAATCCGTAGAACTCGTCAAATCCACGAACATTCGGACGATACTTCGGATGCGTACCCAAATGCCACTTACCGATAATGCCCGAGTGATACCCTACCTTACTCAGAATTTCCGCAATATTCTCTTCCTCGAGAGGAAGCCCGGCCATTTCATCGAACGGATTGAGAGTCGGATTTCTCCGATAGCCGAAACGTCCCTGGTAACGGCCCGTAATCAATCCGGCCCGACTTGGAGAGCACACCGGATAGGTCACATATCCGTTGGTGAAACGAATTCCCTCACGAGCAATTCGATCGATATGCGGTGTCGGGATATCCTTGCACCCATTGAACCCCACATCCCCGTAGCCTTGGTCGTCCGTCATGATTATGACCAAATTCGGCCTTTGGACCTGGCCATTGAGTCCTATCACGGAAAGGCAATACAGGAAGCAGACAGTTAGAAATTTAGTCATAGGAATTAGGGGTTTCGTTTCAGGATCTGACATAAAGACGATGTCGTCCCAACAAATCAACCCTGCAGGACGGCTCCCAACGAGAGAGTTGTCGCCTCAGCGAGGCGACCTACATTGCAATCCCTGTAGAATGGGTCGCTGACCCGTCAACAAACGAAAGGGTTGTCGCCTCAGCGAGACGACCTACAATTTTAGCCCAGAAAACATCTGCGACAACCTGAGCAATCTGTGGGCAAAAAAACCTAATCCATCCACTCAAGCTCTGCCCATCGCTCCGGACCGTCGTTCTTTTGCGGAGCGCCTGGCGTGCTACGACCATCGACAATATACTTCTCGAGCAATGCCTTCAGTTCGTTAACACGCTTTGGATATTTGGATACGAGATTCGACTTTTCTGACGGATCCTTTTTCAGATTGTACAACTGAAACTTCGGCAAACCTTTCATATCTTCTTCCGTTGCAGGAAATGCCCAACCGCCTGACCCTGCCCATAAAATCAATTTCCAATCGCCTTTCCGAATAGCAAAACGTCCGTCGCTAGAGTGCATTACCGTCGCTTCTCGAATTGGAGACCCGAGCTTCTTTCCTGTAAGTACTGGCAGAATACTGTAGCTATCTTCTGCAGCGTTATCGGGCAAACGAGCTCCCAACAATTCCGCAGCGGTCGCCATAAAATCGACCGTACAAATCGTCTCGTCCGAGCTCGATCCTTCTTTAATCTTGCCCGGCCAGCTCGCAATAAACGGCACGCGGTGACCACCCTCGTAGATATCGAATTTTTTTCCACGATAGATATAACTGCCATTGTGACCAGCGAGCGGAAGCTCGTCGTCATCGAAATCCGCTCTGGGCGATTGTCCATTATCGCTGGCAAAAAAGATAAGCGTATTCTCCAAGCGATCGTCTTCCGTAATCGCATCCACAATCTGTCCTACGACGCTATCAACCAAGAGCACGAAATCGCCATATGCCGTAGCATTGCTTTTTCCGATAAACTCTGTCGTAGGAATAATCGGCGCATGAGGAGCTGTTAAAGCGCAATAGAGGAAGAACGGCTTATCGCTCCCCGCTTGGCGCTTGATGTACTCCGCCGAACGATTCGCAAGATTCGGCAACGTATCCACATGTTTAAAATCCTTCCCTAACGGACCTTTTCTCCAAAATGCTTTTTCGTCGTAATTGACCGATGTCTCTTCAGGAATCGAAGTCGGCTGACTATTTTCCACGTACACGAACGGAGGTGAAGAAAGTGACGCCATCGTTCCATAGGAATACATAAACCCGTGTTCCTCTGGCCCATTCGAAATGGACTTGCTGAAATCGATTACACGTCGCGTCTTATCGTCGAACTGAATTTTCTTATTCCCCTTGAATTGCCAGCTCAAACCCAAGTGCCATTTCCCGATTAAAGCGG
>JBNMOQ010000068.1:0-19317 GCA_051275055.1 Candidatus Pelagisphaera sp.
TGGATATTGAACAATGGCTCAAGGAGGACCTTGTAGATGCACTCGTGCCAGGTGGTTATTTTCAACTAAATCCGTGGCAGACTAGTGTCGCCTTGGGCAAAAAATACGGCGTGCCGGTCTGGGCCTGTCTGGCTGAGAACCGGGTACGTGATCCGCGCGGGAACACAGCACGGAAAAGCGCAGCGGCTTTACGGGCGAGGGCAGCAGCAGCGTGGTCGGCTGGCGTCGATGCGGTCGAGATGTTCAATCACTTCGACCCTCATCAATCCTACTGGCACGAGCTAGGCTCGCTGGGTTCGCTACGCGACCTTCCCAAAACTTACTTCGTCAGCGTGCAGGGAGAAGGAAGCGCCCAGAGCTGGGTGCCTACGGATGAATACATCACACTCCCAGATCTTACACCCGATGAGCCGGAAATCATTCCTAGCGGCGCCAAGCTTACTTATGACATATATCTTGGTGACGACCTGCATGAATCGTCTCCGCTGACACCTCGAATTCGCATTCAACTATCGGATACAATAGGATCAACCGATGCTAAAGTGCGCTGGCACGGAACAACGCTAGAACTCAAGCCCGATGGACCAGGAGATTATACAGCAAGCCTGGATCCCTCAACCATCGTGCCGGGCCGTCATCGTATAGAGGTGCTCAATCCTGGGATTACTGACGTCGAGATCGGCGACCTCATGGTAGAGCTCATCCTCGCCCCAGGACATTGATAGCATTGAGTCATTTCTTCAGCCAACGTGAGTCTGTTAATGCACATAAATATGAACACAGCCAAGCCTACTCCTTCAAACCTCGAGTCTCCTGTTTCAATTGCCTTAATCCCATTGCTGATAAAAAACGCAGGGACTACTAAAGGAGAACCCTTTGAACTCCGACCTATCATGAAACGATTATCGTTTGCTTTGTCTTTTAGCGTGACTCTTGTTTTCTTCGGCTTTGCAAGCTCCATGCTGCAAGCAGAAACGGTAAAGGTTCTGGTTTTGGCAACGTTTGCCGAGGGTATGCAACCGTTGGTCAAGCAATATCCCGACCTCCAACTGGTAAGTTTTAGCTCCAGTGAAGAGGCTTTGCGTGAAATAGGCGATGCGGATGCATTGGTCGGTTTGTCAGCGGCAGATCCCGCCGGCGAGTTTCTCAAAGCTGGGAAGAACATAAAATGGCTGGCTCACGGAAGTGCCGGAGTTGAGGAAACCTTGTCTGATCCCATGGTGAAAAATGCAGACTTTATTCTGACCAACATGAAGATCATTCAAGGTCCCCAGATTGCTGACCACGCCATGGCATTGCTTTTAAACTTCACCCGTGATTTGAAACATTTCAACAAGGAGATGGAAACCGGTTGGCATCGACAAGCGGATCTCCCCATGATTCAGCTACGGGGCAAGACCATGCTGGTTGTGGGTCTCGGCGGTATCGGGACGCAAGTGGCGGAGCGTGCTTTTGCCTTCGGGATGCGAATATTGGCGGTCGACCCCAAGGACATTCCCTATATGCGAGCCGTGGAATACGTGGGAAAACCTGACGAACTCGATGAACTGCTTGCACAGGCTGATGTAGTGGTCAATTGCACACCCCATACACCGGAGACAGAAAAGATGTACGGGCCCCTTCAATTTTCCGTCATGAAGGACGGGGTTTATTTTGTCAATGTTTCACGTGGGGCAATTGTGGATACGGACGCATTGACAGCGGCCTTGCAGTCGGGCAAGGTGCGAGCGGCAGGTCTGGATGTGGTCGATCCAGAACCGCTACCCAATGATCATCCACTTTGGTCCATGTCCAACGTTACCATCACACCCCACCTCGCGACCTTATCCGATGGTCGGATTGAACAATATCAAAAGGCGTTTAACGACAACGTTGCACGTTTTATGTCTGGCCGCCCATTGCGAAATATCGTCGATAAGCAAAAAGGATATTAAGCAAATTCCTGGTAAGGTTTTGGATGATTGTTCTGAATATGGGTCATTCACATCGATCGATTCGGTTTGTTTCAGCGAATCTTAGCCACCCAAACCCGATTGTCGGCTCCCCGTTGCTCAAGAAGCGAAGTGTCATGGTCGATTCGCTCCCTACGGCCTTCAATGGTGCCCGGAACCTGCATCCATTACGAAAAACAGGTTTTAAGGAAGACATTGATACAATTTTGGTATACCTTTAATGATGCTCTCAATTAGATCTATATTACTCGTCGTACCCCTGATACCACTCAGCCTATTTGCAGCTGAACCAACGGCAACAATCCCTCCCGTTCCCACATACCGGATTGAAGAAACCGTTCAATCCTACCGGGGAACCGGAACACAAGACTACCTGGCTTTTCCGGCCATTGTTAAATCAGGTAAGAATGAAATCCTACTCTCCTACAAACGCGGAGAGGCGCATCTCAAGGATACCGGAGCCGTACTGGAAATCATTCGTTACGATCTCAATAGTGGGCGCATTATACAGGATCCGATTCAATTAGGGATAGCAGATGAAATCATGCAAATGGGTGAATGGATCCGCTTTCCCGATGGAACACTCGGCACCTACATCGACGCTCAAAAAATCGATGAAGAAGGCAAGCATGCACGGACCGGATTATTGCAAGCCATCAGCCGGGACAACGGTAGAAGTTTCGAACCCCTCGAGCGTGTAGGTATCATCGACGGCGTTGAGTATGGCTACCTGTTCAACACTGCGATTGTAGGGCAACGTCTGTACGCGCTAATCATGACCTTCGAATACCTTGAAGGTGGAAGACGTTCCGTCGACGCGCTCTATACTGACGACAATGGGGAGACCTGGCATTTTTTGCGTAATCTGAATGAGGAATTCGGAGATATCCGGATCAACGAAAGCAGTCTTCTGCCCTTTAGGAAAGGATTCATTGTTGCCACCCGTGGCTACGACAACAAGCAACGGCTGCATCAGGTAGACTTGAATTTTAAATTAATTCTTGAAACGAACATTACGGAGAAAACAGCCTCCATCGATTCCTATATTGGTCGACCGCGGCTCTTTACCTACCAGGGCAATTATTTCCTCATCGGACGCAATTGGAGAGCCGCTGATCGCACGATTCCCATGGAGCAGGCGCTCATTCGATTCAACCCTGCGAGTCTCGAAGTCGAAAAGCACTTTGTCCTCGACAATGTGGAACAAGGGAAGGTCACCGATGGCTACTATCCCTGCCCCATTCTAGTTGATACCGGAGACAAACAGCTACTCAACGTATTCGACTACCGATCCCTAATGGGAAACCCTGCCGACATCATTCGGCTGCAATTCGATAGCGTGGTCTTCCTGCGATAAATGGATCTGATTTCCGAACCTTTTCCATACAAACCGAAACTCGTTCAGAAAATCCGGTGGAATTATTATGATTTAGTCGTCCACGTACTTCCTAGGAATTCTTCGCGATAGCGAATTGTATACGGCACTAACGAGGAACATATTCTACATCATGAGTCACTTTTTAAAGATTGGGTTATTCGCAATAGGTCTCGCCCTAATTGTAAACAAAAGTTCGGGGTCCATTCCGGATATAGGGAATCGAAGGGAGCTTTTTGTAGACCACGCTATGATCGAGACGATGAACGGCGTGTCGTTGCGACTGCACGAACCGCGACGAGAGGAACCGGCGTTGTATTTTGATGAACCGTGGGAAGGTCGTTACTCAGCCTATGCGACGGTGCTCAGCGACAACGGCTTGTTTCGCATGTATTACCGTGGTTTGCCAAGCGCGGAGAAAGGGACGAGTGCGGTGACCTGTTATGCGGAATCACGTGATGCTATTCATTGGGAAAAACCGTCGCTCGGGCTCTTCGAGGTCGGAGGTTCAAGCGATAACAATGTGGTCTTGGCCGGTGTGGATGATTTCTCGCGGGGCTTCAGTCCGTTTATCGATACACGACCAGGCATTCCCAAAGAGGAACGTTACAAGGCAGTGGCAGCAAAGTCGAAGGAAGGGCTGGTACTTTTTGCGTCCGCCGACGGAATCCACTGGCAGAGAATGAGCGACGGTTACTTCTTCACCCAAGGCATGTTTGACTCCCAAAATGTGATGTTTTGGTCGGCCAGCGAGGGCTGTTACGTTTGCTATTTCCGGACATGGACAGGTGTCGGGTATACAGGCATTCGTACCATCAGTCGGACAACCTCAACAGACCTTTTCAATTGGACGGATCCCGTGGCCATGAGTTTTGGGAATACACCGATGGAACACCTTTATACCAATGGAACAAAACCGTATTTTCGAGCGCCGCATATTTATGTAGGACTGGCCAAACGGTTCTTTCCGGAGAAGGCGGCGTTTGCCAATGACAAGGCCCAAGCGATGGTCAACGATCCGAATCACGGCAGCTCATCGAGCGACTCAATTTTCATGACATCGCGCGGAGGTGGCAGATACGACCGTACTTTTATGGAGGCTTTTATCCGGCCGGGCGACACGGAAGAAGATTGGGTGGCGCGAGACAACACTCCGGCGCTTGGACTGGTCCCCGCCGCAAACGGCCGTGACATGTATATCTACCGTATGTCTCACTATGGTCAGCCAGCATCCCATCTGTCACGCTATACTCTGCGGCTGGATGGATTTGTCTCCGTGCATGCCTCCTATACAGGGGGTGAATTGATGACGAAACCGTTTCGCTTCGACGGCAGTGAGTTGGAAATCAACTACGAAAGTTCGGCTGCAGGCGAAATTAGAGTGGAGTTACAGGATGAGGAAGGAAAGCTAATCCCAGGATTTTCGGCGCAAGCGTGTGACCCTATTTTTGGCAATGAAATCAGCCGAGTGGTACGCTGGTCAGGCTCAGCCGATTTGACTACTCTCGCCGGTCAGCCTATACGTATGCGGGTGATTATGAGGGATGGTGATCTATTCTCCTTTCGTTTTCGCTAGTCCGAGGGGATAATCACTCGATTGGAAGCGGGCTTCGATCGCCGGTTGGGGAAAGGCGAAAAAACTGGATGAAAACTACTAGCTAAAGGCCACTATCTTTCTTGAGGACCGCCACCAGGCGAAACCCGATATCCTCAGCGCCGTCGAGAGCCGGGTGACTCATACTCGCAAGAAGATTGGCGTGTGACAATCGCGCCAGATAGCAACCGCCAGTCATGGTCATCGCATAATTGCCTTCCACACTCAGTTGCTCAAGCGACTCTGGGAGCGCGCTGCGCGAGCCGACCGGTCGAGCCCGATAGTGGTCCGCATTCGTCCAATTCCAGACCCACACATTGCCCAACATATCGTGCAAGCCTCGGTCGTTTGCAGGAAACGCCTTTACGGGTGAACTGCGGGCAAAACCGTCTCGGAATTGTTCGTGAATCCACGCGTATTCCTCCAAGTCCGCCGTACCGAAGTTCATGCGCTCCGCCAGTTCACCGAATTCGTTCCCCCAGGGAAATACGCAGATCTCGTCGCCCATCGCTTTGGGACGGGCGGCGAGTAGCCATTCCTCTTTGGTGGGCAAGCGAAAGAATACGCCGGTCTTTTCGTTCAACCATGCAGCGAAATTCATGGCATCAAACCAGCTTACTTGCACTACCGGATGATCGGGTTCGCTCATAGGATAAACCTGGAGTTCCCAAGAGTTGGCGAAACCCTGCATCCAGTGGGCTTGGGAATCGACGATCCAACCCGTCTCATAACGTTCAACGGTTGTGCGATAACCCGCCTCACGCGCGAAAACGGCAAACATTGCGTTTGATACGATCGTCTCGGATAGGAAAAAAAAGTAGTCTAAGGACACGGTGTCTCGGCGTTCTGTATCGAACATATCCTCCCACCGGCGCAGGTCACTATTGCGGTTCGGCACACTGAGAATTTGGTTCTTCAATTCCGAAGTGATTCCATCAATATACTGCCCCCCATCTACGCGACGGAAACGAAGCTCTAATCCGTCGCCCAAGTTTATAGATGCGATGGCATCGTTAGAGAAAAACTCACTCTCGCCGTCGTATCTCCATGGCCGGCTCCGCAGTCGCTCCGTTTCAAATTCCGCCACCTGCGATAAAAAAGCTTCTCGCGAGTCATATTGGTCTGCATGGCGGTTTATCGGTAGCGGTTTGATGGTATCCGCGATGTCCTGCCCGAAGGCCAAAGTGATGCTCGTCGTCAGGGCTACCAACGCGCTTGCCAACCGGCCTCTCCTACGCTGGGCCCTGCAAAGCGACCCTCTCAAATCCTGCCAAAACGGTGACGGATCGTTGGAGCAGCTCTGAACCTGCGAATAGCATTGGTCGACACCTATCGTTGCGCCATCAGCAAAAGTGGATTGAGCAATTTGAACCATGGAAAAAGAGAAGATCGAATGGGACTATTCAATTACACGGGCAATCGCTTCGCAGCTCAAGACTAGACTGCAGACACTGGAAATCGATCCCATAGGGTTTGATCGCGCTGGCACGAGATGGCCTCGGTTTGCTGGTATTTTGAGTGGCCCTGATTTGCCCGTATAAAACCCCCAAAGAGCTCTGCTATCTAAAAAGACCAGTCGTCTTATAACCCGAACTGTGAGCAGATCAATTAACACGTATTGGCTGCCTGTTTTCATAAGCAGGAATGCACTGCCGGATTAAACTAGAAAGTTGCTTATTATTGGTGGCATCCGCCAATCGAAGCGCACGGCGGGCTGACAGGACAGCATCGTCAAACTGCCGATTTTCAGCATAGGCGGCCGCCAATACCTGTAGGAAATCCGGATCCCGGGGAGCCCATTCAACCACGCGCTTGGCGAGCTGTACGGCTTCAGCCCCATTTCTCCACTGCGCGTCCTTGGACGTTGCCTTGATCCAGGCCAGCTCTCTAAGGATTTTCAAATTATTCGGATCGCGTTCAAGGCCAGCGGAAAATGTCCGCATAGCTTCCGATCTCATTCCCGCAACGTCCAATAACAATCCCAACATCGAGTGCCCTTCCCTGATTTCGGGATCCTTGTTAAGATCCTCTCCCAACGACTGAATGGCTTCTTGAATACGACCTTGCCCCGCCAGGAACTGGACATAGCTTGACCGAGCAGCCACGAAATCAGGATCCAGTTCAAACACTTTTCGATAGTGCTCCATCGCCTCCTTGTAGTTTTTTTCCCGTGACAGCAGTTTTGCCTCCTCAAAGTGCGCTTCCGAACTATCAGGTTCAGCACGTGACCAGGCCCGGGCTACCCGTAAGGCTTGCGCCAACTTGTTGTCACGTTGCAAGGTCTCAATCATCAAGATTCGAGTTTTGCTATGCGTTGGATCGATCTGAAGGGCCTTCTGCAATTGCTCCCATGCTTCGGACCTTTTTCCCTGCGCATTCAAGATAAGGGCATACAGGTGGCGGAAGTCCGGATCGTCCGGATGATCCCGGAAAAGTTTTTCATTATAGCGGGCCGCCTCAGCAAAGCGTTTCGAATTAAAAAGCAGCAGCAAATAGGCATTGCGTACTTCGATAGAATAGGGATTGCGTTCCAGCATTTTCAGAAGGCTCTGCTCCGCCTCATCATACTTCTTCAACGAAACAGACACCAAGCTAAGCTGATATAAAATCTCAAAATTCCCTGAAGATTCACCAGCAGCCGACAGAAGAAGCTCTCGGGCCTTTTCCGAATCTCCGGCATCGACCAGGAGTCGGCTCATGCGCCGTTTCAGATCGGCATCATCCGGCCATTCATCCACTACCGTTTGATACAGCTGCAAGCTCTTCTCCCTGGCTTCCGGAGAAAACCGGGACGCCATCTTTCTTACTTCACGTTGCCTCGACAGTTGTGTTTGCCGATGATTCCACTGGTTGGTGTAAGGGGCCTTGCTTAGTAGTTGCTCTGTAAGTTTTTGGGATATTTGAAGCTCATCCCACTCCGAATAGGCCAACGCAGAAGAGACCTGTTCACTAGAAATTGGAAACGTCGCCGAAGGACGATCCTGCGAAATGACGGCCTCCGACAGGGCGGTGGCCACCTTGAAATTCCCGGCAAAGGACAAATGCACATGATCATAAAATAAATCGTCGCCTGGTATGGATATTGCACCGGATTCCCCCTGCTCAAACAGCTGTTCGGAATCAACCAAAGTGACCCACCCTTCCTGTCTCGCCGCCTGTTGTCGAATCATCGCATTCACGGTTTTATCCGCCCGAAATCGAAGCCCATCCAAATCGCGGGCCTTTTTAAAAGCCGCCAGGGCCTCTTCGGGTTTTCCAGCTGCTAGATCAGCCAGTCCCGTTTGGTAACTCGCGTTGGCATGCTCAAATTTCCTTGAGACAAAGGGCGGGCAATCCAACAGATTCACACCCACAGTTGATAAAACGACCGGGCAATCTTTATCGGCGGCGGCTGAAATAATATCACTTAAATTCCGGTCGAAATGGTGGTAAACCGTCTGAAGGCGCTCATCATCTTCAAAGAGGGCATTCTCCACAAAATACTCCATACCTTTCCAGGTGCCTGTTGCGACATGGTGCTTCCCGGTAAGCATGAGTATCATCTGGTACAATCGTAGGGACTTGATCGCATCACTTAGCCGTAGAAACATGAGATTATTGCTAGCGCCCAAATAGAGACTCCCGGCCCCATAAGGACCCACCACCTCGTTGTTTCCTAAATAGACTATTAAAAAGTCCGGATCGTATTTCAGGCATGCTTTGGCCACGGGTAACATGACATGAGAATTAACGGCAGAGATTGCAGTATTGATGACCTCAATGGTTCGGCCCGGATAAGCTTGTTCGAGCATAACTTGAATTTGACTCGCCATCCCGAACTCCACGACGGGGAATCCTTGAGCCGCCGAACCACCTAGGACAAATATCCTGAGTGAATCCGGTTCCTTTTTCGCAGGAAACTGCAGCGATTTCATGGGCCGGGCCACAGACCAGGGAAAGTACTTGAGTGTGAACGGCCAATTGTTTCTGACGATGCCGTTCTCTTCCACAAAAACCTTGGTACTGTAACCGAATCCAACTACCCGCAGCCCCAATTCAAGAACTAAAATAGTCAAAATCGGAACGATACATACCGTGATGATTTTGAAAGCGAATAACTTGTAGCGGGTCATACAGGTGGCGACATCAACGAGAAAACGGCCTCGTGACGACGCCAAAAGTCATAGTGAGGCGAGGAATTCCAAGTTGTCCAGTCCGTAACACAGCCGGTCTTGTCGTCCCAATGCTCCTCGGAACTGCCATAGAGTTTCCGAGAATGTATAAAAACCGTTCAACATATTTCAAGGAAAGGGTTATCAAGCCTCATTCCAACCGCGATATCAGGTCATCCGTCGGCTCTACGCCAATACCTGTCGATTCTGCAAATCGATAAGCTCCATTAGAGCACTCGATGCCATCCGTAATTAGTCCATGGTTACGACTAATGACCGAATGCTGAAACTCATGCCCAACAACCCCTTTCAAAGCCAAACTTGCCTGAAGACTTGCAGCCAGAAAGATACCGGTTCCGATAGTCGCATGCGGCAAGACTTCTATGCCCTGCTCCACTGCCGCCTCCGAGATACGCATAAATTCCGTTATTCCCTTATGCCCCATTTCCGGTTGTACGATACTCAGTGCCTTAGCATCGTAACGCAACCGGGCATCATAGACCGTACGCCATTCCTCGCCGACTCCAATCGGAGTATCAACGGATCGAGCAACGCGTGCCAGACCCTGCACATCTTCCGTAGCAATCGGCGCTTCGGCAAACCAAAGCCCATGTGGCTCCATCTCCTTAATCGCCGCTATCGCTTCGTCAGGCGTATGGGCCCAGTGCATATCGCAAGCGATACGAGCATCTGGTCCAAGAGCCGCCCTAAGTTCGGATATTTCCCGAACGATACCGTCGTCCGCAACCGGTGCCGCAAATTTAAAGCTATCGAACCCTTTCGCCATCCATTCCTGAGCAAAGGCAGTCCGCTCCGGCAACGTAGGTTTTGGCAAGCCCGACACATAAGCGGGAATGCTCTCGCGCAAACGTCCGCCAAGCATTTCCGCCACGGATTTACCAGCAAGTCGACCAGCCGCATCCCACAAAGCGATATCAACCGCAGCCAAAGCGTCCATGTAGTAGCCTCCCGTGTATCCACGACAGCGCATCAAATTATAAAGGTCGTCATGTATTCCAACAGCGTCCGACGGCTCGCGGCCTATTACGAATTCCGCTAGCAAGTCTTCAATGATCGCCACGGTCGCTCGCGGCACGACAATACCATACGTCTCGCCCCAGCCAACAACTCCCGATTCCGTTTCCAATCGAACTAAAACAGATCGATCAACAGTTGGATACACGGTCTTATTTCCCTTACGAACGAAATAGCCATTTTTATTCGCTTCCTCCCCAGGTCGCAACGTCCCCAAGTAGGGCTCGTCACGAACTGCAGTGTAAACAAACGCCTCAAGTTTCGTTACTTTACTCATAAGGCAATACGGCTCAAGGGTGCTAGTTCGAAACAATTCGATAAACTTTCCAACTGAGCGCAAAGCTCGACTTCGTCAAATGAATCGAACTCCGGCAATGGCGCCCGTACTATGGAATTGTTGAGAATACCTCGTTTCGTTAAGGCGAATTTCGTAAGCCGCATTCTATAAATCATTTGGATAACCAACAACGGCAACGATCGCATGTAAAGGTTTCGCGCTTCAGCAACATCCCCTCGCTTGTAAGCATTCCACATTTTTACGTGAATATCCGTTATCTCGGCTGCAGGCATCGCAGCCACTGCGCCTCGATTCAATTCGTCGATTACATAACGAGCGCCACCGCCACCGATAACGCCGATCAAGTGATCCGAAGCAGCGTCTTTCAAAGCAGTAATCCGAGGTCCTGAAGGCAGAGCCTCCTCCTTCACGTATTTGATTGCCGGAGACGCGTTTACGATGCGGGCCAGAATTTCCGAATCCAAACCGGCGCCAATCGGCGTTGGCGCGTTTTGCATGATAATATCTACATCCGGGGCAAGCTCGATAACCGAAAGCATAAACTGCAAGGCAGCAGCTTCGTCACCCGCATATTGAGTCGGTATCAGAACCATGGCTATATTGACGCCCAATTCTCCAGCTTTCTTAATATTAGAGCTAATCTCCTCTGGCGAACCTTTACCTCCACCGCAGATAACTGGAATCCGTCCGTCCGCCACTTCGCAAATTTCACGCAAGAGCGATAGCCGCTCCCAAGAAGAAAGGTGATCGTACTCGCTCGCCACACCTGGAAATACCAGACCGCTCGCTCCCGCATCCATGCAAAACTGGGCGGTCTGCCTCATTGCAACCAAGTCCACATCGCCATCATCCTTAAACGGAGTCGGCAGGACCGGGAGAATACCTTCGAGAATCGTTGAATTCATATACTTAAAATCGTTAATGCTGAATGTCTTCTATCATTTGTCTCATTGGGGAAGCAGCTCTAGTTGACTGTCACTTTCCTCAATTCCTTTTCAATAAACTCAATACCGAGTCCCGGTTTTTCCGGAACGACAGCATACCCAGGGTGAAATTCGATCGGCTCTTTAAGGAGCACGTTTCCTCGCGAACCGCCAACGTCGGTCGCTTTGTGAATGTTGCCGCCTTCCATGATGACAGCATTTGGAGTCGATACCGCCAAGTGAATCGAAGCTGCCACGTACGGCGACAAGCCAGTACTGACATGCGGCGACCATAGAACGCCAAACGTATCCGCCATGTCCGCGATTCGCTTGCATTCAGTAATCCCAGCCGCGCGACTGACATCAGGATTAACGACGTCTGCCGATCGCTTCATAAACAAATCGCGAAACTGAAACCGGTTAGACAGAGTCTCTCCAACGCAGATTGCAGTATCGAGAGCTTCGGCGAGAATTGGATAGCTCATGGTGTCTTCGGGCATCAGAGCATCTTCAAACCAGCCGATATTTCCCATTTCATCCAGTTTTCTGCCGACGCCTATCGCCTCGTGCAATTTAAAAGCTCCGAGCGAATCGATCATAACCTGCCCCCTCGAGCCTACCGCCTCGGATATCTTGGCCACGTGGTCGATGCCTTCGGTGCTGGATTTATTAAATCCCATCTTAATCGCCGTGAACCCTTCGTCCATCGATTTTTCTGCATCCTCTACCGTTCCGGCGCCTTGATAAGTCGGAATCCGATCGCGATATTTCCCGCCGAGCAATTGATAAACTGGTAGGTCGGCAAATTTTCCGAGAATATCCCAGAGCGCGATATCGATTGCGGCAATCGACTCCGTGTAAAAGCCAGTTGAATACCCGCGAAGCCGTTGGCTGGAATACATCTTCTCCCACAAAGGTCCAATATTCCGTGCATCTTGCCCCATAATGATCGGGGCCAATAAATCGTTGATCACCGTTGCGTGAACAGTCGGAGCCGTAGGCGCATGGGCCTCACCCCAACCGATGATTCCCTGGTTTGTGGTGATCTTTACCAAGGTCGTCAAACGCGAGCCATTCGTTCGCGACGGAAAGGAATGATTCAAGCGATTCCCAATTCCAGCTCGGCCCGTCATTGTGCCGATTGGATTCATGGCGACCAATTCATCCGCCCGTAGATCGCTCATCGGCATGCGGATCAAAACCGGTTCTACCTTCGTTATCTTGAGAGGACCGGTACCTCGCTTGCTTTTCTCGATCTGTTTCGCTCCCGAAACAGAGAGTGGAAAGGCTGATGCCGTAGCAATGAGCCCACCTAATTTCAGCAATTGGCGGCGCGTTTTCATGAAAATTAAAAATAATTACAAATTGGATACAGTAAACCTCTACAAAAGGAAAAACGAGAATACTCTAATGAAAACCCGCAACAAAACACATAGCATACCAATCTCAGAACTGTAACGGGAGCGTATCAAACTGCTACCAGTGACTTGACATGCTAATCTATTCGTAAACCAAGGGTAGAGCTGATTCGCGTAGCTCAATCCTCGTATCGGTTTTCTTGATCATACTTAATCTTGGTCAAGGTGCCCTTCGGGCACACAGGTATCGTTCCACGACAATAGGTTTTAATTTTTGCTTTTATCGTTGGTAGAGAAACCTGCTTGGAGCGAAGCGACAACCTGACAATTCATTTTCTGCATGTCAGTGCCCAACAGAGTCCTTCACTCTTGAAAAAGAGCTGGCTCGTCGAAACGAGCCAGCCCGCTATATTCAAACAATTAACTTACTTATACCCTACTACTAAAACGCGAACGTACTGGTCAAACGGAAGTTGATCGGATTCATAATCCGGATACTAGCGGGAACATCGTCCCCGGACTTCCGTGTGATGATCAGATCATCGTTATTCAGAGCATTACGAACATTAAGCTGCAATCTCCACTCGACCTTATCGTCCATAATCATGCGCGTATGCCTTGTCCAGAGATCGAGGTTCGCCTCGCTCGGGCCGTAGAGTGGCTGAGTGACATCGGAGACCGCAATTTCATCGAGACCCACCGGTAAGCGAGGGTCATCAGTTAGAAATCCGTTTCGGAAACCAACACCCACTTCATCCTGCCAGCGGTAACCTCCACCAACTGCCCAGCCTTTTAAGGCGCTATCGTCGTCGAAGCGATAACTGGTAGCGATATTGAAACGCCACTCACGGACTTCATCCAAGAGAGCCCCTTCTCTAAGTGTGTTCTGGAGGAGGCGTCCCCACTGGGTGGATCGAGTCTGCGCAAAAATCGTCGTAGCCGTAGAGGGCTCTCCCAGATCCGGGACGCCGTTACCATTCAGATCGTCATAATTCTTGTTCGTGTTCGGTCGCGACAGGAGATCTCCCATGGCCAGCCATTGCGGCTCGCGGATATCAAAGTACGCCTGCCAGGATTTCAAAACGTTCGTTTTAATGGCCTTTTGCTGAGCCACGTTGAACATAAACGTCCAATTCTTTGTCGGATTCCAGACGCCCTCGATTTCCATGCCTTCCGAAGAAAAGTCGGATACGCCGGTCACGTTCGGATTCCCGCGATCGGAAACCGAAACGGCAGTCCCTGAACCCGGACCCGGATCGACCGGAGTCCATAATGCTTCCCGCATACCCAGAGGAGGCACCGTGTAGAGGTCCTCCCAGCCGATATTGTTGGGCCAGTACCCTTGCGAAGGATCGCCAGGAACCCGCTCTTCCAACTCCTGCAGCGAACTGCGAACGCCGTTGTACCACAGACGTTCATAATTCGGAATGCTTCCGTTACCCATGGAACCATCGGTCTGGTTTGCTGAAACAGTCTCAAACCAATTGAAACGAACATAGAAGTTCTGCTCCGGCAAGTCGACGGAGAATCCGTATTCAGTTGTTTCGCCTGCCGGATTGGCGTGTGGCTCATTCAAGATCGTAATGCGCCCCGGTGAAGGCACGAAGTTCTCGGACACGCCGTAGTGGGCGCTTATTCCGATTCCGGCTGGTCTCCATTGTTCAGGCAAGTGGCCAACCACGCCCCAGGTGAAGACGCTGTCTTTGACCGTATTATCGGGAGTACTGCCCAATTCCAGCGTTTCCGGAAGGGCAATCGCTTCAGCCGTAAATTCAGGAGAATCATCCCTCCAGGCAGACGCTTCATCTTGGCGCCAGCCGTAGGTGGCAACGATATTATCGTTCAGAAAATAACTCTGAGCGGTTATAGCCATGGATTCGATCTCCTGCCGGTCAATCGATGCGTTATTAACGGGATTGAGAACCAGGGGCGACCCATCAATCTGCCGATAGGCTCCGTTGTGTCCATCGAAGATAGGATCAGCGGTGCTATCATAGATAACAGCTGAGATCTCTTGTATTCTAGGAGTTGCGGCGGTCGTACGTGAGGCAAGCGTACCACTGGAGGGCATGCCGGAGATACTGGAGCCGAGGTAACGAAGATTCCGTGCTCCCCGGTCATAGGAAGCGGTTGAATAACCCCGGTTCCGATTCGCCTCCAGAACCCGTTCGATTTCTCCAGCGGACACGATACCATAGGAATCCGATTGTTCGTAGACTTCACGAGACTGATCGGAAAATAGTCCTGTGAATACGTGACGCCCCAGCCAGTCATTTTCGCTGTCTCTCAAGTCGAGATCGTAGTAGCCGGTTAATCGTAATGCTTCCCGCTCGGAAGTGGCGTCTGCAAAATTATCCCAGCCCGCCCTGTAAGGTCTACCCACTCTTGGATTGGGAATGAGTATAGGCGTACCGTCTTCTTCCGTTTCAAAGAAGTAGTTGAAATACTCGCTCGTATCGACCCTGATCTGGTTAGACGCTCGGTCCAACCATCCGTCTTTTGAATTCTGTTTATCATAAGCCAATTCTAAGCCCGCATTTTCAGATAACTTCTGTTCGAGCACTATATTAGTCGCATCAAACGAACTGTACGAGGTGTTTTCGGTACCGGTCAGGGTATTGTCTCTGAAATTGAATACCCAACTGTCCTCGTCTGACAACACCGCATTGCTAACACTGGCATTAGCGTCTGCCCGGTTCGACCAGGTGTACATACGGCGCAAGATACCATCAGGACCAGCCGTGGCGGGTCCCGTATCATATCCCACGGAGGCCTGCGTGGCTTCGGGGCTATCGAAGACATACAAAGGACCACGATTGGAAGCAACGACACTCCAGCCATTGGATGCGCCTGGATCGGAATTGGTCTGCATCCCATTCGCTATCCAGTCAGGGATATTCGAAGAGGGCGTAATAATATAGGGGCGACTCGCATCTCGGCTTCCGATTTCGGCGTTAATGCGGATCGTTGTTTTCTCAGAAGGCTGGAACAGTATCGCCCCATAGAAACGTTGTTCATCTTCAAAAGAAGGCTTCTGCTTAAACTTGTTTTGGTTGTTCAGTCCAATGATGCGTAGAGCGAGCTTGTCCTCCACCAAAACCCGGTTTGCGTCGAATATCTCGCGGTGGGCGCCCCAGCTGCCGTAACGCAGTTTTATCTCCGTGGTATCCTTGAAGTTCGCTTGTTTCAGGTTACTATTATACAGGCCCGCCGGACTTCCTAGTCCGAAGAGGATGGCGTTCGGTCCCTTCGCGATAGTAACACGGTTTGTGTTGTAAGTATCGAGCCCGATATCACTCAGAAAGAAGTTGCGAGTCCGGTCAGGTTCGGCAATTCCACGAACACGGGTTCGACCATTAGGATCACGCCTGTCTCCGCCACCAGACCCAAAGTTTCCGTCCGGACCGGATACTTCGGTATTGGTCGTGTAGAGAAAGAGATCCTCGACATTTGTAATACTGCCATCTTCCATAAACTGCTCGGTCACAACCTGAAGCGCTCCAGCGAGGTCTTTAAGGGGAGTCCTCAGTCGAGTACCCGCAAGCGTGGAAAGGGCGCGGTAGCCCTCGTTCTCCTCAGCCGAAACCGAGAAAGGAGAGAGCTCAAAAACTTCCTCGTCGTCGTCCTGGGCTAAAAGCCCCGGGGCGCCTGCAACCGCAAACGCAAGTAGCCCTTTATACAGGCCACTGAATCTTCTATGGGATTTTTTATTATTCATTTCTAGTTATGTTGGTGGATCGTCTTCAGCAGAATATCGTCTGCTTCAGAGTTAAATGGATGTATTCTAAATTCGTTATTATTTTTGATTGTCCCTAGCAATAGGCACACAAAGACACTGGGAATAGCGACTAAGGCTCGCTAACCATATATAATTAAAGCTTGAGAATCGATTGCGGCTTCCTGCGTCAGCGTTCGGTGACGTCTTCTGTTCTACGCAGAGCCACTACGCTCAATCAGGGTGCTTAAACATATTTTCGATATACTTCATATGGGGTACTCTAGTTTGTATACTGGGGACTTTTAAGAAAAACACGCATCGCCAAATTCTTAGAAAACTTGGCCTAACAAATATTTGATAATCCAAATAGTGCTCACCCTCGCTCAACTATCGAACCATATGTAGGTCAACAGTAGACTAAGGCAATTTGTTTCCCACCCGGATTGAACCTAAATCGTTAATTCCAAGAGTTTTCCGATCTAAAATGAAAACCGACATCAAAAATTGAAATAAACGTATTCACCAAACTGCACGAACGAAAGACGGAAGCCTTTATCTCAGAAACGGCCTTCACCCACTCCACAAAATCATTGTATCGCACTCCATCAAGGAGTAGAGAAACTATTATGATTTCAGAAACCGCCCTGTTCCTGTTCGCTACCTCACTACTCAGCATCACCTCTTTTGGCAGCTATTCTCCTAAAACAGATGTCCTCGTCGAAGCCGAGAGTTTCTCCGACATCGGAGGATGGGTGGTTGATCAGCAAGTCATGGATCAAATGGGATCCCCGTATCTCTTGGCTCATGGATTAGGCAGAAGCGTCGACGACGCCACCACTACCGTTTCATTTCCAAAGAACGGCGAGTACCGCATCTGGGTTCGTACTCGCGACTGGGTTGGCCAGTGGAAAACGCCCGATACAACACCCGGCATGAGAGCGGTAGGTTACCCCGGCAAATTCCAACTCTTGATCAATGGCGAAGCTCTCACGACAAACTTCGGCACGGAAAAGGCCCAGTGGCACTGGCAGGACGGTGGAACGATCACGGTTCACAACCGTCAGGCAGCATTAACCCTCCGAGACTTAACGGGATTCAATGGACGATGCGATGCGATCTTATTCAGTTCCGATCTCGACTCATCTCCTCCTAACGAAATAGCAGACATCCGTAAATTTCGAAACGTGCTGCTCGGATTTTCGGATACGCCAAGCAATGGTGGCGACTACGATTTCGTTGTAGTCGGCGGAGGCGTCGCAGGCACGTGCGCCGCGATCAGCGCAGCGAGACACGGCTGTCGCGTCGCCCTTATCCAAAATCGGCCCGTTCTCGGCGGCAATAACAGCTCCGAAGTTCGAGTCGGCCTATCAGGCCTTATTCACCAAAAGCCCTACCCAATGCTCGGAAATCTAGTCGATGAGATCGGCCCCATCGGTCATTGGAATCTATGGGAAGCGAATGAGAATCCCAATACAGAACGTAGCAAAAAGATCTTCGAAGTCATTGAGAATCATCCCGAAAAGAAAATCCATAACGCAGGCCCTGCATCCAACTACGAAGATCAGCGAAAACTCGATGCGGCTCTCGCCGAGAAGAACCTTAGCCTTTTTCTCAATACCCATGTCGATGCTATCGAAATGGACGGAAATCGCATTATCGCGGTAACTGGACAAAATCTTCGTACCGGCGAACGCATTCGATTTTCAAGCAATCTCTTCGCGGATTGCACCGGCGATGGAAATCTAGGCGCTCTCGCAAATGCCGACTACCGCGTCGGTAGAGAATCGAAAGACCAAACCGGAGAAGAGCTCGCCCCCGAAAAAGCGGATCAACTTGTAATGGGAACCTCAGTACAATGGAACTCAATGGAAGAAGTCTCTCCATCAACATTTCCAGACACTCCATGGGCAGTTCCATTCACTTCGGAAACCTGCATCAAAGACGTGAAAGGAGACTGGGACTGGGAAACCGGAGCCGACCGTGATCAAATTCACGAATTCGAACACATCCGAGACTACGCGCTCCGCATCACCTTCGGAAACTGGACAGTCCTTAAAAACAACGAGAAATTTAGAAGCGAATTCGCAAACCGGCGCCTAAGCTGGGTCGCTTACATCGGCGGCAAACGAGAATCCCGGCGACTCCTCGGAGATGTAATCCTCTGCCAGCACGATATAGTGAGAGCCAAAGAATTCCCCGATGCATGCGTTACCACAACCTGGACCATCGATCTCCATTATCCCAAGGAGCCGATTTGCGCTTGCGACGCGTTTCAATCCAACGCCGAACATCTAAAAATTGAGCCCTACCCGATCCCCTACCGTACGCTGTATTCGCGAAATATAGACAACCTCATGATGGCAGGACGCAACATCAGCGTCACGCACATCGCCCTCGGTACCGTACGCGTTCAAAGAACAACCGGCATGATGGGCGAAGTCCTAGGCATGGCCGCCGGTCTCTGCAAAAAGCACACCTGCTCTCCACGCGGCGTTTACGAAAGCCATCTAGACGAATTCAAAAAGCACCTCGTCGCAGGCGTCCCACCCCACAAACCTTAACTTTCAAATACACCTATTTGTTTCGCAGAAACAACAAGCGACTTGTCTCGGCGCAACAACGTGAAGACGGAAGCGTTGTTAAAAAACTGATCAGGTTGAGGGTGTTTTAACAACGGTCTACGACCTTGTGTCTCCGCTGCGCGAAGCCAATAGGTTTCCGCTTCGCGGAAAATAGGTTTTTGGCATTGAGTTGAGAGCGTTTAATGTTGGCTATTTTCATTAACACCGCCTTTTGTCATTCGACTGATCGGAATCAAGGCGAGCGTCGACAGTAGAATGAGTCCAATACTCATTGCAGCTGTTTTCTGAATACTGAAAACTTGAATGAGATAGAATCCCATAAACGGCGCGA
>JBNMOQ010000069.1:0-19163 GCA_051275055.1 Candidatus Pelagisphaera sp.
GTCTCTTACTTGGCTTATCCGGGCGAAATCATCCAACACGGACCGATTTATCTTACGGGCATTATCTCAGTCCCTATCGCGTATTTCATTGTAGGTTACTGGCTCATTCCGATCTACATGAAGCAGAGCGTCACTAGCGCGTATGAATTGCTGGAGGACAAATTGGGGCTTTCGGCGAGGGTAGGTGGGGCGGTTCTTTTTGTGTTTTTGAGGTTGGTGTGGACGGCGCTGTTGATCTCGCTTTCGTCAGCAGCCGTTTGCGTGATGACGGGGCTAGGGGAAGAGTGGATCCCGTTGATCTCTGCCATTACCGGCGTAGTGGCAGTCGCTTATACTTCAATGGGCGGGTTGCGAGCTGTAGTGGTGACAGATTTGCTTCAGTTCTCTTTGCTTTTCATTGGAGCGGTAGTCTCGGTGATTGTCGTTAGCGTGTCGCTGGACGGATTTTCCTGGATTCCAACGCAGTGGAGCGAGAATTGGGATACTCAGCCGATATTCAGTTTAGATCCGGAAGTCAGAGCGACGATGGTTGGAGCGATCGTTTTGCAATTGGTATTTCGCGTTTGTACCGCGGGAGCCGACCAGACGATGATACAACGATTTATGGCAACCTCGAGTGCCTCTTCGGCTCGGCGGGTTTTTTGATTCAGAGCATCGCCGCGCTTGTTGTGACCTTGTTTCTCGGACTCTTGGGATTCGCTTTGTTGGGGTACTTTAGAGATTCAGCTTTGTTAGAGCTCCCAGGACTCGATCTTGGCGAGAATGCAGACAAACTGTTTCCGTTTTTCATCGCACATTCTTTGCCAACCGGATTGTCGGGATTGGTGGTTGCGGCATTGTTTGCGGCAGGAATGTCGAGCGTCGATTCTGGGGTGAATTCGATCACAGCAGTTCTTAACCAAGATTTGCTTCCTCTCTTTCGTCCTTCGCCACCGAGCGACGTTGCTCGTCGGAGACGAAATCATGCTATCGCTTGGTGTACGGGATTACTCGTCGTCGCGTTATCTATCGGAGTCCGGTATGTTCCAGGCAACTACCTCGAAGTGACTCAAAAGACATCGAGTCTGTTTTTTCCTCCTTTGTTCTCGTTGTTTTTCCTGGCTTTATTCGTGAAGCACTCGAATGGCCCGGGCGCTCGTGGCATAATGGTACCTCACGTTCGCGACGTGGAGGAAGCGCAACGAGTGGTGGAAATGATGAAGTTCCCACCCGAAGGACGTCGAGGCTTGGATCCGATACATTCGGATGCGGATATGGGAAAGGCTCCGCTTGGCGACTATTTGAGCCATGAGAATGATAACACCTTCCTTGTCATTCAGATCGAAACACCCGAAGTACTGCCGCATATCGATGCAATTGCAGCGACGCCTGGTGTGGATATGCTATTCGTCGGCCTAGGTGACCTTTCGGTAAATATGAATCTCGTAGGGCAGATGGATCATCCAAAACTCCAAGAAATCGTACGCGAGGTTGGTGAAGCCTGCCTAAAGCACGGCAAAGCAGGAGCTATTAATAGCGGTAATCCTGAAGATCGAAAACGACTATGGAAACAAGGGTATCGATTTTTTAACGTCGCAAGCGATTTCCGTTTCGTGCGTCAAGGGCTCGATGCCTCGATAGCCGAAGCTCGTCTTTCGCTAGATCCGATCAAGGGGTAAGGCTCTTGTCCGTGATGAGCTCATCATTGTTTAGGACGATTCACTGATCTAATGGAAGCCTCCTTGAAATGAACCATCTCCTCGTTTTTCCCGTATCTCAGTATAGCCGATGAATACAAAGCGTTTTGCTTCAAATCAATTATTAGCGTAACGAAATCAGGTTTGTCTGTCTCGTGCCAATTCACCATGAATAGATCGTCTCCGACCATTCTCGGATCTAGGCATTGGCTAGATCTCTAAGATTAGTAGATATTTACACCCGGCAATCAAACAAACAGCTGAACAGATGATCAACAACAAGTAGGTCAATATTCCTATGTCTTTTTCCAGATAAGATTCCTCCCTTGAAGTTGGATTCTAAAACACCGGAACCGATTTTCCTCTGCGGTACTTTCTTATTTTGTTTTCCGCAAAGTTCTGGATCGAACAACTTGATTCCACGAGACCAATATTCTCGGCTTTGTACATAGCTCCAACTACCTCATATTCATATTTTAAATACGGGCTGTACATTTCGGTCCGTCTTCCATTGCTCCAGTCAATTTCTTCCGCTACTTCGGAGCACAATACTTTCCCTTGCACTTTCGGCCAGTGGTCAATTCGACGATCTTTCAGGTAGAGATAGATCATGTATCCGGCCAATGTTAGTCCGATTGATACAAGGATCCAGGGTTTGATTTCTTCCATGTTTTTCTATGTCGAGTGGATGGGGGGGGCAGGCTGGACCGACCTTGCCCCACCTTGTCCAGGTGTTGCTTTTCGAAGAGTGTGGTGAGCTTGTGCTGCGGCCACGGCAATTCCGCCCGAGCTTGGGGAATGAGGATTGAATTGGTGATTAGCGGAATGTCGATTAGGTTACAACCGCAGGTTCTTCACTCGTGGCCTCACTCTGGAAAGATCGAATGATCTAGGCCGGGGATGATTCTTAGAGCATTTTTGTAGTAGAGCTTTTTGAGGATTTCGTCGGGGAGGTTTAGGCCGTACATGCGCCAGAATGCGTGGTAACGTTTATAGTAAGGGAAGTATTCGTCGTCGGATTCGAGTACTCGGAAGTAAGTTGGGAATTCTTCGGGCTTATATGAGTCTTTGCCAAAGAGGACGCGGTCTTGGTGTTTTTCAAAGAAGCGATTGGCCATGCGAGGTTGGCGTCCGAGTTCGGCAATTATCGCGGCGATGCCCACGTGCATGTTTGGAATCTCATCGAGGACTTCGCCGAGCTTGCCGAGGTCGTTAGCGAGCCAGCTCATATGAGCAGCGATGAAATTGGTGTTGGGGTGCTTTTTGAATACGTTGTGCTGTTCCGCTATTATCTGCTCCCAAGGGGCAGGGTTGTTGGCGTCGCGTTTTCTTCGCGGATGCGTTTTGAGTTCTAGCCAGCGTTCATTTTGATTGTCGTGCGGAGACCAAAATGGTTTCGGATCGCCGGAGTGGATGATTACTGGAATGCCGAGTTCTCCGCATTTCGCCCACACGGGATCGAGTCGTGAGTCATCAACGGCGATACGGTTTCCTTGTGTATCCTTATTTGAAAGACCGAGGCTTTTGTAAACCTTGAGTCCTTTGGCTCCGTTTTGAACGTCCTCTTGGAGTCGTGTGATTGTCCGAGAGGCCCAGGTCGGTTCGTCAACGTTGTTGAAATCGATATTCGTGAATAGGGCAAAACGGCTAGGGTGATGCTTTTGGACGTTGCTCGCCATCGCCTTTAGTTGGGAGCCTCCTCGTCCGCTAAGGTTGACCATGATGCCCATGTTCATTGCGTCCATTTCGACGATGCGATCGTCTAGATCCGAGGGCCCCATGCGGTATTGGTGACTATGAACATCGATGAAGGGAAACTTCGCTCGCGTTATTGGGTTTTCCGGGACGACAAGGGTCGAAGGGGGATCGTATGCCTCCCAGTCCATTTGCTGTCCAAAACAGGCGACGGTCAATAGTCCTGAGATGATGAGTGAGCTTAGTTTTGTTTTCATAAACGTTTACCTTGTGGTTTCAAAAAAAGGATTTCTGGAACGACTTAACCCAAATATTTTATGACAATAGATCGCCCACGAAGGACACAAAGATCACGAAGGGATTGATGAGCCCTGAGCCAAGGCTTCTTCGTGACCTTATTGTCCTTCGTGTGGAAAATAGCAACATTGCGAATCGTATTAATCTTATAACCACGGAGGGTGCTGAGGTAGGAGATTTCGTTATCTGGTTTCCTCCGTGGTTTATGAAATGTTTGGGTTTAATTTTCGTGGGAAAGGTTGGTTAACCTTTGAAATCAGGGTTGAGCTTTGTGGGGATGATTGCGTTGGACTTCTTTTGCCAGCGTTTGAGTTCGCGAAGAAGAGCGCTCGCTTTTTCTGGATACGTTTTAGAAAGTTCGTTGGCTTCGCCGATATCCTTTCGGAGATTAAACAGCTTTACGGTGTCGCTTTCGAAGTACTGGATGAGTTTCCAATCGCCTTTTCGTATGACGCTGCAAGGAGTGGCCCGCCAGTACATTGTATCGGTTCCGTGGATCGGGACGACTTGGTTGTACTGGGCACCAGCCAAGTAGAGCGGGTAGTGCCAGAAAATGGAGCGATTTTTTAGAGTAGATTTTCCATGGAGTAATGGAGCTATTGAACGACCATCCACAGGTTGGCTTTTCGGCAAATCGGCCCCTGCTAGGTCAGCGAAGGTAGGGAGGTAGTCGACGCCGGTTATCGGAGTGCTGCAAACGGTACCCGATTTAACGACGCCTGGCCACACGGCGATCATGGGGACGCGAATGCCTCCTTCGTAGAATGCTCCTTTGGCTCCGTGAAGGGGTTTATTAGGCGTTACGCCCGAGTGGCCGCCATTGTCGGAAGTGAATATGAAAAGCGTGTTGTCTGCGATCCCCTGAGCTTTAAGAGCATCGTATACGCGGCCAACGCTGATATCGACCGCTTCGATCATGGCTGCGTAGGTTGGATTCCATTTATAGTCCCATTGACGGCTCTTGAGCTTTTTCTCGTATTTGGAGACAACATCAGCCCGGGCTCTGATCGGCGTATGCACGTCCCAATGACAAAGGTATATAAAAAAGGGATTGTCGGATTCTTCTTTTATGAACTTGACGGTGCGGTCGGTTAGCGTCTCGGCTACGTTGATATCGTTGTAGTACTTTTCCGTTAGTGTTCCGGCTAGGCCGTTGGTGTCATTGAGATCGAATCCGTGACCGTCTGGACCCAGGTGCCACTTTCCGAGATGGGCGGTGGTGTATCCAGATGTATTGAGAACTTCAGCGATCGTGGTGAACGCGGGATCGAGCGTTTCTTTGGCCGGTAGGGAACCGTCGCCTTTGTTATCGTCCTTTCGTGGAACGAGAAATTTCATATTCTCGATTTTGCCTTTGGCCTTGGAGCCAGGAGTCCACATCTGCGTTCGCGTAATGTAGGTGCCGGTCATGATGCATGCGCGAGAGGGCATGCAGTTCGAGGCTCCAGGGTAGGCGTCACTGAAACGCATGCCTTGGGCGGCAAGGGCGTCAATGTTGGGCGTTTCGTAGAAAGTGGCTCCGTTGAATCCCACATCGGCCCAAGCGAGATCGTCTGCCATGATGTAGACGATGTTAGGCTTGGACTCGGATTGCGCCTGGGTTAACTGCGGAAACAGCAAGGAGAGTACTAGCACAATAAAGAGAAGGGGGTGGCGAGGCGAGGCGTTCATCATCTATGGAGGATTACGTGAAGGGTGGTAATTTGGACGGGTTGTTTTAGGAGTAGCTTCGCTGTAGTTATGAGAGTCGAGGGGCAATTCGGTCTAGTAGCGGGTTTATTCCGCGATATTTTTCATCGATACAGGAGGGGATTAGGAATCGCGGGGTAAACCCGCTCCTACAGATTGGCTCAAGGCGTAGCCTTGCTCTCCTCGGTTGTATCGATGCTGGGTGGAGATCCTAGTGCGCCGTTGGTCCAATCGTGAAGGGTGCCGTTTTCGTAGGCTTTGCCGGCGAATATGTAGGCGGCCAAGAGGATCACCACGACCCAGAGGCCGGGTTTGCTTTTGTCGCGGTAGGGGTCGTTCCGGCGGGTTTTGGAACCTTTCGGGAGTTGGGCAATACGCGTCAGAGATGCTCCGAATGGAACGTTGATTCTGGCGCGGGCATTGATTGCCCAACCATTGGCATCGAGCAGCGGTGCTAGGTTCCGTTGTCTCAGTTTCATGTAAGCGAGTAGTATCGGAGGTCCGGATACTAATAGGAGAGATCCGATGAGCACTAGGGGCAGCTGCCAGAGAGGGAGCCCCAAGAGTCCGTTCATGACTGCAGCAAAAGCTGCTCCGAGGGTACCGAGAGCGAGGCCGATTGCTGCGAATACGCCGGCGAATCGGGCTATGTCAAATGCGCTTCCAGCGGATGTAGAACCGTTTTCCATGCTCGAGCCAATCGATCCGACGGTTTTCTTGGTTCCGTCTAGAAGCGATTTTTCACGGGCTGCGGCGAAGTTCTGGAATTGGTCTTCGACGATTTTCGAGACTCGCTTGTAGGGTGACCAAAACGCTTGGCGCAGGCTGATTGGATTTTCGACTGATTTGACGATGGTCGCGTCCCAATCACGACCGAATCGATCGATGAAAATACCGTTGCGGCCGACGGTGAGAAAATCTGAAGCTCCGTTCATGAAAGCGGCAGCGATAGTCATGGATTTCGTTTCGCCCGGACGCGTGCACTCGCAGTAAGCCAAGTAGCATCGGCTCATCGGTGCGAGGGTCGCATGTTTCTTCGGATCGCGGACGAGAACGCACAACTCGCAACTGCGTCCATCTAAATACAGGGTGCCTTGCTGAAAAATGGCGAGACGCTCGGGGTCGTAGAAATCGCGGAGGGATACGAAGTTGTTGAGAAGCTGAAAGAGATTCCTGTTTAGGCGGAGCAGTTTGTCTACGCGTTCGATCGAATTGGCGTGGTTGGCGAGTTGTAGATCGCGATCGATTAAGGCTTCGATGGTTTGTTTTTCGGGTCCTGCTAGCAAAGTCCGCAGGCGATCCAGTCCAATTGATTCTACAGATTCGCCTGCTTTGCGTCCACGCCACTGGCCGTGGGCTGCTAGGCGATCTTGGATAATCTTCCAATCGCCGGCGCTTAGGGCGTCACGTTTACCGAGGATGGATTCCACGACGATTTCGACGAATGTATCCATCGTTTTCATCCAAGACGGATTGACGCCAGACTTAAGTGGAAGCGACTGTTCGGTCGAGGCTTGGGCGATGGGGAATTTGGCGAATTCATTTTGGTCGACTATCAGATCGTTCGCAACTGTATTCAGATACTGAACTTCTTGCTCTTCGATCGCGTCAAGGGTGCGAGGGTCGTATGCAGCCAGATCGCGGCGAGTGAAGAAGTCGTTTATTTTGGCTTCGACCTCTTGATAAACCTCGTAGGCTTGGGCTGTGCCTATACCGAGAGGAAAGATCTCGTTGGAATTGGCTTCTGATTGGGCGATCCAATCACTGTAAGCCTGGGCTTCCTCGAAGAAACGGTCGACCTTTGCTTGATTGATGCCGGGTTTGCCTCCGCGATCGGGGATCGATTCGAAACAAGCCATGATCGCTTCGATGGTGGCTCGTGTTCCGTCGGTATTCGCGGAATCCGTAGGAACGACTCCGTCCCCGTTAAAAAGCGTGTTTTTGAAAATGCGTACGCTGTCGGAAGTATCGTCTAGGGAAATGCTCTTCGCATCGGGCTTTCCCAGGTAATCGAGGATTTGCTTTGCGGAATTTAGCAAAGCGAGGCCTTCCTCGGAACTGGTATCGAATTCATCGAGCGCGAGCGTATCGGAACCTTTTAGTAACGTATCCGCGTTTTGAATTAGCGAAAGGGCCCATTTTGTGGCGCCGATGAGCTCGGGAGCTCGGACTCGCCCGTCGTCATCGGCATCGATGAGGTCCATTGTCTTCTCGTCGAAGTCTAGACCGCGCGTTGGACAAGACAAGGCGGCCCACAGTTTGAGATCGAGCGTGTCGAGAGCTTTGAGATCCTCACCCGATTCTAGGCTGACTTGATTGAACCCACCTAAGCGATGGAATTTCCAGTTACGTTCTCTAGATTCACTCATACTCGCGGATTATTGATGCTGTTGATCGAGCCTAGGGCAAGCGTGGAGTCTTTTGACTGAAGGATTGAGAGAGGGCGAAATTGGGGGATGGGGAGATTCTCTTGATGGATAGGGGAAAATGGATGGATTTAAGGTTTGCTTGAGATCTGTTTATTCGACTGTCTGATCTTGTCATAAGCTACCCTTGCACTTAATTTTGCATGGGTTTTCGAAATCTTACTACCTCATGAATATTCAAGGAAAAGGAACGCAGCAGAACACTTACGACGCGATCGTGATAGGATCTGGAATTAGTGGCGGTTGGGCTGCCAAGGAATTGAGTGAAAAAGGGTTAAAGACTCTAGTGCTGGAACGCGGACGAGACGTGAAGCATGGCGAGTACCCAACGGCTCACACGGAACCTTGGGAGTTCGAAGGCCGAACAAAGAATACTCAGAAGAATATTTCCCGTCAGAAAAAGCAAAACCGAACTGGATACACGACTCATCCTGCATCTGCCCATTGGTTTGTGGATGACGTGGATAATCCGTATTCAGAAGACCAGCCTTTTGATTGGATGCGCGGTTACCACGTAGGCGGTCGTTCGTTGTTGTGGGGGCGTCAGTCCTACAGGTTGGGAGATCTCGATTTTACGGCTAATGCTAAGGATGGCATGTCTGTCGATTGGCCAATCCGCTACAAGGACATTTCTCCCTGGTATGACTATGTAGAGGAACATGCTGGAATTAGCGGAACGAGAGATGGATTGTCTCAGTTGCCCGATGGAAAATTTCTTCCAGCAATGGAAATGACCTGCGTCGAAGAGCAAGTACGCGATCGCGTGAAGTCTGCTTTCAATGATCGGGCGATGATCATAGGTCGTGTTGCGAATCTGACCGTGCCGCACAAAGGACGCGGGAGCTGCCAATTTCGAAATCGTTGTATTCGCGGATGCCCATACGGTGGTTATTTCAGTAGCAACGCATCGACTTTGCCTGCTGCTTACGCTTCGGGTAATTTGACGCTGCGTCCATTCTCAATCGTTAATGAACTGATCTACGACAAGGAAAAGGGAAAGGCGGTCGGCGTTCGCATAATCGATGCGGAGACCAATGAAGTCATCGAGTATTATGCGAAGGTGATTTTTGTCTGTGCCTCGGCAATCGCTTCGACGTTCATTCTGCTCAATTCGAAATCCGATCGCTTCCCGAACGGTTTCGGAAATGAAAGCGGTGAACTCGGACACAATTTGATGGATCACCATTTTAAGGTGGGCGCTTCGGGACGGTTCGACGGTTATGACGATCAGTACTACAAAGGACGTCGTCCGAATGGTATTTACATTCCTCGGTTCCGCAATTTAGACAAGGCATCGACGCAAAAGGATTACGTGCGAGGTTTTGGGTATCAAGGTCGAGCAAGTCGCGATAATTGGTCCCGTGGAATTGCGGAACTGGAGCGCTTCGGACCGAGTCTTAAGGCCGATCTAATAGAGCCAGGTCCATGGCGCTTTGGTATTGGTTCGTGGGGCGAGTGCTTGCCGTATCACGCAAACCGCATGTATCTGAACGAGGATGTTCGCGACAAGTGGGGTCAGCCTACTGTCACTTTCGACGCTGGTTGGAAGGAAAACGAATACGCGATGAGGAAAGACATGAAGCAATCGGCAATCGATATGATCGAGGCTGCTGGCGGAAGGGAAATAACGCCATTCGATACTCCTGAAAAGAGCAACCCAGGTAATTGCATTCACGAAATGGGTACGGCTCGAATGGGACGCGATCCTAAGACTTCGATATTGAACAAGTGGAATCAGGTTCATGGTTCGCCAAATGTCTTCGTTACCGATGGGGCCTGTATGACGTCGGGAGCCTGTCAGAACCCATCACTCACCTACATGGCTCTGACTGCCCGAGCAGCAGATCACGCTGTGAGCGAACTTAAGAAAGGAAACCTCTCCTAGAAAGGAATCGAAATCATGGATACAAATTCTAATATTGGAGATTTGCTCGTTATGAATCGACGGGAAGCGTTGAAACGAGCTGGACTGTTTTTAGGAGCGGCAGTTTCCGCTTCCACGATGACGGGCGTTTTGCATGCTCAGTCGAGGGGTGCTCGTTCGAAAAGTAAGGCGAAGAACTTAAGCCGTGTTCAGTTTGGTATCGTCGAGGCGATTGCCGATCGAATACTGCCTAAAACGGATACGCCGGGCGCCTTGGATGTGGGCGTTCCGGAATGGATTGATTTGATGTATGGCGAATTCCTTACTGATGACGAGAAGGTTACCTTTGAAAAGGGTCTTGGCGGAGTCAATAGAGCGAGTCGGAAGGCCCATAAGTCACCTTTTGTGAAATTGGAAGGAGACCAGCAGGATGAAATCCTAATGGGCCTTGCAGAGAGTGAATCGCCGTTTTTCAAAAAGGCGCGT
This sequence comes from Candidatus Pelagisphaera sp., assembly GCA_051275055.1. Classification (GTDB taxonomy): domain Bacteria; phylum Verrucomicrobiota; class Verrucomicrobiia; order Opitutales; family Opitutaceae; genus Pelagisphaera. Next base: position 10,134 of record JBNMOQ010000069.1, read on the forward strand.
GAGCTGACGATTTCGGGTTACTTTACATCTGAGACCGTGATGAAAACTGTGCTTAACTATGATTTCATTCCGGGAATGTGGCAAGGCTGCGTGCCGATCTCAGAAGTTGGCAATAAGGTTTGGGCGCACTAGGGGAGTTTGATGTCCTAGGGCTTTTTTACCCACAGATTGCAAAGATTCGCTCCAACAATTCGAACTTATTGTCTCGAAGAGACACCTATTTGGCTCGTAGAGGCAACAAGCGAGGAACGAGCGTTGTTTAAAGTTTTGTTTTTACGACCTTCCTCATTCGAGGCAGGACCTGAACGGGCTGAAGCTTGAGAGGATATTTCTTTTAACATCGCTCTCTTCGTTCGCTAGTTCCTTCCTGCGTCAGGAAATAAGTGCCCGCTCTGCGGACAAAAGGTTCGAAATCGAGAGATTAGTGCATTGAACTGCGGCTACTGCTTAAGTTGACGCGTATCCACTAAGGCTGCTTTAGTCCTCGCTGCTCGTGACGGCTGAAATGGCGTTTTTCAATCTTCGTCCTGTATCGGCGGATACGCTTGGGTCGGTGAGCGTGTAGAGTGCGACGACATAGATTCCTGATTTTAGATTTATGCGGAAGGCGGCTCTACTTGCGGCTAAAGCTCCCGTATGGGAGAGTTCGATCGTTTTCCGATTCTTGATTTTTAAACTCCAACCGAATCCGTAGCCTTTGCCCTCGAAATGCAGCCGACTATAATCCTTGAACGTTGCCTTCCATAGGATTTCGACTTCTCCAAGACTTCCCTTGCCAATGACCATTCTGGCGAATCGTGAGCTGTCGCGGGCGGTGGAGTAAAGGCTGCCTCCTATGAGTGGTAGGTTGAATGGCTCTGAGAGGTGCGGAGTGGCAGGGTGGAGTTCTCCGTTTGAAGAACCGGTAGCGATGTTTGGGTCTTTGGGGTTTGGGAAAAAGGTTGTGCGATTGAGGTTGAGGGGGTGACCGATCTTCGCTTGGAATATGCTCTCGAACGATTGGTTCATCGCAGCTTCTGCAACGCGACCAATGATGCAGTACCCTGCGCCGCTATAGGCGAAGTCTGTCCCGGGGACACTGATTAATGACTCTTTGGCCATGCCGTTTACGGCGTCTTCGAGGGTTAGCTTGAAGTCTCGTATCCATCGAGATTGACGCTTATTCATACTCACCTTCTGAGAATAGATTCCACCGCGATGGGATAATAGTTCTCGTAGGTTGGGACTACGGTCTGCTGAGCCGTGGTCTTTGATTTCGAGGGATGCGAATTCCGGGAGAACGCCACTGATTGGCGTATCCAAATCCAGGTGTTTTTCTTGGACTAAAGCCAATGTAACTGCAGAAGCGAAAGGCTTTGAGCATGACCCAATACAAAATTGCGTATTGAAATCTATTGGACTGAAGTCATCTGCGGAGCGAACGCCGAAATTTCGCTCGAAGAGGACTTTATCATTTTTACCGACGAACAATTGGGCACCGAGTATTTGGTTGTTAGCGACGAGATCAGCGACCGTTGATTCGAGACTTTCGAGTTCGTTTGCTTTGGAGGTTATAATAGGTCCCGTGAAGAAAAAGAGAAGAATTGTGAATGCGTATCGCATGATAGAGGAAAGGGCCGTTGGGTTTCTGTCTGGTAGGCGAACTAATGGATTATGTTCCGTCTCGCCATAATTCTTAGTCTTCATTTGCCGGTATTCTAGATTTTTTAGGAAACTCCAGCGATTATAAAAAAGAGAAATTCGTCAGAGTTGCCGGAGGCAACGTAGGTGTCGCTATAGCGACATTAGGTTCGCTTGTCGATCGCTGGGCGTTTTCGTTTCGGTCCTCGTTTGCCATTGAAGGGTGCTTGAAACCTATTTAGCTTTCAGTCGACCTATATTCGCAACGCGAATCCTGACATAATTTCATGTGTCCAGCTAATGAAGCGTTTGAATGAGGGATAAGGTTATTGAAATCTTAAATTTGCGATGTCTCGGAGTATCGCTTACGCGGCACGGTCTAGGTGCCGACCCTACAAGGCGATCATTGTGGAGACAGTCATTTTTTGTAGGAACTTGCAGCGAGGTCGATGCAGATGAGTTCTTTGTCGTTGCGGGCGAACATATGCTTTTGGGCGAAGGCTGGATGACTCCAGACAAAACTGCGCCCCATGGCAGTGTTGGTCGGTTCGATGGCGGGGAGGCGTCCGAGTTCTTCGTAGGCTTCGGGAGTGAGTTTTGCTAGGATTAGATCGCCGGTCTCGCTAAGGATGAAATATCGGTCGCTTTGCTGGTGTCGTACGACGAAGCAAATCGCATGGCGGCCTTTTCGCTCTCCGAAAGTCGGTTGTTTGGTTTGCCAGAACCGTTCTCCGTTTTTCGGGTTGAAGGCGATTAGGCTACTGGTTTGGACATCGCAGCCGTAGATGGCTTCGCGGGTGAAGACAGGCGTATTGGCCAGTGAAGAGGCTGCGATGCCTGGCTGATTTCTCCAGAGCACTTTCGCGGCTGGACGTTCGTCGTCGAGAGCCAGCATGATCCCAATATTGCTTTGAGTGCTAGCGTATAGAAGACTGCCTTGTTTGCGCGGCGCCATGATGGACATGCGGAGCGTGGCGGTAATGGGGTGAGACCAGTAGACGGAGCCCGTCTTGGGATCCAATCCATTAATCGCCTCGGGGTGCCAGATAATTAACTGTCGTTTGCCGCCATGTTCGATGATGGTTGGAGGACAGTACCCGGGCTCGGCAGCGGTAAGCGCACGCCATTTTTCTTTACCTGTATCTTTGTCGAAAGCGACGGCGACGCTGCCTTCGCCTCCCACGAGGCAGTAGAGCGTGTCGCCATCAACTAGAGGGCGGGCCGCAAATCCCCAGATAGGAGTTTCGACGCCGTATTCAGTATTAAAGGATTTATGCCAGATTACCTCGCCACTCAAAGCATCGAGGCAATACAGGTCGCCTTCTGCGCCGAGCGTATAGACTTTACCGTCCGCAACAGTAGGAGCGCTGCGCGGACGTCCGCCGTAAGAAATTTCGTGTGCACGAGCGTATTCATGCTGCCATAGTAATTCGCCAGTTTCGGAATTGAAGCAACGAACGCGTTCGAAACCTTCAAGTGGATCTTTCCAGCTAGCTTTGTTGGTGATTTCGCCGGAAGTTTTTACGTAGTCCGTAGCGTATACTTTTCCATTGGCGACTGATGGACTCGAATAGCCAGCTCCAATCGGAGAACGCCACAGTACCTTAAGTTCGGACTTAGGCATCTCTTGGATGATGCCATCTTCGGCCCAGACGGAATCGCCGGTCGGTCCAAGCCAATGAGGCCAATCGTCAGCAAAACAGTAATTGATAAGGGAAACGGCTGCTAGGAGCAGCGTTTTACTGAGAGCCGATTGAAACCTAAGCTTCAAGAAATGGCAGTTCGCGGGACCTATCATTTTAAGGATTACTTTCGTCGACTTGCTGAGCGGCTTTGACGGTTTCGCTGGTATAGGGATTTAAGGGCATTAGAGTTGCGGGGATTGGGGAGCGCCGATGGCTATCGCTAGGGCCGTAATTTTCTGTCAAATATGCCAAGATCTTCGTTTCGATTTCCTTCGCTAATGGCGCCAGTCCTCCATCGCGTTGCATCCATTGGATGATCTCCGTCCAGGTTTTGAACGTTCCTTTTTGTCTCAGAAATAATTGAGGGGAGTGGCAAGCGATGCAATACGCTCGGGCTAACTCCCAATCTCCTACCATCTTCATCCCCGTAAAAGGATCCAATGGGATTTCTTTCTCAGTTTCTTCACCGAAAATCGGAAAGGAAAGAACGCATGCGAAAAGCAATGGAAGAATTCTTCTCATCAGGATCTATGGCTAAATGACTTGGGTTGCGATTCGGTGACAGGCATTGTTCAGGTAGCCCTTGGGGTTCCAGCCAGGTAGTATCATTGGTTGGCTGATGCCTTGGCTATCCGTAGCGCGGGACCAGATCTCGTAATATCCGAGTTTTGGAAAAACTAGTTCCGCTTGCCAGTGTTGCCACGCTAGCCTGTTGGCCGGTTTGTCCAGTTTTGCGGCCTGCCAGGTAGCTCCAAAATCAATCGAGACATCAACTGCTGAAACTTCAAGGTCGCCTGCCCAAGCATGGCCGCGGCAATGGAGCGTTTTGTCAATCGGATGACTAATTCCTGATTTCGGGAATGTGACCAGCGATTTCACCGGCATCGATTCGATGATCGCCATATCTTCATCGGGAACGGAACTACCGGGAGCGACGGGATTATTCGGCACACGGTAAGCCTGACCAGTCATTTTCTCACCATCGTGTACTTGATTTCTAATGACGATTTTATTGACCCATTTCCCGGATGTGGACGCAGGCCAGCCTCCGGTTACTATTCGAAGGGGGAACCCGTTGAGCCAAGGCAGAGGTTCGCCATTCAATTCGAAGGCGATGAGAGATTCGTCTTCAAGAGCTTTGGCTATCGGGACTCCACGGGAAATCGCTTGTTTGGCGGTGTCGCCTGAAAGATGAGTGTCGGCGGCGAAGTAGCCGGTGTAGACGGCGTCGGGTTTTATTCCGCAGTATTCTAGGACGTCACGTAAACGAACGCCTGTCCATTGTGGGCAGCCAACTGCGCCAGTGGACCATTGGTTGCCCTTGGCAGGTGGATTGAATTCGCTACGACCATTTCCGCCGCATTCGATAGTGAGCTGATACGTATAGCTTTTGAAACGCTTTTTGAGCTCGGAAATCGTGAATGATTGAGGGCGTTCGCAAGATTCGCCTCCTATCTCCAAAGTCCAGGTTGCTGGATCGATAGATGCGAGCGGCGGGGGATGGCCATTGTTGCGGACAAATAGGCGGTTGGCTGGAGTGATAGCATCGTCGAGCAAGTGAGGCGGAGTTTCCGCATTGATCGGGCGATCGTTAAGCACGGTTAGCTCAGGATGCTTCCCTTTGAGGCGAAAAGGTTCGGGACTCTGAGCTAATGCTACAGGTATGAGGCCGCTTGGCATTTCGTTCCAAAAAACGATTTTCGATCCGAGAACTGCAGACATCGCAGTCAGGGCTGAACGGCTTAGAAATCCGCGTCGAGAAACCGAATCCGCTTTTCTGCCCCAGAGTATGGAATCCGCGCTTTCGGGGTCCTCTGCATAAAGTTCATGGATACCACGTTCGTTTTTCTTCATAACCGAGTTTAGACGATGAATTCTGCGGATGGAGTTTCAAGGATAATTGATTAGTGCGTGCTTGGAAATGCGTTAGGAGAGGCTGCTCACAGATTGCTCAGATAGGCACAGATGAGATGCCTTACCTTCGTTTTCAATAGTATGATAGGGATTCCATTAAAAAGAACTGGGCTTGTGGGCCTTGCGGCTGCCCGGGACGAGTAACCCTACCATATCGTAGAGAGATGGCAAAAGCTTGCGGTTTGGGAATGCGAAGCGATTGTTTTTACTAGATGTCAAAGAACTCAGTAGTCGCCTTTATCCAGAGCATTGCGCTGTTTGCGGGATTGGGAGCAAACGCTTGGAGCGAAGAATCGAATCCCGAGGAGAAAGCTCTATTTTCATTTGGAGCGATTGCGGATTGCCAGTATTGCGATGTTGAGGGTACGCGGCGGCAGTATCGGTTGTCCCCCAAAAAGCTCGAGGATTGCATTACGGATTTCAATGGGCAGACGTTGGCCCACGTTGTGCATTTAGGCGATTTTATCGATCGAGATTGGAAGAGCTTCGATGTGGTGCTGCCGATAGCCGAGAAATCAAAAGCTCATATCTATCATGTCTTGGGTAATCATGATTTCTCGGTAGAAGATCGATACAAAAATCAGGTTCCAAAGCGGCTTGGACTTAAGAAGCGATACTATGATGTCAAAGTAGGCTCCTGGCGTTTTTTGATTCTGGATACGAATGATGTAAGTCTTTACGCTCATCCTGCTGGCAGTCGAAAGGCAAAAAAATCCGCAGCGATTTACGAGTCATTGGGCGGAGATTTGCCGAAATACAATGGTGGCATTGGCGAGGCTCAAATGAAGTGGATTGAGAAACAACTGACTCAGGCGACAAAACGAGGCGAGCGCGTAGTGCTTCATAGTCACCACCCCGTGTATCCATTCACCAATCACTCTGCTTGGAATGCTAAGGAGGTTGTAAACTTGCTGGAGCAGCATTCGTGTGTCGCTGCGTTCATCAATGGACACAATCACCGAGGGGCTTACGGGTTTAAGAAGGGAATTCATTACCTTACATTAAAGGGAATGGTAGACACTGAAGAAACCTCGTATGCGACAGTGTCGGTGTTCCCAACCCGTATAGAAATTTTGGGAAAAGGGCGTCAAGACGACTATGTCTTGGAGATTCGGGAGTAAGGCCGAAGTCGGTTTTGCATACGAGGCTTTGACTTTGGGATGATTTGAAGTAGATTTTGCCTATGCCTCGATTCACCTTTTTTCTTATTCTTCTGTTTGGTTGCGCATCATGCGGCTTATTTGCCGATAGTTTTAGAGAAGTTTCATTTGAAACGGCTGATGGCGGGACGGTTTACGCGAATCTCTATGGTGAAGGAGACCACGCTGTGGTCCTCGCGCATGGAGCTATTTTCGATAAGGAGAGTTGGCATCCTTTAGCGACAGCGATAGTGAAAAAAGGGCTTCAGGTGCTAGCCATCGACTTTCGCGGTTACGGCAAGAGTCAGTCTGGTAGCCGTGCCAGCGCTAAGTATTTGGATTTGTTGGCGGGGATGGATTTTCTTTCAACGCAAGGCGCTAAGCGTGTCTCGATGCTTGGGGCAAGTATGGGCGGCGGAGCGGCTGCTCAGGCCGCAGTCGAAGCCAAAACGGAACAGTTTGTCAAATTGATCTTGCTGGCTCCAGCACGGGTGAGCTCTCCGAATAAGCTTCAGGGAAACAAGCTATTTATCGTTAGCAAAGGGGATGGGCTTTATTCGTCAGTTGTTTCAGCTCACAAAAAGGCATCGGGCCCAAAGCGCTTGGAAGTTCTCGAGGGTGACGCTCATGCCCAGCATATTTTCAAGACGCGCCACGGAGTTGCCCTGACGGAAATGATCGTGGATTTTCTGGCTGAATGAAAAGTAGGACAGGCTTCTAGCCTGTTTTTTCACAGGCAGGATGCCTGTGCTGCTTCTTTGAGCTGTTGGGCCTTTTGAATCATTCTTTGAATACGATGCAGATCGATCCGGGGACGTTGATGATGGATTTGGTTTGAAAGGTCAGTTCGCCGTTTTCTTGGTCGATTTCGAATACGGAGATGGTGTTCGAGTCCGCTCCTGCTGCGAGCAACCAACGCCCGTTTGCATCCATATTGATATTACGCGGCCATGCTCCACGGATCGGTTGGACTTCTTTAACGACTAGTTTGCCAGTTTTGGGGTTGGCATTGTAAACAGTGACTGAGTCGTTTCCGCGATTGGCGGAGTAGACAAAGCGACCATTTGGGTGAACGATTATTTCGGAACTGGAATTGAAGAGCTCCTTCGCTTTGGTTTCCGGACTGAGTGCCCGGGTAGTGGTGAGCTGTTTACCGCTACCAGCGGTTGCGTTGTATTTGAAGGTGGTAACCGAAAGTTCGAGTTCGTTGAGCAGGTAAATAAACTTACCGTCGACTGAAAACTTCATGTGTCGAGGACCTCCGCCGGGAATGCCATGAAGGATTCCATGAGGTGAGATTGAACGGTTGTTCGCATTAACGCGGTAGATTACTACTTGATCAAGCCCGAGATCAGGAACGAATGCAAATTTGCCATCTGGTGAATAACCGGTCCAGTGGGGGTGAGGTTTGTCTTGGCGTTTTCCGGCAACGCCTGATCCACCTTCATGTTCTATTAGTTGGGATTGCTTTCCTACCCGTCCGTTTTTTTCGATAGGGTAAACTGCTGCCGAGCCACCGCCGTATTGCGCGGTCATAATAAATTGATTGGAAGGGTGGACTGAAATATGGGCTCCTCCGCCGTCGCCGATTGGCGTTGTATTCAAAAGCTCAAGGCTGCCATCGGAATTCACGCTATAGGCTGCAACGCTTGGTATTTTGTTTTTTTGGCACACGGCGTAGAGACGGGTTTTGTCAGGCGAGAACGCGAGGAATCCCGGTCCGCCGATTTCCGCGGCCAATTTGGCTGGAGAAAGTTTGCCTGTTTCTGTATCGAATTTGGCGTGATAGATTCCTTTGGTGGTCCTTCCTCCGGTTCCGAAATACACGTCAACCGAGGCGGCGTTCGAAATAGGGACAAGGAAAAGAAGGGCCGCAATGGCAACGAGTTTTATCATGGAAGCATCGCTACCAGAAAGCGGATTCAAGCGCACGAATTATCCTTCAACTTTATTTTGCACCTTTTCGGCTTCGATGCCGATTACCTCGGCGGCTCGTTCGGCGATCTTTCGGAAACCGCTTTTCGCATGTCCCAGTTTATTGAAGAATCCGCCCACTTGCATGAGTTTTCCCATTTCGAAGCTGGAGTAGGCAAGCAATTGGTCGTCATTGTTTATTGGCCCCGCCAAACCTTGATTGTCGCGTCTGTTAGCGAAGCGCATGTCCGATGAAAACGACTGCGAGCAATTTATCGGGCCGGTCTTGGCGAAAAAAATCAGCGCCTTGCAATTATTGAGATTCCATCCAGTTCTTAAGAATCCCATGAAAAACGATTTCTTTCTTACGCTTTTAATTGTCGCGCTTTTACAACTGGTTTCAGTTTCGGTTATTGCCTCCCCAGCAAATGATTGGCCAGAGTTTCGTGGTCCAATGGGTCAGGGCATTTCTAATGCGAAGAATCTGCCGATTTCATGGGATTCGGAAAGGAACGTAGCATGGAAGGTCGAAGTCCCTGGAAAGGGCTGGTCGTCGCCCGTTTTGAGCAATGGGAAGATAGTGCTCACGAGTTCGAAGGAAAGCGAAGATGGCATTGTCTTGTGCGCAATCATGCTGGATGCAGATACGGGGAAGATTATTTGGGAACAGAACCTTTTCCATCCTAGCGAAGAAGAGGTAAAGGCTAACCATTCGAAGAACAGTTTAGCTAGTGGGACGGCGATTATTAGCGGTAACA
>JBNMOQ010000070.1:0-19159 GCA_051275055.1 Candidatus Pelagisphaera sp.
GGCAATAATTGTGACTTTATAGACTCGGCTGTAACTGATTCGAACTGGAGCCTCTACCTCTCGGATACTCCCGTCGGGGTATCGTACTCGTTCGTAGCCGCTCGATTGGTGTTCGACGATCTCCTCGGTCATATTAACTTCCTTAAGAACAATCGCATTCGCACCCATTTTTGCCGCTCGTTTTTTCAGATCCGTCACGATCTGGTTTGTTTTCTGATCAAATGCTCCTGGATTGCTGTTTTGCGTAGTGGCGCTTGATTCCAATCTCGCCACCTGCTCGTAACTAGTCGGGATGTCCATGTCCAAAACCCAGCTTACCAATCCAGCTGGCTCCTGATAAACATCCACGTCCCATTCGGTCAGCGGCGTTCGTATTTTTCCAGTGACGTTGGTCACCCCAGAATTTGTCGTTTCACAACCGACAAATCCTAAGGAAATTAAAGACACGCATATACTGACTATCAATCGATTCTTCATTACGAACACCTCCAGAGTCTGGAACCTATTTCGACTCTTCCACTGGGTCAAACCCAAAGGGCGATGACTGCTTGCCAAAGCATACATCAACGACTAGACGATCTAAAAACCTCACTTCGCTTCGAACTATGAAAACAATCGCTTTTGCCCTAGCCCTAATCATTTCGCTCTCCTTCGCATCAGCGAAACCGCCGAAGAATTTTCGTACCGAAAATCTCGTTGCTTGGTGCATTGTTCCCTACGATGCAAAAAATCGTGATCCCGAAGCCCGTTCGAAAATGCTCGTGGAATTAGGGATCACAAAATGCGCCTACGATTGGAGAAAAGAACATATTCCCACTTTTGAAGAAGAAATCATTCAATACAAAAAACACGGCATCGAATACTTGGCGTTTTGGAGAAAACACGATCGAGCATTCGAGCTTTTCGAAGAGCACGAAATTCGTCCGCAAATCTGGGAGACGATTCATGGCCCCCAGGATATAGCCGAATTATCGCATAAAGAACTAGTTGATTTTGCAGTCGCCGAAATATTGCCCCTAGCAAAACAAACCCAGGCAATGGGCTCAAAGCTAGGTCTCTATAATCACGGAGGCTGGGGTGGCGAACCTAGGAATATGGTCGCAGTGGCAAAAGCATTACGCACCAAGCTCGGATCCGATCACATCGGGATCGTTTACAACTTTCACCACGCTCACGAGAGTATCGTCGAATTCGATGGATTAATGCAGTCAATGCTGCCCTACCTGATTTGCTTGAATCTGAATGGGGTAACCGATGCAGAGGCGGTTAGGGCAAACCCAGATAAAAACAAGATCCTCCCGATCGGTTCCGGAAAATTCGAAAAGAGCATGATCCAATCCGTATTGAATAGCGGATACGATGGACCAATCGGAATCCTCGGTCATATCGCACATCAAGACGCGATGATTAGTTTGCAGGAAAATATCAACGGATTGCAGCAGCTTCTTGAAGAGCTGGAAAGCGAGAACGCGCACTGACAGGAAAGAGACTCTCGCCCGACAAAAATAAGACCGGCCGATTACCTCGGCCGATCAAAGTTAATTTGGAAACCCAAAATTTCCTTACATCTTTCGATAGACGTAATTGAAAATCTGAGCCGACTTGCTCTCGTTGCCAACAAGGCCAACGCGTATCCGAAAATTAGTAAACGCCTCAAAGCGTTTTAGCTTGATAACGATCTTCTGATCGCCCTGCCCGCGAAAAGTCAAAGTGGTCAGCTTTGAGCTGGCGATTTTTTCATCCACCAAAGTGTAATCCAAACCGGGCATGCCCTTCTTTATGCCCTCTCCAACAGTCTTAATATCCGTATTCAAGCGAACGTCCCAATTTCCAGTGAAAACATTGTACTTAGCCTGCTGAATTCGCTTCAGCGTGTCCTCTTCACTCTTGGAAGCACTTGCCACCAAGGAGATCGAAACAGCTACGAACAAAGCTAAAATAAGCCGATTAAAATGAGTCAAAGTCATCATTTTGGAAAACTACGAATGGACTTCAACTTGTCAACTTGGCAAAGCGCTTAAGGAACTAGGGTATTCGCCCCAGGAACCTACCTTAACCTATTATCCTTCATGTGCTAACGGCTAAATTGTGAAGATGTCCTTGTTCTTTGTTTGACCGGTCTTTCACGTGTCCAAACTCATCAGAGCCCAAATGACCTTAAATTCCCTATTCTGCCGACCCAGGTCGACCTCGCATTGCCTTTGTCTTCGACCGGATTGCTTTTCCTTTCAAGCGACGCTCTTTGGCGCCCCTGGATGGTTTGGTCGGCCTTCTTTTCTTGGGCACAGTCAAGATGCTCAGCACAAGCTGCCTTAGTCTTTCGAGCGCTGCTTCGCGGTTTGTCTCTTGGCTACGGGCTTCCTGAGATTTGATGACGATTACTCCCTGCTCAGTGATGCGGTGATCGCTTTTCGCAAGCAGACGTTCTTTCAGGCGCTCGGGTAGTGACGATGCTTCGATATTGAAGAAAAGATGAATGGCCGTTGAAACTTTGTTCACGTTTTGCCCGCCGGACCCTTGAGAGCGAATCGCCGTGATCTCAATCTCTCGTAATGGAATACATACCGTACCCGAAATCCTCAACATCATCAAAACACAAACAAAGGTGGTTCGATAGCCAAGCAGCAAATCGAATCCACTTTAAAGAAAGGAGCCTCAGGATCGGAGAAAATGTCCTTGTTCGCGTTCTCCGCAGCTGACATTATCGGACCTGAACTTCCACAATCTATGAAAGTTACTCCACTTTACAAACAGCCTGCTATGCTCGCTGTATTCATAATGGTATTCGGATGGTCCTTCTGCTTGGCCGAACCCTCTATTGATTTCGGCGTAAAAACTGACAAACTACTTTATCAATCGCCCATGGATAGCGCGGCGAGCGTAAAGGATTGGGTTATGGAGGGCCCCGGCCACCTGAAATTCGCAGACGGTTGGATGGAGATGCGCTCGCCTAACGAAGAAATGCATCACGTTTACTGGTGCCCGGAGACCTTCCCGTCCGACTTCATGGCTCAGTGGGAAATGCAAAATCAACACCTGGAAGCCGGATTATGCATCGTCTTTTTCGCGGCAACCAGTCTAGAAGGCGAAGACGTAATGGATTCTTCGTTACCGAAGCGCGATGGTACATTTAGCCAATACAACAACGGCGCCTTGAATAACTATCATATCTCCTACTACGCGCATAATCCCAAATTGCCCGCTAGAGCAGTAGCTCGCTTACGAAAGAATCCTGGAAAGAACATCGTCTACGAAGGACCTCCCGGCATTAATGTAGAGAGCGACCGAAGCCACAAGGTAACACTGATCAAAAACGAGGCTCACATACGACTCTTCATCGACGACCGCCTCATCATCGACTGGATCGACGATGGCGAAGTCAATAGCGGTCCATTGGGCGCAGGCAAAATAGCAATGCGCCAAATGCAATGGACGCACTTCCGCTACCGCAATTTCAAGGCTTGGTCGCTCAAGTCCGATCAGTAGGGTCGGCACTTGCGCCGCGCCGCATATGAAGAGTTTCCAGGGCGGCTATGTTTATTTCTATCGTTTGTTATTCCGTAATCGAAAATAGGTAGGGCTGCTTATTCCTAAGCAGCCGTGGAATGTGCATCACACCGATACGGTTACCCAGGGATAAACAACCCTACCAGTCGACAGAAAACAGCCCATAGAGTTCAATCGATAAAAGCTCGTGATTTTCATCAATCTTGGAATATGTTTAGTTACTCTATTATTCGTATCGAATTATCTGTGACGACGACAGGACCTACTACTATCCTCCTTTATGGAATCCTATAAGATGAACTTTTACATTGGCACCCTCGTGCTAGCGACTGTCTTAAGACTTTCGCTACAAGCTTCCGACAATTCTTCCACAAGCAATTGGCCGCAATCTGCCGGTCCGAATTACAATTACCAGGCAAGCGCGCAAAACCCTCCAGTCGATTGGTCCGTCTCGCGGATGGAAAACATTCTTTGGCAAACGGATCTTCCCGAAGGAGGACAATCAACTCCAGCCATTTGGGGAAACCGTCTTTTCGTTACCATTACGAAACCTTGGCCCGAGGATGCTGATCCAAATTTAAAACCCGAAGGAACGGGCACAGTTGGCTATTGCCTGAACTCCGACACGGGTAAAGTCCTCTGGTCAGTCTCTTTATCCGGAACGAAAGTGATGAAGTACGCGGGCATCTATTCCGACTCTTCATCGCCCTCTCCTATTACCGACGGAGAACATGTTTGGTTTTTCAATGCCAGTGGCTCCATGGGTTGTTGGACCTTTAATGGCACAGTCGTTTGGACGCGGGAATTTGAAGCGCGAACTCGGCACCATAGTCGCCAGCACGAACCGATTCTCTACGGCGACACGCTCTTCTATGTGGAAGTTAAAAATAAGGTCGGGGCTAACGTGGGAATGCACAAAGACTATCCCGAAGGAACTGATCTCTCACAATACGGAACGTACATACACGCCATCGACAAGCTCACCGGCAAGGTCAAGTGGCTAGCGGACGACAGTACCGCAGTTCACAATACAGCCATGTTAGGCTTTCTGCCAAATGGTAAACCGGCTGTGCTTCATGGACGTGGAGGCGGTCACGCGCCACTTGAAAAGCCCTATGGTCTATCGCTCACCTCGCTTTCGCCAAACGCCGCCGGACAAACTCTCTGGCGACACGTAATCCCCAAGGGCTCTTCCCATTACACCTCGATGTGGAATCAACGCTACGTAACCTGGTTCGACGGTCCGGCTCATCTCGTATTCGACGCGACCTCGGGAGAGCTGCTTCGAACCCAAGCCCTTCAAACCGACGTCACGGATTACGCTTTCGATTCAGAAGCGAAATCCTACGTCAAACATGAACACACCGAAGTGACAACTGCTCGAAAAGGCACTGGCACGCCCGTTACCGATATGGCGAACCTACTCGTCGGCGACTACCACTATTTTATGTCGCACGATAATTTCCGTCTCGGTCGAGTGAATATCGAAACAGGCCGCGTTGAGTACGTTCAGGTTCCGCTCCAGGTCTATCGAGAAAACGGCCAACCCGATCGTTTCATCTGGGAAGAAAAGAACGTCAAAAACGACACCCTAAACGCACGTGGAATTGACGTTGGAGCAGTAGATCCTCGATCCAAGAAAAGCGGCTGGGGTCACGTTTCCGCAGCAACGCCCATCGCGATCAATGACAAAGTGTATGTATCGACAATGACAGGACTCACTTATGTGCTCCAAGCCGATGCTAAAGACTTCTCCCCCGACTCCATTTTAGCTATCAACGATCTTGGCCTAGGCGGGCATACATGGTCACTCGCTCAACTCGCTACAGCAAACAACCGCATCTACGCTCACACTCTCAAAGGTATTATTTGTATTGAATCAGATTGAGTGTTTGGGCCCGGAAGGCTAATTTTACTCCTTTGCCGATCGCTTGATATACTTCTCAATCTGCGCCCTCAGCACATCCAACGGAAGACCGCCCTGCTCTAGAACAGCATCATGAAATTCGCGGATATCGAAATCGTCGCCGAGGGTTTCTTCGGCTTTGCGACGCAATTCCCAAATCGTAAGCTCGCCCATTTTATAGGACAGGGCTTGACCCGGCCAGGCGATGTAACGATCGACTTCCGTTCCAATCGTATGCATGGATAGCGCCGTATTGCTCGAAAGGTAATCAACCGCTTGCTGACGGGTCCAGTTCTTGGAATGCAATCCAGTATCCACGACCAAGCGACAGGCACGCCACATTTCGTACGATAATCGCCCAAAGTGATCGTAGGGCGTTTTGTAGAGCCCCATTTCAACCCCAAGCTTTTCGCTGTAAAGTCCCCAGCCTTCTCCATAAGCGTGCGGATAGAATTGCTTACGGAATTTGGGAGCGTTTTCAATTTCATAGGCAAGCGAAATTTGAAGATGGTGCCCCGGCACGCCTTCATGCAGGGATAGGGCCACAAGCTGGTAAAGTGACCGCGTTTCCAACGCGTAAGTATTAACCCAATACTGACCTCCTTTGCTAGCTCCAGGCGATGCTGGCACGTAGCGTCCACCGGTATAGTTAGGGGCGAGTTCATCAGGCACTGGCTCGACCGAGTACGGTTGGCGCGGGAGTTTTCCGAAAAACGCAGGCAAGCGACCGTCCGTCTGCTTGGAGATCCACGCTGCTCGCATCAATAGTTCCTCCGGCGTCTTCGCGTAGAATTGAGGATCCGTACGAAGAAACTCCAAAAACGCTTCAAACGTTCCTTTAAACCCACTTTCCTCGATCACTTCGTCCATCTCGCTGCGAATCCGCTTCACTTCTTGAAGCCCCTTTTGATAAATCTCCTCTGCGCTTATTTCGTCGAGCGAGGTGTAATAACGAATTTGAGCCTCATAATACGCCTTCCCATTGGGTTGATCCGTAGCGCCGAGCGACTGACGGGCTTGGGGCAAGTATTCGCCTCGCATAAAATCAACCAAGCGACGATTAGCCGGAATCAATTTCTCCGCCAAAACTTGTCGCCCTTCTCTCTCTAGCTCCCGCCGCGTTTCCGAATCTATGGAATCCGGGATCGTACTAAATGGCCGAAAGTACGGGTGATCCTCTGGGTTATCCGTCACCAAGGCATCAAAGGAAGATAGAGTCTTCTCCAAGATTGCCTGTGGCTGCGTGAAACCAGCAGCTAACCCACTCCGCATATTCTCTTGGTGCTGCTCTAATAACTGCGGGAGAAGAGAAAGGCGCTTTATGTAATTGCGATAGTCGCTCTCATTTTTGAAAGGCGTTGTCCCGACCACATAACCAAACGTAGTGTGAAATCCAGAATCTGAGACAAACGGCATTTTCCATCCTTCGAAAGCCCCCAACTCAATTGCGTGCTTGAGAATGAAGTCTAAGATTTCCGCGCTCATCACATCGTTATCGCTAAGAACGGAGCGATCGATTCCAGCAAGTGTTTCACGGATTCGCTTTCGGCCTTGGAGCAATCGTTTCTGTTCTTCGGGAGATGCATCCGGCACGCGGTCATTGTATTGGTGATCTCCTGACCAGGTAGCATCAAAGGGATTTGCCTCCATTTCAAAAGCCCAATACTCATCGAATAGGCGATGCAAATCCTCGCTAGCCACACCCAGCGAAAGACAGGACGGACCCGCAATTGCAACTGCAGCCAGGACGCACTTGCAAGCCGCTCTTCCCAAACTCGAATATCTCGAAAATTCCATGACTTTCATCGAGTCCAAACCATGGCAATCTCGGATAAACACGCAATATCGAATAGGTCTACAACGATTAGTCCAAACGCTCTTTCTTGCCAACTGCAGAGATCCAACCTAATTGAAACCCTGCCCTATGATTCCCATTCACAAACGTTTTATCCTATTAGTAACCCTACTCGCAGGCACTATCGCAGCTGAGGCCCGGGACATAGTTGTCGTCGCCCACCGCGGAGCGAACCACCTAGCCCCTGAGAATACCATGGCAGCAGCAATGAAGTGCGTTGAGCTCGGTGTCGATTATGTCGAAATCGATGTTCGTACGAGCCAAGACGGTGTGTTTTACATTCTACACGATAAAACCCTCGATCGCACTACCAATGGTACTGGAGCTATTGCAGAAAGAGATTCTTCCTACATCGATACGCTTGATGCTGGCAGCTGGTTTGGAAAGCAATTTGAAGGGGAAAAAGTACCGCGACTGGTGCCGTTTTTGAATACCCTCAAAGGAAAAATCAAAATTTACTTCGACGTAAAAGGAGCGGATTTGTCCGAACTCTTAAAAGTAATCTACGCGGCTGAATTCGAGAAAGATTGTTTTTTCTGGTTTTCCCAAGATGAAAAGGCTCGGGAGCTGAGAGCGCTTGATTCCACAATCCCTTTGAAGATGAATGCAACCGACGTTGCTGGTCTTGAACGGGTTTTGGCGTACAGCCCTCATTTGATTGAATACCGTTTGGAAAACTTAACCCCCGAGTTCGTCGAATTCGCCCGAAAGCACAACTTGAAGCTAATGGCTCACGCTTTGACGGATGGAGCAGAAAGTCTGTATCAAGAAATTTTAGACTCCGCAGCCGATATGGTAAATTTGGATAAAGCGGATTTGATGATCCGTTTGGCAAAACTTGACGTGAGCAATGAGCCAATCGTTCATTCGGGATTAGTCTACTCGCAAGCAGCCCCCAATCTAACGCTGGACCTTTTTATGCCGACGAAACGTTCATCGAAGGAAATTCCGTGCGTAGTGGTTATCCAAGGAGGCGGATTTAAACCGCAAGACGGCCAACGTTTTCGTCCCCACGCTGACTACCTCGCCACCCATGGATTCGCAGCCGCGTTGATATCCTATCGCGGCCGACCTAATAATGACTACCAAGACACCGTTTCAGACACGAAGACGGCTGTTCGTTTCATCCGAAAAATTAGCGAACGCTATAACATCGATCCCGATCGGATCGGAGCGATGGGAAGCTCAGCTGGAGGAACTTTAGCAGGTTTGCTTGCCGTAACCGATGACCTAGAGCAGTTCGAAGGGGAAGAAGAACACGAAGAGTTTTCCAGTCGCATACAAGCCGCTGCAACCATGGCGGGAGTCTTTAATCTGATTAGTCGTTTCACCGACGATCGACAGATCGCGCTTCAGCCGAGGCTGGACACCAAACTCCAATCTAATGGCGAATGGATAGCAGCTCCCTTTTCAATAAACGACGAACATTGGCTTAGAGCTTCATCCGTCAATCACATCGACAAAAACGATCCTCCGATTCTATTAATCCACTGTAAAGACGACCCAACGGTTCCATGGCTTCAATCACAAGAAATGTATGAAGCGATGACGGAAGCTGGCATAGTATCTGAAGTTTTCTACTACGAAACCGGTGGTCATGGTTTTAAAGGTCACGGCGACGATCCAAAATCGAAGATGGTCCAGTTTTTCGACGCCAATCTCTGACGCGCTAGTCCTCCGACTTGAACGTTTCATACACACAGATCCTTGAAACAATTTTTGAAGATTTGATAACCACTGAGGACGCTGATATTAAAAAATTAATCCTGATCATCAGTGTACTCAGTGGTTCAATGAATTATTAGTCCTGATTTTCACAAATCGCTCCTTGATTCGTTTGCCTAAAACCGCCTTCTAGGCATTCGATAGTCACGTTCATACGTATTCTAAACAGATACGATGATACCGAATAAAACAAGGATTCTATGGCTTATCATCTACGCTAGCGGATCTTTGATCGCTACGACCCTTTCCTCAAGTGCAGCTCCTCGGCTTCACGGTTTTGATTTATCAAACCTATCCATCGAGCGAAAGGAAATCAAACAAGGAGGTCCGCCACGTGACGGAATACCCGCCCTATTTTACCCGAAGTTCATTCCTGCTGCAGAGGCTCGTTATTTAAAAAATGACGATCGAGTACTCGGCGTTGAAATTAATGGAATAGCCAAGGCTTATCCTCTCCGAATCTTAGATCGTCACGAGGTTGTCAACGATCGCTTCTCCAATCAATTTGTCGTAGTCAGCTATTGTCCTCTTTGCGGAAGCGGCATGAGTTTCGATGCATCCCTAGACGGTCGGAAAACGTTTGGAGTTTCCGGTTTACTCTACAATAGCGACGTTCTGCTTTACGATCGGGAAACCGATTCTCTTTGGTCTCAAATCCTAGAGAAATCGGTTTCCGGGCCAATGGTTGGGAAGAGCCTCAAAAGCATCGTAACGCTCAATACTAAATGGGGAAGCTGGAAGACCTCCCATCCCAACACTCTTGTAATGTCACTAAAGACTGGGCACCCGAGCAAATACAAGGAAAGAGGTTACAGCGGATACGATCGTCAAAATGGAGTGATGTTTCCCGTTAAGAACCGAAACAAAACCTATCACACAAAGGCCCGCGTACTTGGGCTGACAATCAATGGTCAATCAAAGGCTTATCCATTTCTTGAATTAGCTTTCGAAGGAGCCGATGTACAAGACAACGTAGGTGGTCAAACGATCACGATACGCTATAGTGCAGAAAGCGAAACCGCTCAGGCTTTAAACAAATCGGGAAACCTCATCCCTGCAACAGAACTATACTGGTTCGCCTGGTACGCATTTCACCCAGACACGGAAATTTTTAGTTCTGCCAAAACTCCTCCTAATCGACGCAAGCGTTGGCAGATCAATGTACCGTGAATACTAAGAAAGTAAAAAGCTCAATAAGAGCTAGCTACAATTCCTGCAACCGGAGAAACGAGCTCCTTCTCATCTATCAATTCCTCGACTGCCAAGGGTTCGCCAACAACAGTCTCGCTCAAATCGCGTTCGTTATCAGCAATCTCTATCGATTGCTCGTTCTCCTCTGCTTCGAAATCCAATTCGGTCGGAATCGCGATGGCTGCAGCAACAAACAAAATAGACGGAATGTAATCGGCGAGTGGATGCATGAGAAATGGATTGAGAGTTCGTATTGCCACGCATTTTCAGATTAACATCATCGAACGCGCCTAAAGTTCGAATAGTATAACGATTTTGCGCTTCAACGGCAATCGGTCTTTCCCCTACAATTCATTAGTTTAATTGGCTGGAGTAATATACCAAATAGGTGATCGCAATCCTCTATGAATCGCGTCGAAGGCAGGTGCCACTACCTATCAAACACACCATTCCTCAGGGCGTTCGGAATTATTTTACAACTACTTGTGCATCATACTCAAAATTAGTATTCATGGATCGACTATACTTACCGCAAATCATTTAAACGTAACCGATTTGAGCAAGTCGAATCATCGAGGATCCAGCCCGTCAGGCTACCCCATGAATCGAATCGGAACCATTGAATCGCAACTGGGTTCATTCCCCGAAGCTTGTCGCAGACCCCGACTTGTCGGTGGCTGCGGGGAGGGCAAGCAAAGGGCGCAGATATTCACTTTCCTATCAACTTCAAGGGCGGTACACGACTTCAGCTTGACACAAACCACAGTCGTAACATGTTACCTGAATGGAGGCAAAGGATAGCAAGGCGCGAATGTCTGATTACCGATCCCGCTTGAGACGGGAAGGACTGCGCCCGGTGCAGGTTTGGGTACCGGATCAACGGGCTGCAGGTTTTCAAACCAAGCTTCGAAGGCAGGTGTTACGCCTGGATCCACAAGATGAAGCTGACGCCTTAGCATTCATTGAACACGTCGCTGAAAAATAATGAAACGCGGCGACATTGTGGTTGTAGCTGCACCCGGTGATTACGGAAAGCCACGCCCGGCCGTGGTGGCTCAAGCCGATGTATTGACCGAAAGCGGTATTGGAAGCATTGTTCTTTGCCTCCTGAGTTCGACATTGGTTGAGGCTCCTTTATTTCGTCTGGCTATTGAACCAACTCCAGAAAACGGGCTTCGCCAGCAATCCCAAATCATGGTGGATAAATTACTAGCGGTACCTCGCGAACGAATAACCGAAGTTATCGGACACATCGATGATGAACAGCTGCTTCAGCTGAACCGAACCTTGGCCTTTGTTGTTGGCATCGGATAATCTCTCATAGGTGATGGGGGTGGAGACACTGAACAGGGTCAGTACCGAATGGAGCTCCTCATTCCCTCCGGGTAAATACCTCGAAGCTTGCTTCGTTGCTGAATTTGGTAGCGGCCGTTCTCCGAGCGGCCACTGAACGACGCAGTCATTCAGCTACTTCAACAAGAATGACCGCTCGGAGATCGGTCGCTACCTTTGAAATACCTCGGGGCTTGCCCCGGGGATGTTCTATTTCGCCAATTCCGCTTCGCGCGTCTTTTTGAAACTCGCTGAGATCTCAATAGCTTTGCGGCGATCCTGGTCACTGTAATCCCAGAACTCTTGGACAACCTTTTCAGTTTCCGGATAGTGAGATCCATCATCACCGACGTCCAAACGAAGCTGAGCAAACTGAGCTTTCAATTGATTGCGTACGTTTTTGTATTCGGGATTATCGTACACGTTATTCAATTCGCTTGGGTCGCGATTCAAGTCATAAAGTTCCCATGCTGGTGGTGTTTGTTTTTCTCCTTTGTAGTCAGCCCCATAGAAATAGATCAACTTGTAGTCTTTCGTACGAATCGCCATCTCGCCTGGATTGTCGTGATGAGCCATGTGCATCCAGTAACGGTAGTAAGCAGCTTGTTTCCAACCAGCAGGTTCCTGTCCGGTTTCGCAAATCTCACGAAAAGAACGGCCTTGCATGCTGTCAGGAATTATTGCTCCAGCGAAATCTAACATGAGAGCCGGATAGTCCACATTTTCAATGATCGCATCACTCCGCTTTCCAGCAGGAATTGACGGTGGATAACGTACGATGAAAGGCATACGAGCCGACTCGTCATAAGCCCAACGCTTGTCTTGATAATCTTTCTCACCGAGCCAGAACCCTTGGTCACCTGTGTAGATGATAACGGTGTTATCGTACAGTCCTTCGGCCTTCAGGTAATCAAATAGTCGTTCCAGATTATCATCTACTCCTTTAACGCAACGAAGGTATTTCTTGAGATAACCTTGATAGGCAATTCTCGTGGTTTCGCGTTCGGTAAGTCTCGCTGGATCGTAATCAGCCGGAAATTCCTCAGGGAATTTTTGAAATAGATGCGTAGCATACGAGCGACGTGGATTACGCTTACCAATCGATGTTCCGATATGAGGCATCAATTCGTCGTTGTGCCCGCGAGTGGCGATCGAACCAAATGTATCAGGAACGTCGTATAGCGTGTCCGGCTCCGGAATCGTAACATCGGCAAGGTATGACTGATAACGTGGAGCATTCTCGAAGTAATCGTGCGGGGCCTTGAATTGATGGCAGAGAAAAAACGGCTTACTGGGATCGCGTTCATTCTTGAACCACTCCAAGGTCGAATCAGTGATCGCATCAGACGAATGCTGCCCTTTGTGGGTTACCACATTCTTTGGCCATTCTTCTTTCCCTTGTATCCGAAATTCCGTGTCGAAGTATTTCCCTTGCCCCGGGAGTACTTTATAGTAATCGAAGTTCGGCTCTTGCTTGAGGTGCCATTTTCCGACGATTGCGGTTTGGTAGCCAGCCTTCCGCATCTGAATAGGAAGCGATTGGTTCTCGGGTGTGATATTTCCGCCCAGGTCGAAAACGCCGTTAACGTGATCGTATTGGCCTGTTATAACACACGCTCTCGAGGGCGTGCAGATTGCGTTCGTGCAAAATGCATTATCGAAAACGATTCCTTCGTTCGCTAGCTTATCGAGAGTCGGCGTCGGGTTTAGGTCCTTGAGTAAGGTAGCGTATGCGCCAACAGCCTGGGCAGTGTGATCATCAGACATGATGAACAGAATATTCGGTCGATCTGCCGCGCGAGCGCAGAGGGTCAATGCGACAAGAGAAAATGTGCCAAGAATAAGAGAGTGCGTTTTCATTTGAGGAATAGGAGTTGTTTTCAACAAAAATGTAGGAGCGGGTTTACCCCGCGATTGGGTCCAGGTATCGCGGGGTAAACCCTCTCCTACGACTATACGGAACTACTTCAAATCAAAGTCGGAAACCTTGAGACCTTTTTCCTTCCAGTAATCGCCAGGCATAAAACCAAACATAGACGGCTTGTAGTCGCCGACCAACTGGACGTTGGTTCCGTTCTTCGGAACAGGAATTCCAAGAGTCCAGAAAACTGCATTCACCACCATGCGACGCGTGCCTTCTATAGAGAGATCATTGGAAGAACCCATCGTCGTAGCGAAAACCTTGCCGGATTTTCCGCCAGGGTATTGATAAGTTTTCGTCCAAGCCACAGGCATTAGAGGATCATTCTTATCGAAGCCAGGCTCCTTGCCGTAACCCGGAACCTTGTCATAAGGACCAGGACCAATTGCGGGATGCAGCTGGCCCATTCCGGCGACCACTTGTCCGTAAACGATTGCTTCGCTATCGCCAACCAATGGGAGGTTCACTCCATACACATCAGTAGGACCCCAGATGTCGCCTTCGCCGATACCATTTACGATTTCGTGCTTACCAGCGAGAACACCACGAGTGCTCTCATACTTATGCCAACCGTGATGGCTCACCCAAGTGCTACCGAGAACCAGCTCTCCAAAACCTTTAGTCCAAGCTTTCTTGTCGCCCTTGTAGTTGAAACTCCAATGCGCCCATTTTGAATCCTTATCAGCGATATTGAAAGCGTGCGTCGCTGTGCGCAGGCCAATTACAGGACGGCCAGATTTCAGGTAGTTGTTGATCTCCTTCATTTGATCGTCCGGAAGATCGCGGAAACGGGTCGCAATCACCATGAGGTCAGCAGTCTGCAACGCTTCTAAACCGGGAATATTGTTTTGGTAGTTCGAATCGATGATGCCGGGATTCTTCGGGTCCTGAGCATAAACAACCGTGCAATCGAATCCATGTCGTTGAGACAAGATCTTGCCGAGCTGCGACAGCGCTTCTTCCGAGCGGTATTCTTCGTCACCGCTGATCAAAACGACCTTTTTGCCTTTGCCCTTTCCGGACTTGCCCAAATAAGCCTGCCATTGTTTTGCGGCACTGATCGAGGCCGATTCAGGAAATGGATTTTCCTTTAAGAGCTCGTTTACCATGTAGAAGTTTTGACGTCCTTTGGTTGCTTCGCGAACCTTGGCAACTGCTTCTGGCTGGATGGCCTTAGCCATTGCTTTCTTGTCGCCGAAACGAGCACGAACGAATGTAAGAACGCCAGCGATTTCTTCGTCATCCAGCATTCCACCAAATCCAGTCATCGGCGGTACGCCTGTAGTAGGATCATACGTTTTGCCATCGACGTCGATCGGACCCCAGAGGCCCTTCAAGACAATCTTAATAAGACGTTCGTCTTCGCCCATTACCCATTCGTTCGCATTAAGCGGAGGATAGATATTGGGAACGGTGCCTTTTCCGTCGGTTCCGTGACAGGTCTCGCAATGAGCATCGCGATGGAACACTTCTTCACCGATTTTATACAGATCTAGATCCGCTTTGGAGAGATTGATTTGCTCTACTGCAATCGTCTTTACCTTTTTGTCGTAGAACTCGAAATTTCCCGCCAAATAAGATTTCGCCGCCGCATTGCCTGCGAGCTGAAGTTTGCCGCTCTTGTTCAGAGCTTTCACGTCCCCTTCCAAGGTCGCAAAAACCGCATCGTAGGACCGTCCCAACCACTTGGTCACGGGTTTCTTCAGACTAGCGACTGCGATCTCAGCGCCTTTGTCATTGTCCTGCCATGACGCCGCGACAACCGCTTCCAGGCGAACGCGTGGATGCTCGTCTTCAGCCGCTTTTAGAAACAATTCGTGACTGCCATCAATTTGACTATGCGTATAACGTAAAACGCGAACAGCACCCGAGCGCACCTTGTGATCATCCGATTCCAAACACAGTTCTAGAATACTTGAATCAACCTGGTTCTGTCCCCAAGTAGCCCAGAGGCCTTCGAGGAGATTGCGACCGTAACTCGAATCGGTCTTGTCGAGTCCCTTGACCCATCTCCTAACAGCAGGGATCACTTTGCTCGCATCGTGACCGCGCAATTCGCGGCGAGTACGATAACGAGTGCGGTACTCGTGCTGCTTAAGGTTTTCGAGCAATTGCTTAATCGACGCGCCGGCCACCTTGACAGGCTTCACGAGCGGACGAGATGGATACGTAACGCGATAGATACGGCCGTGATCGTTGTCTCGATTTGGATCGCGAGCGCTGTGCTGCATGTGGCCGATGAGCGGGTTGTGCCAATCGATAATGTAAAGCGAGCCATCCGGTGCGAATTCCATCTCAACGGGGCGGAAATTCGAATCAGTCGATACGATCAAGTCTTGCTTCAATTCTCCAGTGAAACCAGCTCCGTCCTCGACCATGCTGTGATGCTTCGTACCGAGAAATCCGATAGTGTTGTTAATTAAGAAATCGCCCTGCGTATCCTCGGGAAAATGACGCGAAGAGATGAACTCCGTTCCGGAAGTTGGACGTACTCGGTGAGTCGTGAATTGAGCCAATTTCTCAATTTCAACGCCATGCCGAACCTTCGCCGAAAGTGGCAATGACCACCAATTGGCACCAGGGGACGCATCCGAAAGGAAGGTTTGACCGTAATCGTCGATCGTAACGCCCCAAGGATTGGATACATCGGTTTGCATAAAGCGCTCAACTCGTGAAGTAATCGGATCGAAGCGCCACAGACCACCATCGGTCATGTATTCCGGACCGTATGGCGTTTCTATAGACGAGTGCAAGAAACGTCCTTCGTTCATGTAGATACCGCCAGCCGCATCAGCCAAGAAAGCCGAAATCGAGTGGTGAGTGTCAGCCGAATCAAAACCGTGAACCAAGATCTCCGTGCGATCCGCACGGTCATCGCCGTCGTCGTCAATTAATATGGAGAGATTCGGCTGAGTCGCAACGTAAACGCCTTCAGGAGCCAATTCGAACCCGATCGGCATGTGCAAACCATCGGCAAATGTCTTTTGCGTATCCGCACGGCCATCGCCATCGGTATCTTCGAAGATCAACAGCTTATCATTCGGACGTTCGTCTCCTGGACGGTAATGAGGATAGGATGGAATCACCGCTACCCAAAGACGCCCTTTATTGTCAAATGTAGCCTGAACTGGATTTCGAAGTTCTGGAAACTCCGACTCGGAGGCGAAAAGATCGATCTTATACCCTTCTGGAAGCGTGAATTTATCGAGAGCTTTATCTACATCTAGAAATTCAATTGGGCGATTGAAGTTAGATTCAATCGTCTTCAGATCGAGCGTCGAGCTGTCGTCGACTGCCTTATCAGGCGACGCGCCTTGAGCGACATCATGAATCTTAGTATCGCGGAGTTCCGTCATCTCACGGATCTTCTTAATTTCTTCCGGATAGTTGTCATTGCCATACGGCTTGTAGCGACGACCGTAAACGTGAACGCTATTGAGGATCTGGTAGTCGTTTAGCCAATACCAGTTCTTATCTTCGACAACTTCGAACATCGCTTCGTGCGACACTTTTTCCTGAGCCTTCACTTCGCCGTAAAGCGACTTGATAAGGATAGTAGAAAGATTGCGGTAACCTGCGTCCGAAAGCGCGAAACCATTGATCGTTTGCGGTTCTTTCTCGGCGGCGTAGAGCTTGCGTGTCGGTTCGAATAAATCGACAAAGCCCACGTTGCGTGCTGCAGCAACCCGTTTCACAGCGTCGGCATAAGCAGCAAGGCGGATATTCTCTTCCTTGCCGTTAGGCAGATCTTTTACCTTCGAGAGATTTTCGAAAGCAATTGGCGAAACAAGCACCAACCGCGGAGCAGATTTGCCGTTGTATTTTTGCTTTAGAGTGTGCTGAACGAATGCATCGAGCTCATTGTAGAAATTATCGACGCGGTCCAATCCATCGAAGGATTCGTTGTATCCGAAGAATGCAAGAATCGTATCGGCCTTTAACTCCGTCAACCACTCATCCGGCATTGGAAAATGACCAATGCCTAGATGCGTTTTCTTGCCAGGATGGAATTTCTCGGCACCGGGAAAAGCCCACTGCGTTAAGCGAGAAGAATTCGGCCGAAAACCAGGTGTGAAGCCCGGTTTGCTCATATTGCGAACGATCAATTCCTCGTTCGGAAACTGTCGATGCAGATCCGTCTCGAAGTGAGGAAAGTAGATCATACGCTCCCCTAGTCCATTTCCAAGAATGACGATGCGCTCGCCCTTCTCTACGGCCAGCGGAAGAGTGTCGGCCGACGCATTTAAACAAAAAAGGCCAACAATGGCACTCAATAGTATTCTAGACAGCATAAGGCAGTGGATAGATTATTTTATCGTTTTAAAATTGAGCCTAACAAGGCAATGGGGCTGCTCGATGAATCGAAGCAGGGTTTCCGTATTTTTGGGTGACAGATTTGTTATTGGGTGAAAAATGGTTATCAGAGCAACTATCGGTGTCGAGTGTGCTTTGAGCGGTTGAATGTACGAACGAAAACATGACTACGAACATTCCTCCTTCGCTTCAATTTTTAGACGCAAAATCGTCATAGAATTCGATTTTTCCCGAGTAAGCGGATTGTCGAAATTTCGAATGTGGTTTGTGTTGAAGGGGTTCATGGGGCGTTCAGTTTGATTTGGTGATTAGCGCAGATGCGTGTCGCGGTAAACCTGTGGAGTAATCTGCATCAATCGAGCGAACTCCTTAGTCATGTAGCTCTGATCGCAAAATCCGCAATCCATCGCGATTCGAGCAATCGTGTGATTTCCGTGAATCAATTCGCGACATGCCGCGTTAATCCGCACCTTCTTTAAGTAGGCGATCGGGCTGAGGTTGAAGCGTTTCTTGAATTGGCGCTCGAAAGTCCGCACGGAGAGATTTGCCCGGCCAGCCATGTCGGCTACGCATATCTTTTCCGGATACTTCTCTTCTACGAAATCAATAACCTTAAATAGTTCCGGATAAGCACCCAATGCACTGCTGGCAGCTTTGAATTCACGCGTCACGCCTTCTAGGCCTATGATCGCTCCGTTCTTTCCGTAAACAGGAACCTTGGTCGTTGTGTACCAATAAACCGAGAGATCATTCCTCGTGACCAGCTCAACTTTATTAACTACCTGCTCTCCATGCAAAAGGACCTTCTGATCGTCCTTCAAATAATGATCCGCCAGATAAGTCGGAACCAACTCAAAATCGGTTTTCCCAATAACATCGGATTCACGCGAATATCCTAGCAAGAGAACCAATGCTTCGTTCGCCGCGATAAAGCGCCCTTCCCTATTTTTCACGAAATAGCACACATCGTTCAAATGATGAAAAAGCCCGAGCCCCCTGCGAACAGGATCGACTTCCTTGAAAAAGGAATCCGAAAGACTTTCAGATGGGGGCATAATCATGGGATTTGAAAAACGAATTCAAGCTAACGACGGTGAATATCGACGCAGCTATTGAAGTCGGGAGTATAGACTCAACACCTCCCTGTGGATAGGAGGATACAGCTAAAAGCATTGTATATTTGCGACAATGGCGATTTTTCACAACCTTACCCAGGGCGAAGATACCACTTTGGCCGTAACATTACATAGGCCCAACTATAATCTGCTCCTAACGCTCTTACTTTGGAGCGTAGACTCCCTCGACTTTCGAGTAATCAACTTGAATTCCTTTCTTCGGATAAGAATCAAGAACGGCCTGCAGTTTCTTGCGTGCACGCTTCACCGTACCACTAGATCGCTCTCGATCG
>JBNMOQ010000071.1:0-18947 GCA_051275055.1 Candidatus Pelagisphaera sp.
GGACATACCCACATAGCGAACCATCGCCACATCGAGAACTTCATCCAACATCAGCGTGGTGCGAAACTCCACCGACTTGGATTCCGCTTTCGCTTCATCCCAAATCCACGGGACCGAAACCTTCTGGCTAAAATCGCCCCACTTTTCAGTTAGTCGCTGGCGGCGATTCATCGACTCCAACTCAAGATCCAAACGCTGCTTTGCCGCATCGAAACTAGCCAATTGCTGGTTTTGTTTCGGTGTCGCAAGATTGATGAATGGCGGCTGAAGTCCTCTTACAGGCCTGCGCACGGTCTCCGCTCCACCGCCAAAATTATTGAAAAACGCGTAAAGCTGATAAAAATCCTTCTGCGTTATCGGATCGTATTTGTGATCGTGGCACTGAGCGCATTGAACCGTCAGTCCTAGAAACGCCGTTCCAAAAGCCTCAACTCGATCGAGTACGTTCTTATGCAAACTCTCTTCCGGCAAGGCAGTTCCCTTGTCGATGATCATATGCAAACGGTTAAAACCGGAAGCTACCAATTGATCCAAAGTCGGGTCTTCGTAAAGGTCTCCCGCCACCTGATAGCGAATGAAATCATCGAACGGCAGGTTCTCATTAAACGATCGGATAATCCAATCGCGGTAGGTCGAGAAGTCCCGGTGGAAATCCTTGTGCATTCCATTGGTGTCGCCGAGACGGACCAAATCCGCCCAATAACGAGCCATATGTTCTCCATAAGCTTCCTTGCCGAGAAGACGATCAACCAAGTCCTCGTAGGCTACGGAACTCTTGTCCCCAATAAACGCTTCGATTTCTTCGAGCGTTGGCGGAAGCCCAGTCAGATCGAAGGTCAAACGACGGATTAAGGTGCGCTTGTCCGCTTCGGCTTTCGGCTGCACTCCTTTGCTTTCGAGCTGAGCCATCACTCGATTGTCGATCGCGTTTCCATTCCAAGCAGAATCATCGATGCTTTCCGGAGGAGATTTTTCCGGAGGAATAAACGCCCAAAAATCCTGATACTCCGCGCCTTCTTCAATCCACTTTTTAAACAACGCCACTTCTCCTTCGGTCAAAGCCGTCTTGCGAGATTTTGGCGGAGGCATGACCTCGTCTTCGTATTCCGAAACAATGCGAAACCACAGCTCGCTTTCCTCAAGCTCACCTGGGGTTATGATGCTGTAATCGTCTCGAGGAGTAAGAGCCCCCAATATCCCGTCAGGAATATCCAAGCGCAAATCCTCTTCGCGATCCCCTTCGTCAGGGCCATGACAATGAAAGCACTTATCCGAAAGGATTGGGCGAATATCTCGATTGAAATTGATGGAGTCCTCTGCCGCCAAACTCTTGACGGTGATCAAACAAACAACAACTGCGAGGTACTTAAAAAATGGGGTTCTCATATTAGCGAATTCCGCTTTCAGCAATGATTCAAAAGCGATTATGCGAAGCTACCTTAAAAGTCAAAAACGATTCGAATATTCGACTATCCAACCTCCACCTATCAATACTCCAAAATCATCGGCAGCACATTGGAAACCAACTCCTCTACGAACAGCCTCCCATAGTCCGAATAACAAGCCGACACATGGGGCGTAATGAGAACATTCCCCATCGACCAAAGAGGCGAATCGGCTGCGAGCGGCTCAACTTCAAATACATCCAATCCAGCGCCAGCGATTTCACCCTCACGCAGCGCCTCAACCAACTCGACTTCTCGAATCGCCAGCCCCCGACCAAGACTATAAAACACTGCGCTTCGTTTCATCGCTCGAAAATGTTCCCGACCAATCAAACCGCGTGTTGATTCATCCCCCGGCAATAAGCTCACAACATGATCGAAATCGCCAAGCCTCCCCAATACTTCATCAAAACGCATCAAATTTTCATCGCCGCTCAATCCTGGCAAAACCCGCTTCGTTCCCCAAACCTCCAAACCCAAGCGCTTTAAAAAAACCGAGCACTCACGACCTAGGTTTCCGTATCCAAGAACCAGTACTCGTTGACCACTCAACAGTCTTCTCCGGAAAGGCAGCGCCCTCTCCCATTTCGAACTCCATTGATTTCTCAATTGAAAATGCAGTCCATTATTAAAATGCAAAATCATCGCCAACAACGATTCGCCCATAATCTTTCCATGAAACGCTCCGTGAAAGCTCGAAACCCGACCACTCGGATCCGGATGGACCCAGTCTCTTCCAGCAGCCGGCGTAACAATGCTTTTCAAACGACCACTGCGAGGGTAATCGTCAGCGCTCATCCTCCAAGTAATTCCAATATCGATTTCCGAAAGACTCTCCACGAATTCTCCCTGAGTATCCAAATATCGAATCGATGCGCTTGGATGCGTTTCCTTCAATAACGCGAACGCTTCAGGCCCAATCGAAAATTCGGGCACTTGACTCTTCAAAAAAACGGAAAACGTTAGATCCATTCCTTACTCCAAGAAACTTCCATCAGCTTTTCAAGCGTACCTTCCAGAAAACGCCAGCGACGCCCATCTACGCGAAAACCTAAATCAAACCAATTCATACAAAATGCACACACAGATCTAAATTGCGTCAAATCCAGCAACAGACCTCAATCATCTGTGAAAATCTGTTAAATCTGTGGGCAAATCCACATTCGAACCCTCTACCGCCACTCATGCTTCGGATACCGGCCTTTGAGGTCTTTTTTGATATTCGGATAAGAGGTCGTCCAGAATGCTTCCAGATTATCCGTCAATTGAACCGGTCGTCTATTTGGTCCTAGAAGTTCGATCATCGGTCGGCAACGTCCTTGGCACAAGGTCGGAGTTTTATCCAAGTCGTACAGCTCTTGAATCTTGGCAGACAAGACAGGTCGCTCTCCCGGTTCGTAGCGGATCCGAGCGGTTCGCCCGTTCGTCAATTTCAGACGCTCAGGAGCTTCACTCTCGACCAATCGCTCGATCTCAACACCAAACCAAGTTCTAACGTGTTTCAAAACCTCCTGCCGCTTCAAGTCCCGAACACTCTTGGCTCCATGACAGCATTGCTCGATCAACAAAACCCTTGAATCTTCGTCAAACGGACTTATCTCGTATTCGGGATATTGCGACGCTAAGAATTGCACGCGATTGATAAACGAGTCTACTGCAGCATCCCATTTTTCGAGCTTCGCTTTGCCCTCCCTGACTAAGCGAGCTAACGCTTCCGCCGCAGCATCCAGGTCGACATCTAAATTCTCTTTCGCCTCGATAGCGAGATCTCGATAGCGAACAAACACAGTCTCGACCACGCGCTTTTTGCGTTCATCAAACGCCGTCTCTCGGCCGGATTCAAAATCGCTCGGAAACAAATCTTCCAACCACGAACGCTGAATTTCGGAACACAGATTCAGCACCGTAGAAACTTCTCCGCTCTGCTTTCCAATCTCGCTGATCTCGCAAGTCACCAACAACTCCGCATCTCTTGCCAAGCTCTCGCGAGCCAACATTCCGCGAAGTCCGCCCGTCATCTCGCAACGCAAAGTCCCTCGATCCAAACGTCGGCAAACTCGATCCGGAAACCCCGCCAGTAGACTCTTCACGATTGCTTCTTCAGTTGCAGGAGCTTCTTGGATCAACGATAGGTCCGCATACTTCGCGTATCCAAATATCTGTTTCGACAAGTTCGATGCCTGCCTGGCACTTTGAGCATGAATACCGAGTTCCTTACAAAACCCGATTTCGAAACGATTAGCATTCGCCGCACTCCACGCCCGCATTTGGGCGACCAGGTCGCTATTCGCACAATCGCCAAGCAACGACTCGCGGCGATTCACCACCGATTTGTCGACCTTTCGAATCAATAATCCACGGGTCTGCGTCACCGCTGCCGCCAGAGCCATTTCCTGCACGCAACCGAATCGATCCGCCGCTAACATCATGGCTGCATAGCGCGGGTGCAGCGGAAACGAACTCATCCGCCGCCCATCTCGCGTTAGCTTCCCGTCTTCATCCATCGCTCCTAGCATTCGCAACAAGGCACGAGCCTCCTCCATCCGCTCTGGCGAAGGTCTTTCGAACCACTCGAATCCCTCCAAGTCATCCACACCAGATGCCATCAAGGTCAAAAGCGATTCCGCCAAATCCATTCGCAAAGCTTCGGGCTCATCGAACTCCGAGCGATCGCCATGATCGCGTTCAGTCCACAAGCGAATGCAGCGCCCCGGCGCCGTTCGGCCAGCTCTCCCCATTCGTTGCTTGGCAGATGCGTGACTGATCTTCTCGATCCAAAGCGTATTCAAACCACGAAGCGGATCATAACGAGCGATCCTCGCCTGACCGCTATCGACGACAATACGAACATTGTCGATCGTCAGCGAAGTCTCCGCGACATTCGTAGAAATGATGACTTTGCGCCTCGAACACGGATCGATCGCTTCATCCTGATCTCTCGAACTAAGCTCGCTGTGCAACGGAAGCAGTTTGAAATCACGCGAAGACAACCGTGCTCCCAAAGCCCGAATTGTTCGACCGATTTCAAACGCCCCCGGCATGAACACCAAGATATGGCCCTCCGGTTCATCACGCGCTGCGTCTTCAACTGCTTTCGCCGCCAATTCCCAAACGGGAGCCTGCGTGTTGGCCAATCGCCCATCGATGTGGCTAAGTGCGACCGGATAGGTTCGCCCCTCCGAACGCACGATTGAACAAGGACTTAGATACGTCTCCAGCGCCGTCGTATCGAGCGTTGCCGACATCACTACGATTTTGAGATCCGGCCGACGGCTTTTTTGCAGCATCAACGCTCGGGCCAGAGTTAAATCGCCATGCAAACTGCGTTCGTGAAATTCATCGAAAACGATGCCTGAGATCCCCCGCAATTCCGGATCATTTATAAAGCGTCGCAACAATATGCCCTCGGTCACGAAACGAATGCGCGTTTTGGCCGAAGTCTGGTTCTCATTTCGGATCTGATAGCCGACGCGATCGCCCAGACGTTCGCCCATTTCGTAAGCCACGCGTTGAGCCAACATTCGGGCGGCGATGCGGCGCGGTTGCAGCACGATCAGCTCCCCACCTTCCAAAAAGCCCGCTTTCAAGAGCATTTGCGGCGTTTGAGTAGATTTACCCGAACCCGTCGGAGCTTCCAAAATAATCCGAGAATTATCGCGAAATGCTGTCAGAAACTCTATTTCAATCTCATGGATCGGTAAACGCATAGTGTATAGCGGAATACCCAGGCTCAAATTTCTTCAGAAATCAAAGCCAACTTCCGATATACTCTCTTTTAGAGGCAAAGGGTATCAATCCGCTTGCCAAAGGAGAACCGAAGCGCCATGTCCATCGCTTTTCCAAAAAAGAGGAGTATTCCATGAAAGTTAATAACGACATCCGCAACATCGCAATCATCGCACACGTTGACCACGGCAAAACCACATTGGTCGACTGTTTGATGCAAGAAGGCGGCGTCTACCGCGAAAACCAACAAGGTCAAGAACGTGCCATGGATTCGATGGACCTCGAACGCGAAAAAGGCATCACCATTAAGGCCAAGAACACTTCCGTTCATTGGAAGGGTAAGACGATCAACATCGTCGACACTCCAGGCCACGCCGATTTCGGCGGCGAAGTGGAACGCGTAATGAAGATGGTCGACGGCGTATTGCTGCTTGTCGACGCGAAGGACGGTCCCCAGGCCCAAACCCGCTTCGTACTGCGTAAAGCCCTTGCTCACGGCCTCAAGCCAATCGTAGTGGTCAACAAGATCGACCGCGACTTCGCCGATCCAGAACGCGTCCACGATCAAGTATTGGAACTCCTTCTAGAGCTCGACGCCGACGAAGAGCAGTTCAATGCTCCTTTCCTCTACGGTTCCGCCAAGAACGGCTTCATGGTCAAGAACCTCGAAGACCCACAGGAAAACATGCAGCCGCTCTTCGAAACAGTGGTTGAAAACATCCCGGCTCCCCAAGCCGATACCGAAGGCGAATTCCGCATGCTCATCAGCAACATCGACTGGGACAACTACGTTGGCCGCGTTGCAGTTGGAAAAGTTCTCAGTGGCATAGTTGAAACCGGCGGCAAGATTTTCCGCGTCAAGAAAGACGGAACCCGTGAACGTGCCAAAATCACCAAAATATTCGAGTACACAGGTCTAGGTTCCAGCGAATCTAGCCAAGGCGAAGCAGGCAATATCGTCGGCATCGCTGGTTTCGATGAAGTGAACATCGGCGAAACCCTTTGCTTCACCCAAGAGCAAGAGCCGCTCCCATTCGTAGACATCGATCCGCCAACGATCCAAATGCAGTTCGCTGTAAATGACGGCCCGCTCGCAGGTCGCGATGGCAAGCTCGTTACTTCCCGCCAAATCCGCGAACGCCTCTTCCGCGAAGTGAAGACCAACGTCTCCATTCAAGCCGAAGATTCCGACAAGAGCGGAGTATTCAATGTATCCGCTCGTGGAGCGATGCAGATTTCCGTCCTCGTTGAAACAATGCGTCGCGAAGGTTTCGAACTCCTCGTTTCCCGCCCGACCGTCATCACCAAAGAAGTCGACGGCAAAATCCATGAACCTTTCGAAACGCTCTGGATCGAGCTACCGGAAGACTGCATGGGCGGCATCATGGAAAACCTTTCCAACCGTCGCGGTCAAATGACCAACATGGAAACCCGCAACGGAACGATTTTCCTCGAAGCGGAAATCCCGACCCGTGGCATCATTGGCCTGGAAATCGATCTGGTCAACGCGACCAGTGGACACGGCATCATGTCGCACCTCTTTAAAGATTACCGCCCAATGGCCGGCGAAATCACAACGCGCCTGACCGGAACCTTGGTCTCGATGGCCCCTGGTAAAACGACCTCCTACTCACTCGCTGCCCTCGAGGATCGCGGCAAACTGTTTGTCACCGCCGGAGTCGAAGTCTACGAAGGTATGATCATCGGCGAGAACCCTCGCGCAAACGACATCCCAGTAAACCCGGTCAAGCCCAAGCAGCTCACCAATTTCCGTAGCCAAGGCGACGGAAAAGCCATCCAGCTTTCGCCACCA
This sequence comes from Candidatus Pelagisphaera sp., assembly GCA_051275055.1. Classification (GTDB taxonomy): domain Bacteria; phylum Verrucomicrobiota; class Verrucomicrobiia; order Opitutales; family Opitutaceae; genus Pelagisphaera. Next base: position 6,985 of record JBNMOQ010000071.1, read on the forward strand.
ATCCATTTTTCTCTAGAGCGCTCAATCGAATACATCGCACCCGATGAATTCGTCGAAGCGACGCCAAACTTCCTCCGCCTGCGCAAGCGCGTATTGAACGCTACACTACGTAAGCGGTCAGAGCGAGGAGTGAAAGGCTAGTCTCCAGACAAGCCCTCCAAGCCAGGCGGCTTCCAGAACACAGTGGCGGAGCCCTCTCCGCGCTGCACGTCCCGATACGAAAAAAGCGACCGATATCATCGGTCGCTTTCGCCAAATTAATAGTGCCTGCTAACTGCTACCGAAATCTCGGTTCAGAGCATTCGACGAGAAGCTCTCCCTATTTACGATAGCACCGGCGTATCGCAAGGAAGCCGAACAACACAGCACCGAGAAGAACAACCGTGGTGCCGGAATCAGGAACCCGCACAAGGCTGATATTGAAATCACCATGCCCACGCAACTTATCGCCCTTATCACCCTGCGCGTCACTTTTATATACCTCGAGCCAACCTGCTGCTCCAAAATCCTTATTCTTTAGATTAGCTCCAAATCCTACTTGGAATGCAGGCCCCATACGTTCCAAGAAATACTTGTGACCCGCAAAGCTCCTATAACTTTCGACAACACCGATAGTTTGAGTATAGTACCATCAATCGCTAACATGCAGCTTTTGAAAATCCTTAAGCCAATTTTTGCCTTCGTGCTTTGGAGAAGCTGACGGAGCCCAACCGACATCACCCAGATTCAACCAACCGAGATAATCTACTGCAATAGTATAACCGTTTCCATGGTGATCCGCTTTATCATTCAATGTGGCAGTCTTATTATCATACTCAGTGAACTGCAGATTTATCGCTGAATTCTTCTTGAATTTTGGATTTATATTCGGCAGCCAAATAACATGATTTTTTTGCCTCGGTAGCCTGATAGACATCCGTAACTGTCACCGCTGATGCTGAGGTTGCGAAACCTGCGACTAATCCTACCAAAGCTAAACAAGTCGCTGTCTTTTTGAAATTGATGAGTGGATATTTCATAAATTTAGTTGGGATTAGATTTTGTTACTTTCGAAACGTCTTTCGCCCTGAAAGTTCAGTCGAATTTCAAGTATTTCGATCCGCTCAACTTGCGCACGAAATGTGCCATGCAACTAAAAAACATTAAGCAATAACCATAACATATTCCAAATAAGTAAGTTACCCTACCCAAATTGAAAAATCCGCTAATTGCTAAATTTCGCTACAACGACTTCCAACGGCGGAAATACTCGCCGTCCAAAAACACGACAATTCTAATTTCTCCTATTCGCCTCTACTAATTGTCTTCGGATTCTCGAAAAGGAATGGCTTCGCGTAGAAGCCAGTCTCCATTGCGTTTCGTATAAATTTCCAACTCGGTCGCTCGACACCTGAGAGGGAGCAAATCTCCGTTCAGCAGATGAAACGCTTCCACGAGTTTGTATTCACCCAGTTCACTACCCATCGCTAGCGTGAGTCGCATTCGATGGACTTCTCGAATATCAGGTTCGATTCCAAGCGCTTCTTGCAACGATCTGCGCAATTCGAAAAACGGCTCCAACGAATCAGGCTCAAGATATAGAGATTCCTGCATTTCATCCCATTTCAGTTGGGACAGTGAATAACCGAAAGTCGAAAGCGAGCGACAGAGTTTCACAAGCCGATTGGTCAATTGCAAACGTTCCTCCGGATTCACCCGGTCCGAGCGCATTATTGAACATAACTCAATATGGGCCGGGATCATCGCTCGCGATGAATGCATGTGCTTTGAACGAAACCCATGCAAGCCAGGCGTCCACACTTTCATGGGCATCACGATTGTCAGTGTTTCATTCATACAAAACTGAGATCATCGCTTCGCGATCAGTTTCTGCAATCGCTCCCATTCCTCTATATAACGCTCGAAATGAGTTTTTCCTTCAGCGATTCCCTTAGCCATCAATTCGCGAATCAATGCCTGTTCATGTTCGTAAGCTTCATCCCCTAGCAATCCTCCGAAATGGGCTACTCGAGCCCATAGCAAATGCGTCGTAATCGCATCGAATTCATTGTAATTAACAATCCCCTGCAAATCGCCCTCTAACCACATTCCGGAAACGCTTCCTCCGTCCGTATCCACTTTCCCGGGAATCCCACTCAGCGTTGCGATTTCATTGAGCTTCGGAGTTTGAGAGTAGCGTCCAAGGATCGGGGCCAAGTCTACATTAAAGTCCCCGCTCTGGGCAAAGTAGTCCACGCCCTCCCATGGTTTATCAGGCCGCTCCCCCATACCTTCGCCGAACAATCCGTGCACAATGGAACGCTGTATAATAATCGGCACATCTGCATTGTGGGAATTGTATCCAACCAATTGCGGCTTTCGAGAACCTATCGCCTTCAACATCGTCTGCAGAATCGTTTTTTCCTTAACCTTCTCGCTATCACCCGTATCGGTCGGAAGTGAAACGAGTTTCAGCTTCACCTCGCCCTGCGACACTTCTCTGAAAATACCGGCGATCGAAACGATACGACACAACACCGTTTTCAAATAAGGTTGCGGCTGCTCCTCTGTAGCCCCGGCTTCTGCCCAAAGTCGCTTCATCCCATCTTCGTAGGCTTGAACGCCTTCTCCGCCTACGCCGTGCAAGATCTCTGCAGACAGGGGATCTGGGATCCACTCGATATCGAACGAAAAGAGACAGGGAGCAATGGTCTTAAACACGAAAAGACCGTAAGCAAGGAGAAGGCATTTTGTTAAGGTAATTCTTCCAACGTCGTTGTCCTTGCGTAGAAAACAGAAATCCATCAACACAACAAACCATGCCATACGAATCAGAACTCACCATCGCATTAGAAGCCGTACGCCAAGCCAGCGCCCTTTGCTCCACCGCGCAAGCCGGCCTAACTTCTAGCGAACATATGGACAAAGCCGACAAGTCGCCCGTAACCGTGGCAGACTATGGAGCTCAAGCTCTGGTTCTAAATACCTTGGCCAAATCCTTCCCGAACGATCCTGCAGTCGGCGAGGAAGATGCGGGTGATCTCCGAAAAGAAGAAAACGAGGTCCTCTTTTCAAAAATCGTCAGCTACGTCCAGAAAATCGATCCATCAATGGACCAAGCATCAATTCTCGAATCAATCGACCGAGGCGGACATTCCGGGGGAACCAACGGGCGCTTTTGGACGCTCGACCCCATTGACGGCACGAAAGGCTTCCTACGCGGACAACAATACGCGGTAGCCTTGGCGCTTATCGAGAACGGCGAAGTTGTATTGGGAGTTCTCGGTTGCCCGAACCTACCCGTCGACCCCAGTGCGCCAGACGGCGAGAAAGGCTGCCTCCTCTATGCCGTAAAAGGACAGGGCAGCTTCCAGGCCCCTCTTAGCAATCTTTCAAAAGCTATCTCAGTGACTTGCGATTCCATATCGGATCCTGCCGAGGCAGTATTCTGCGAATCCGTCGAATCCGGGCATACTGCCCATGGTCGTTCCGCCGTTATTGGGGAGCTTCTCGAGTCAAAAGCGACTCCCTTCCGAATGGATAGCCAATGCAAGTACGCAGCCGTTTCTCGCGGTCAGGCATCGATCTACCTTCGACTCCCAACCCGGCCCGGCTACGAAGAGAAAATTTGGGATCACGCAGCCGGATGCATCGTGCTAACCGAAGCCGGAGGCAAAGTTGCAGACACATTTGGCAATCCACTAAACTTCTCCCTCGGGCGAACGTTGAAGCTCAATAAAGGCATCGTTGCCACTTCGGCAGGTGTCTTCGATTCAGTTATCAAAGCTGTCGTAAAGTCCGGCCAGATTGACTCCTAGCTACAGTAAGAGCACGGCGAAAAACACTCGCTTGCCGCTCTCGGAGCCTCAACCAATCCATTTTGCGATTCGTATTCCTACGCACTCTAGGGGGGGAATACTCCCCAAAGGTAACTAGTGACTAAAGTTCAGCAGCTTCCAAGCGATTATAGGAGTAATCGCTCAACCAAGAGGCACACTGAACTCTCATTCCCACAGTTTAGGTCCGTTTTCCAAAACTACGGCAATCATTCGCAGCGTCTGCTTCATTGCAGGCTTAGCTTTCGTGATCCCGTCCCAAACGAACCACGCCCAAACGCTTTCGGCTTCGCTTGAAGCCATGCTCCAAAACTTTCCCGAGATAAAAGTCGGGCAAGCTGATGTACGCATCCAAGAAAGCGCTATCGAAACGGCACGCAGCCAACGCCTTCCCCAACTCGGTCTCAGCCTGAGAGGCGGCGAAGAGCGTTTTAGAAAGCCCTCATCAAGCTACTCCATTGCAAAACTAGGCGGATTTTCATTCGACGCTAGCCAACTCCTTTTCGATGGCGGCTCCGCAAGAAGCCGAGTCCGTGAAGCCCGAGCCCTCAATCAACTTAGCGAAATCGAACTGGAGTCCACTCGCCAAGCCCTCGCCTTGGACCTTTCCCAAACCTACGTCGATATCATCAAATTCCGCACCTTGCTCGGATTTGCCGAAGAAAGCGCCCGCATCCACCGAACAGCTCTCGACAAAACTTCGCAAAAATATCGTGCCGGAGCCGGGCCTCAAGCTGATGTAGAATTGGTGACCGCCCGCCTATCGATGTCCGAAGCGACCCTCGAAGCGCGGCGCCGTCAACTCTCCTACGCCGTCACTACCTATCGAAAGTACACCGCCCTCGATCCTGACCAATTAGAAGAACCCGAATTCCCAGACTGGGCCATCCCGACCTCAATCGAGGAAGTCAACCTAGGCCGCAATCCAAACATACGCTCCGCCCTGGCTAACATATCCGCTACCGAAGCCCGTCACCGCGGAGCCCAAAGCGCCTTCTTCCCTAAATTCGATTTCTTTCTGCAAAGCAACGGCTCCGATAGCGCTCGTAACTCAAATCAGCAAAAAGACACTTCCGGCCTCATAGTAATGTCCTACGACATTTTTGGCGGCGGCCGTCGCAAAGCCGATCTGCAACACACGCTCTTCGCGATCGACAAGGCCACCTACGAACTCGAGACCACCGAGTCCGAACTAGGCGCTGCGTTCATGAATGCTTGGAACGATCTTACCATAGCTGAAGACCGCCTCTACCGCCTCGAAGACTATCGCGACGCGATGACCTCCGTCGTATCGGCCTATCAAAAGCAATTCGAGCTCGGGCAACGCGCCCTCATCAATGTTCTCGACGTCGAAAACGAACTCTTCTCGGCCAAATCCTCCGTCGCCGAGGAACGTTACAACCGAATTCAAGCCGCCTACCGAATTCTCTCCCTCAACGGTACGCTCTTAGAAAACCTTCAATAATTTCAATTCAACATTCGAATATCCCTTAAAATGGAATCCAACGAACAAGCCAACTCTCCAAAGCCAGCAATAGACTTAAGAGTACTCATCGTCGAAGACTCGAAGATCGAAGCGAAATTCACCGCCAATCTTCTCAAGAAAAACGGCTACGCAGTCGTCCATGACCGCGTCGAAACCGAAGAGGAAATGGTAGCCGCTCTGGAAGAACACAAGTGGGACATAATTATCTCCGACTACCAAATGCCCGACTTCGACGGCATGAAGGCTCTCCAAGTTTTCCAACGCTACGAACTCGATATTCCCTTCATTCTCGTCTCTGGAAAAATCGGCGAAGAAACCGCCGTCGATCTCATGAAGATGGGAGCCCACGACTACATAATGAAGGGCAACACCGCCCGCCTGGTTCCAGCCATTAGAAGCCAGCTCCAGGACGCGGCCAATCGACGCGACAATCTCCGTCTCGAAAAACGCATCAAAGAAAGCGAAGCCCAATACCGCGGATTCTTCGAACATGCTCATATCGGTATTTTCCGTTGTTCGGAACACGGTGCCCTACTCGATGCCAACGGTCGCTTGGCAAATGCATTCGGATACGAAGACGCGCAAACCTTCATGAAGGAGGTCGAGTTCCTCCGTCCGGAAATCCACGACCTGAATACACGTGACGCCCGGACTGTTCAGCTCATCGAACTCGCCAAAGAAAGCGAGACCTGCGAATCCACATTCCACCGTCAGGATGGTTCCATTCTGGAGGTTAAGATCAACGTTTGGGCAATCCAAGAAGATCCAGAAAAACCCGTCTACCTCGAAGGTGTCATCGAAGACATCACCGAACAAAAAGCGATGGAGCGTAAGCTACGCGAAATCGAAGAACTCCATGAGTCCCTCATCGATTTAACCAGCAACCTGTAATGAGCGCGACCGGAAAAACCAATACAGCTCCACTCAAAGGACCCGCAACAAATCGCATTACGGGATCCATCGGTACTGAACACCCCAAAGCATCAACGCCATGCGAAAACACGCGTATCGACGATCCCTTGCTAGAATGCCTTGTAACGCTTGGTAAGATACACCATCGACCGCTTTCAAAAGAAGCATTGATCACCGGCATGCCGCTGGTCGAAAACCGTCTCACGCCAAAACTTTTTCTACGAACTGCGGCCAACGCAGGCTTCTCATCGCGAATCGTCAAGCGCTCCCTTGCTAAGATACCCAACCTTGCATTACCCGCGGTCCTTGTCCTCAACAACAATCAAGCACTAATTCTCGTTGAGCGAAAAAGCGACGATACCTGTCGCGTCATCCTTCCCGAAACCGGAAGCGGCGAAACCACCGTCAAAACCAGCGAGATAGAAAAGGACTATTCCGGTGCAGCGATTTTCATCAAACCCGAATTCGATTTCGACAGCCAATCCGAATCAAGTTCTGAAAGCATCAATGCCAAAAATTGGTTTTGGGGGACTCTCTGGAAATATCGCAAGATTTACTTCAACGTAATTCTCGCCGCCGTATTCATAAATATATTCGCAATAGCTGGTTCGCTATTCGTGATGAACGTTTACGATCGGGTTATTCCCAACAACGCAACCGATACGCTTTGGGTACTAGCATCCGGCGTCTGCATTGTATACGTATTCGACTTTCTTTTAAAATCACTCCGAGGATTGCTCATCGACAAAGCCGGAAAGAACGCGGACGTGCTCATGTCTACATTCATATTCCAGCGCGTCATGGGCATTAAAATGCAAAGCAAGCCAAACTCCTCCGGTAGCTTTGCCAATCAAGTAAAAGGATACGAAAGCCTACGCGAATTCTTCACATCCGCCTCGCTGACAACGCTAATCGATTTACCTTTCGTTTGTCTCTTCATCCTATTCATGGGATACATCGCCGGATGGGTCGCCCTCATCCCCTGCGCAGCGATTGCTCTCATCATCGGACTTGGAGCCACGATGCACATCCCCCTCAAACGAGCAGCCGAAAAAGCTCACGGAGCATCAGCCCAGAAACATGCTATTCTAGTTGAAGCGATCAACGGTTTCGAAACGATACGCGGACTTTCCGCTGCCGGCAGTTTTCAAAAACGCATGGAAGATTCGCTCGGAAAAATGGCAAAAAGCGAAGTAACTTCGCGACGCTATTCCTCCCTCGCTTCAAATTTCACTGTGTTCGTAACCCAGATGGTTTCCGTCATCATTATCGTTGTTTCCGTCTATCGGATACAAGCTGGCGAAATGAGCATGGGAGCTCTAATCGGATGTACCATCCTAACTGGAAGAGCCATGGCCCCAATCGGCCAAGTAGCCGCACTACTCTCTCGACTGCAAGGATCTCTCGTTTCTCTCAGCGGACTCAATGACCTTATAAAACTTCCTCAGGAACGAGAAGAAGGCCGTGACTACATACGAAAACCGGATTTCGAACCACGCATTTCATTCAACGACGTCACCTTTTCATACACGCCTGAAAGCGTACCCGCGCTTGTCAACGCATCCTTCAAAATCGAACCAGGCGAACGTGTCGCGATCCTCGGCCGCGTCGGCTCAGGCAAGAGCACGCTACTCCGGCTTATTCTTGGATTCTATCCGTCAACTGGAGGTATGATCACCATCAACGATACGGACATTCGACAAATGGATCCAGCCGACTTGCGTCGAAAGCTTGGATACATAGGTCAAGACAATCTTCTTTTTCAAGGGTCGCTTAAGAGCAACGTAATGATCGGAGCTCCTTGGATGGAAGAGGCAGCGATGATCGAGGCAGCTTCCCTATCCGGCGTAGAGCGCTTCGTCTCCAAACACCCGCTTGGGTACGACCTTCAAGTAGGAGAACGCGGGGAGCTCTTGTCTGGAGGTCAACGACAAGCCGTCAATATAGGACGGGCTCTATTAAACAAACCAAGCCTGCTTGTCATGGACGAGCCGACAAGCGCCATGGACGCCAATGCTGAACGCGACTTCATAGCCAACATGGAACGCTATTCCAAAGAAGGAAACCGTACGCTGATACTTTCTACCCACAAACCGTCCATGCTAAAATTGGCCGACCGAATCATTGTAATGGACCAGGGCAAAATCGCCGCCGATGGACCAAAGACTGACGTCATGCGCCAACTATCCGGAGGAGGAGGCAGAAACTAATGAGCCAAGAACCAAAGTCCAATTCACTTCCTTCAGGTCCGACTAAAGAAAAGATCATGGCCGAAGACCTCGATTTTGTCGCCGATTGCAAAACAGCTTTTCTCGAAGAGAAAATGCCTTATGCCAACATTCTCCTCCTGTCGATTGCTGGCATCGTAGTGGCATTTTTCATCTGGGCATCCAATTCGAGAGTCAGCGAAATCGCCCGCGGACAAGGAAAAGTCATTCCATCGGCAAGTCTGCAAATCGTTCAAAGCCTTGAAGGAGGCATCGTCTCTCAGGTTCACGTGACGGAAGGACAACATGTTGAACATGGGCAGTCTCTCGTCAAAATTGACGACACCCACTTCAGTGCGGCTTACCACGAGAGTCTTTTCGAACACAATGACTTGCTAGCCAAAGTCGCTCGCCTAGATGCCGAGTCGAATGATGCTCCAGCAATTATTTTTCCCGAAGGTTTTAGCATAACAAGCTCCGAACTCGTCGCTTCCGAAACGCTCCTATTCAGAACTCGACGAGAGAATATCGAAACTCGTCAGAACAGATTGCAAAAGAGCCTAGCCCTTAAAAACCGTGAGCTTTCTATGACTCGTCCACTCGCCGATTCAGGAGTCGTCTCTCAAGTCGAACTCTTACGATTGGAGACACTAGTCAACGACCTCGAAGGCCAAATCGAAAAGGAATGGTCTGACTATAAGAGCGAGGTCGTATCTCAAAATAACGAATATAAGACTCGTCATAGGCAAATCGAAGAAACGTTACGAGCCTACGAAGACAAAATCTTCCGCACATCAATTACTGCTCCAATTTCCGGTATCGTAAACAAAGTCCATATCAAAACTCTTGGCGGCATCCTCCAACCAGGAGCTCCAATCATAGAAATCGTACCGAATGAAGACAGCTTGCTTGTCGAAGCGGACATCAGCCCTTCCGACATCGCCTTTATTAGTCTTCAACAAGAAGCGACTGTAAAATTAACAGCCTACGATTTCTCAATCTATGGCGGGTTAAACGGTACGGTCGAACGCATCAGCGCCGACACTTTCCTAAACGAAAAAGGAGAAAGCTTCTACAAAATCCTCGTTCGCACAGGAGATCGATCCCTGCAAACTTCCGGGGCAGAGCTTGAAATAATTCCGGGCATGGTTGCTCAGGTCGATATCAAAACCGGCAAAAAGAGCGTACTCGATTACGTATTGAAACCTTTGATGCGGGCGAAGATGAATGCATTTACGGAGCGCTAAAAACGCCCGTATTCAATACGATCAAACAGCAACCCTTCTAAGGTCCGTAAATCCCACGACCAGGACCGTAGATAATTGATGGCACTCGAGACTCTCTTCTCGGAATCGGAGCTGGATAACGTTCGTCTATCTCTCTCGATCGCGCTTTCAAACTTTCCCGCTCCAAAGCAACGAAAGCTCCACCGTGTTCATAGGTCAGCTCCCGCATAAGATTGGCAAATTTCAGACCTGACTGGCTCAAAGACAAAGTACTGCGGATCAAATTGGGAAACCCGATAGCATTTATCACCGCTAACCGCTCCCCATCTTTTCCTTTATTCAATTTATCCAGGGTATTGAGAACCGGCTCCGACTTGCCTGTAAACTCATCCCCGAAAACATAAATACCCATTTTCATCTCTTCGTCATCCGGATTTGCTAAACGTCGAATCGCTTGCGCAACTCCCGGCACAGGATTACTTTCACTATCGTATTGGTAAAGACGAAGCGCGCGTACCATGTATTCGCGAGTTTCCTTATCGTCCTTCATCCACGCGCTACCCATACTGCGTCCTCCGACGATAAATCGCCCATTCGCGTCGAGTAACTGAATGCCCTTCACTTCAGGATACGACTCCAGCGTTTCCTCGAATTTCTGAATCACATATCCCCAAACCAAGCGCGTATTCGGATCGCGCATACTTCCAGAAGTATCTATTACGAAAGCGATATGATTGCTCTCGACGGAAACTCCAACAGGTGTATTTTCCTCCGGTTTCTGCTCGATCTCAGGATCAGTCTGCCTAGCTGCCAATTCTTTCTCGAGGTCCTCGATGTCCGTAACGAACTTATCCTTGCTAAACTCTTTGTCGTTTATTTGCTCTTGGAGCTTTGCTATCACCGCGTCCAAGTCTTCTTCTACAATTTTCTTATCCTTCTCCTTCGTATCTTCCATCTTGACCAGAGTCGAAGTCTCTTCAATAGCGATGTCGTACTCATTTATTTGAAGCATTCGCTGTTGAATAATTCGCTCCAATGCGATCCGAAGGTTTGTAACTTCCGTGGTTTTCTTTCCCATCGTAATTACGAACAGGAGAATGATCGCTCCAAAACCGCAGCAGATCACGTCCAAGAAGGACAAACTAAATATTTCTGTCGACCGTTTGCGCTTCATGTATTCGGCCACGTTCTAGAGGGGCAGACCATCGCTCCACCTTGATCATCTGCAAGGCGCCAAAAGTGAACCGCAGCACCCGGGTCATTCTTCATTGGATACAGAAGAACGTTAACAGGAACGGGGATGGTGAGCGCTTTTTTCGCCACGCGAAACATATTGATGCGATCATGATCGTCGACCACGCTAGAAGTCGTATAACTATCCGCAAGTGTCGGCAGGCCATCTACAATCAAAACGATTCGATCCGGCTGAATCGGCAGATCGCTCACCATGCTAAATGCCTTTTCAAGGTTCGCGCCCTTTTCGGGCACGACTTCTTCTAGCAAATCTAACACCTCTTTAGTAACATTACGGTCGGATGGATCCATCCAACCGACTCCATAACTCGTTTGGAGTGGATCGACCTCATCATTAAATATAATCACTTTATAACGTGAATCAGGCTTCAGAGTTGCGATCAGCCATCGCATCCCCTTTTTGACCCGCATCCATTTAGGAGACTCACGTTTCTCGTCGTCCGTATCGCTGAGTCGCTCGGATGCCAATTCGGGAGTATCATCCATCATGCCCCCAGACGCTTCGATAAGAAAAACGACGTTATCCCCTTGAATATCGAAGCCTGTCAGGTACTGCCGACGAATCGGATTAAGAATGGGAATCGGAGGTATTTCCTCCTGTTTAGGCAAGTGTTCCTTATCATCAATCAGCTTTCCCAGGTCCTCTTCCATTGACGACAATTGAGCGAGAAGTAGAGCGAATTCATCCTCAAGCTCGGTCTGCATTTTGACCTTCACGATAATCTCCTCCTCAGCAGTATGATTCCGTTCGCGAATAGTAGACAGCGAGCGATGCAAATCTTTCAACTCCTTGTCCTTTGAAGAAATGTCATTCTCCATCTGCCCAAGCACCACTTGGATCTTCACTTCAATCTTATCCATGGTATCCGATTTCTTACCCACAGTTAATACGAAAAGCAGCAACACCGCTCCGAAACCGCAGCAGATCACGTCCAAGAAGGACAAGCTAAATACTTGAGTGTCTCGTTTTTTTCGTTTCATCGGAGTTTCGGATAAACAAATCTACTCGATACAGTGAACGAGTAAGAGCCGTTTCCGTGTCCCTTGTATTAAAATTTCAATG
>JBNMOQ010000072.1:0-18906 GCA_051275055.1 Candidatus Pelagisphaera sp.
CCGATCCTTACAGGGACGAGCAACCAAACCGGGTGACGCTTTTAATCAGGCCCTATCAGCATGCCTAGCTCATCATTGGCTTTACACGCTCGGCGCTCTCCGATTCAGTCCTCTCACTATGTCACAGCGCTGTCTCCACGAACGTTCCTCAAAAGAGGACATTGAAAAAGGCCTTAAACTTCAGCCCAAATTCGATCAGGATGGGCTAATTCCTTGCATCACGACGGACGTCCATACGAACGAGGTCCTCATGTTCGCATTCATGAATCAGGACGCTCTCGAACACACGATCCAAAGCGGCAAGGTCACCTACTTCAGCCGATCTCGCCAAAAGCTCTGGGTCAAAGGCGAATCCTCTGGCCAGGTACAATGGCTCAAGGAATTGCGGACCGACTGCGATCAGGACGTAATACTCTGCAAGGCCGACATTGGCGAAAAAGGCGCGTCTTGCCATAATGGATACCGCTCCTGCTTCTATCGAAAATTTGAAAACGAATCTGGAGAATTAGTCTACGATGGCGGCGATCCTCTCTTCGATCCCGAAGCCGTTTACGGCAAAGCCAAATAATTTAAAACATCTGAGCCGCTTAAAAATCCTTAAGCGGCTTTTTCTCGCTTAGTTCACTTACTCTTCACTCCCTCGAAAAATGAACGGACCTTCACACTACTTCATAGGATGCCCCGTGTGGTCTTGTCGCGATTGGATTGGAACGGTCTTCGACAAGCAAACGGATCCCGGCAATCTACTGCGTGAATACGCCAAGCGCTTCAACGCGGTCGAAGGTAATTCGACTTTCTACGCAATTCCTCCAGCCGCAACAGTAGAAAAATGGATGGCGGAATCCGGGGACGGATTTCGATTTTGCCCTAAATTCCCCAAGTCCATTTCCCACGATCGGCGACTCGTTCAGGCTGAAAACGAAACGAGCGAATTCATCAAAACCCTCGAAACGCTTCAACATGGAGACCGTCTCGGAACAAGTTTCCTACAATTGCCGCCATCCTTCAATGCTCACAGTATCGATGCTCTCGAAAATTATTTGAAGGCATTGCCAAAGGAATTCAAATACGCAGTGGAGCCACGGCACATCACTTGGTACGATAACGGCGACAACGAACGGCAGCTAGACGAGATGCTGCAAAATCTCGGTATCGACAAAGTCATTTTCGACAGTCGCCCCCTCTTCGCATCCGAAGCCAAAGATCAGGACGAAAGCGATGCCCAATCACGAAAACCACAAACTCCCGTTCGGAAAGTCGCTCTGGCAACGCATCCATTCTTAAGACTCGTTGGAAGCAACGATCTCGATGCCAACGAAATCTGGATCAAAGAATGGGCCCCGATCATCAATAAATGGACGCTTGAAGGCAAGCAGCCCTATGTGTTCCTCCACTGTCCCAACGAGGCCTACGCCCCCTATTTCGCGCGAAAGCTGCACCAGCAGGTCAGAAAAATCAACCCGCTATTCGAAGCCTTCCCGAAATTCGCAAGCGACTCGCAAGAAGTCCCATGCGAAGAGGAGCAGCTAGACTTGTTTTAATTTCGAGCTGGCCGAGCAGCAGACTCTCCGGAGGATTCCAAGCCCCTTAGATCTTCTGCGACCTGCCTACCCTATCGGATCTCGAAGAGCTCTACTAAAGCTACCCCAGTGGTCTCACCAACGCCGCTAACGACGATACTATAAGGCCCACCTTCATCCAAAGTGACGATCGTCGCTGCGTCTTTGCTTCCTTCTTCGGATATAACCGCATGCACTCCCAATGTTTCGCGCATCAGCGAATCCTTGAAAGGGCTGTCTCCCCAATCATCCGAAGTAGCCACCACATTATTATCCTTATCAACGACTCTCAATTGTGGATCGACTAATCGGTTCGACACTTGGTCCTCAGGCAATCCAGGACCAATAGCCCGGACGAGAAAATTAGCCTTCTCGCCTCCGACAACCCAGAAACCGGCAATCAGAACGCTATCGCCCGTGCCCACTTCGGCCCGAGTGGAAATATTGAACAGGCGAATATCGCTATTGAGACGATCAACATCTGCATCGAATGCCTCCGCCAATACAACGCCATCCGACACGCCATCTTTGGGCGAGATGATTGCTGTATAACCGGCGACGGGGAATGAGCCAGCGATAACCGAATCGAAGCTTCCCTCCGTCAACGGCGAAGCTCCCGAACGCGCAGACCATTCGCTCAAGACCTCGACGTCATTGCCAACTCCCCAGTCATCGTTGGTTATTTCATCTCCTACGCCAGGAACCAATCGAATGAACGGATCAATCATGAAGCCTTCGACACCGCGATCTCCCAGGCCAGGCCCGATTCCGCGAACGATCATATCTTTCTCACCAGCCCCTCCGCTGAGAAAGTATCCAACAATCATGGACTCATTACCTCCTCTAGCAATTCCTCTTGTGGAAATGTTCACAAGTCTCGCCGACTTCGAGATAGCAATCAACTCGCCGCCCAAGGAGCTTGCGCTTCCATTCGAATTGGTCGCGGCGAGCGTATAAACGCCTGAGTCCGCTTCTGAAAACGAATCGATCGTAAATGTCGCTTGAGTCGCTCCATCGATTGGAGAACCGTCCAGCCCCCACTGATAAGTCATCTCCCCATCCGAAACGACGGTCGCTGAAACGGTTACCGAGCGGCCTATTTCAACCGCACGATCCATTGGACGACTTGAAAAGCCAGGAACGTCTGAAACAATCTGAGCGGCGAATGTTTTTTCGAAAGAGTTTCCATCCGTATCCATTGCTGACACGCTAATCGTAGCCGATCCCAAAAATGTATCATTAGGCGTAATCGTCAAAATCGAGCCGCTTAAAGTCGCTTCCAACATTCCAGCAGACGAACTGCCAACGGTGAAGCTGATTATCGAATTATCGTTACCAACTTCCGGATACATAGAAACTCGTTTTGCCTCCACGAGCTCCACCATCAAGTCTACCTCGACGTCATCATTCACCCCGCCCAGCATAGGAAAGTCATCAAACGGAAATCCGCTATTATCCAATGCTAAGCTCCACGTCGGAATATCCTCTATAACATCCGCAACATCCATTCCCGCTCCAATGACCCGCGCAAAAACAGTGAACCCACCATTTTGCGGATCCAAAATCGTCGAGTTGTCCGCCAAGCTAATGAAAAACCCGCTCGTTGCGCTATCAGGCTGGTCCGCGAGTTTAGCCATCGACAAAGTTCCTCTAAGATTCGACAAGGCAAATTCGTTCACAACTGGATCGCGGGTAGGAACCGGCACCAATGGAAGGGTCGCCGTAAAACTACCTCCTTGAATAACAAATCCCTCAATTGAACGATGAATGATCGTATTGTTGTAAGAGTCATCATCCACATAACTCAAAAAATTCGCCACGTTAAGTGGAGCTGCGGCGTCAAGCATCTCGATATTGATCGTCCCCTGATCGAAATCCAACTGCACGACCTGTCCAGTTACTCCATCAATCGTGAAATAATCGGCCAAGTCGATTTCCACGCCCGCTCCGCCTAACTGAATATCAAGATCCACAAAATCCTGGGTTTCTTCCAACTGAAACGTTTGCGCAAACAAGCTAGAGGATAAAAAAAGCGCCGACGAAGCAGCGAACGAGAATAAGAGGGTTTTCATAAAGTAAATGGAATGATTCTAACAAGACAGACTTGCCCGCACACCTATACGAGCCGAACTGGATCACGGTTTCACAAATTCGAAACGAGAAAGAGCAGCAACTTCCATCAATTAATCAAGGAAACAACACATCTACTTTCACTCCGAATAAGCGCTCTCGACATCTTCGGATACCAATTCAAACAATTCGAGCATAGCCTCTCGAGCATCCGTAGACCGACCATCGATAACCGCTTGACCGATCTTCAAGTGAACTGGAAACGCGCGCTCCCTGGCCCCTGGAATCTTATCCGTCAATCGACGACTCCGAGCTAAAGCGCTGCTGATGCTCGTAGTGACGCTTTGCAAAAACGGATTTCCTGACGCCAGAAATATCGCCTCGTGGAAATCCATATCCACTTCACCATACTCTTCCAATGTCGCTTCTCCTGAATCCAGACGAGCATTAGCTCTCTCGAGTTCCTGCATTTGCCGCTCGATATTCGCACGCTCCCCTGTTGAAGCTCGTGCAGCAGCGATCTCCGCAGCGGCTGGTTCGATGACTTTTCGAAATTCAGTCAGCCAGGAAAACACCTCTCGATCCACTTCGCCAGTCATCGCCCAAGCAAGGACGTCCGGATCCGTCAAATGCCACTTCTCGCGAGACTGAACCTGCGTTCCCGTGCGCGTTTTGACCTTTAGCAACCCTTTAGCCGATAGCACCTTCACGGCTTCGCGAAGAGCATTGCGACTCACATTCAATTCTTCCCGCAGCGCTTCCTCTACTGGCAAAGTCGCCCCAGTTTCATAGGTTCCGGTTACGATTCGCCTTCCCAGTTCATGCACTATCGATCCATGCAAACTTCGAGAAGGGTATGTTGGGGTTGAGCGTTTCTGCATAAAAGTTTGGTTCATCCAATCATCCTACCAATGCTTTTTAAAGGCGTTTACTATGAAAATCAAAGAGTACCGCACCTTCGTCATTGGCACTCCCTGGCGCAATCCGAACGATCTCGTACTCGAGCTGGAAGACGGCACGATTGGCTACGGGGAATCGCGAATTCTGGGCAAGACTCATAGGGTGGTCGAATTCCTGAAAGATGTGCAGCGCCATATCATTGGTCAGGACGTCCATTATATTAAAGACCTACACAGGGGTTTCACTTTACTTGATTTCGGATCGGCAGGCGAGGTAATGATGACCGGATTAGCATTAGCAAAATGGCATATGGGATTGCATTGGCAAGCTCGCAAACCAACCCGTCTACAAGGTGCTGGGCGGTAAGACTCGCAACATAGTTCCCGTTTACCCCAATGAATAGTACAAGGTTAGCCACGAATCAGAGCATTTCACTGCGGCCGCGAAAGCCGTACAAGCCAATCGCTACCGGAGAACGCCTCTACTCGCCTAACCAATTCCGCGATCTCCTTCGAATGCGTGTCAATGATCTCATCCAACCGGACATGACGCAGTGCGCCGGAAATCTAGAACTCAAGAAAATAGCCTCCACCTTCTTATAATAGAGAGATCATCAATATTGATGGACAAATAGAGGTAGCAATAAAGCAGCACACTGTTTTGACTATTCAAACTCCAAAATCTACCCAAATTCAATAACCCTCGAAGAACTAACGTCATGGAAATCCAAGGAAACTCAATCATCGGCTTTAACTCCGCTCCTCAAAGCGACACATCGATCAAAGCCATAAATCCTTCGACCGGACTGGAAATCGAACCGCCCTTTTACAGTGCAGAATCCGAAACGGTCGAACAGGCAGCGACTCTCGCAAGCCAAGCGTTTCTCATCTACAGCAAGAAGAGCAGCCAGGAACGTGCTTCATTTCTCAATGAAATAGCGACTCAAATAGAATCGATCGGCGAACCTTTGGTCACTCGAGCCATGCAGGAAACTGGATTGCCGGAAGGACGAATCAAAGGTGAAACCGGGCGCACGACCGGACAGCTTCGCCTCTTTGCCTCTCTGATCGAAGACGGATCATGGACACAGGCTAGAATCGAAACCGCCTTGCCTGACCGAGCGCCTTTGCCCCGGCCCGACATCCGCTCAATGTCTCGCCCTCTGGGTCCCGTCGTTGTGTTCGCAGCCAGCAACTTTCCCCTCGCATTTTCTACAGCAGGTGGCGACACCGCTTCAGCTCTCGCATCTGGGTGCCCGGTTATCGTCAAAGCTCATTCCTCTCACCCCGGTACTGCTGAGCTAATCGCACACGCCGTACAAAAAGCGGCCGAAATCACCGGAATGCCGGATGGCGTATTCAGCCTCCTATTCGGAGGAGGCCGCTCCGTCGGTTCGGCCTTGGTCACGCACCCGGCGATAAAAGCTGTTGGATTCACAGGATCCACCGCAGGTGGAACCGCTCTAATGGAAGTCGCGGCCAAGCGCTCGGAGCCAATCCCCGTTTACGCCGAAATGGGAAGCGTGAATCCTGTTGTATTACTTCCAGAAGCAGTAGCCCAAAATGGTGACGCGATTGCTGCCGGTCTCCATGTTTCCGCGACAATGGGAGTTGGTCAATTCTGCACAAACCCTGGCGTCGTATGTATCAAGAACGACGCCGCGGGCGATGCTCTGGTCAGCAGCTTCGTCGAAAAGATGAAAGACACTGCCGCCCAGGTGATGCTCAATCCTACAATTCACCGCGCCTACAGCGATAGTCTTTCCAAGATGCAGGCCAACGATTGCGTGACTACACTCGTTTCTGGATCTGCCAATGACAATGAATCCCCCTGCTTAGGAAGCGCTGCCGTATTCGAAGCGAGTGCCTCTTCGTTTCTAAAAGACGAATCTCTTAGTCACGAAATCTTCGGTCCTGGCACGACTCTCGTTCGTTGGGAAAACAAAGAAGAGCTCCTCGCCTTGCTAGAGAGCTTACAAGGACAACTAACCGGAACGATCCACGCGAGTGAAACTGATTTGAACGATTACAGCGAAATCCTAGCGATCTTGGAACGCAAGGTTGGGCGTATCGTCTACAATAGCTTCCCAACAGGAGTTGAAGTCTGCCATTCAATGGTTCACGGCGGTCCTTTTCCTGCGACTTCCGATGGACGCAGCACCTCCGTAGGCACTCACGCGATTTCCAGGTTCACGCGCCTAATAGCTTATCAGGACAGTCCTCAGTCACTGCTTCCCGACGAATTAAAAGACGGAAACCCGCTCGGGCTCGTTCGTCTCGAAAACTGAAAAATCGTTGAAACGATAGCCTCGTTTAACGTGTCATCGTTCTCTCTCCAAAAGAACCAACTGCCTAGGCAGGATCCGTTTTGGCTTTCCGCTCTTTGCGGCCCCAAACGTCCCAAATTGTATTCGCAAACCAATTGCGCATATCATCAAGAATCGCATAGAAGGTCGGAACGATAATTAACGCGAGAAAGGTGGATACCATCAGGCCACCAACAACGACTCGACCCAACGGAGCATAGGAAATATCCATCATCTTCGATCCGCCAATAGCTATTGGTATCATGCCGCACATTGTCGTCAACGAAGTCACCCAAATCGGCCGAAAGCGCCTACGACTGGCCTCCATCAAAGCTTCATTTCGAGACATGCCCGAAGCCATGAGGCGTTGCGACAGGTCTACGAGCACAATACCGTTGTTTACTACTACACCGATAAGTATCATCGCTCCCATGCCCGCCATGCGATCGAACGCTGTGTCCGTAGCGACCAACATCCACACAACTCCAATTCCCGCCATAGGAACGGTAATGATTACCGCCAACGGCATAATGAAAGACTCGAACAAAACTCCCATTAGGAATATCACGAAAACGAAGATAAGCCCTAAAGCAAATTGGAGTTCCTTACTCTCCTCTTCCTCCTTACGCATGCTACCGCCACGGTCCCACTTGTATCCGCGCGGCATTTCGAATCCTTGCATTACGTTCTCCACATCTGTGTGGGTTTTTCGAACATCGTCCGTTTCCATCAAAGCGCGAATACGCATGTTCGTTTTGCGATCGTAACGCCGAATAGTCTGCGTCGCATCACGAAAGCTCATCTTGGAAATCGCATCGAGAGGCACCTCTTTCCCGGTATCCGATTTGAAACGCATCTTGTTCAGTTCCGTTAGCGACTCTCGATCCTCCTCACGTAAACCCGCATCGATATCGATCTCCCTTCCATCTTCCATATAAAATCGCCCGACACTAGAACCACGCATTGCCGCAGAAATCGCAGAAGAAACCTCACGAGTACTTATGCCCAACTGCTGAGCCTTTTCCCGATCCATGTGGATTCCCAGCTCTTGCTCATTTGCCTCCACATCCAAATCGAGACCCACCAATTCTTCGATACTTTGTAGGCGACGAACGACTTCCTCTCCCAATGTGAAAAGAGTTTCAGTGTCATCGCCATACAAATACACATAGAACGAGCGTGTATTGTCCGAAGAGCTACTCGTTCGATAGCGAGCTTTCAATCCCGGCGGTAAGTCGAAGCGTTCCGCGAAATTTCGCATAAGGTCTCCCCTACTCATTGGTTCTTCCGGACTCATGCCAAAAACATCGAGAATACCAGTATATGCAACCTGGTACCAGGTTTCTGTTTCTTCGATCATATTTAGCCGCACGTACATGCTGCTTCTACTATGACTGGACGAGTAGGAATCGAATTTATATAGCTCCCGATTATCCTCGAGAAAAGTCTCCACTTGATCCGTCCATACCTCGACTTCGTCTTTCGACACGCCACCGGGAAGTTCGAAACTGAAATAGACATAACCGCCCTTACTCCGACCATCCCGGACATCAATCCACTCCTCCCGAATAGGAATCAGAGTTACGCCGACCAAGGATAAAATGATCAGCATAGCAACGTACCGATCGTCAATCGCTTTTCGCAAGACAAGTTGATAGGCTCTTCCAACCTTTCCGCCTGCTTTTTTCGAGGCTTCTCGCACCCGCTTTGCAGCAAAGGTTTTACTTGCCAATGGGATCAGCAATAACGCTATACCGAGCGACGCTCCCAAGGCGGCTATCACCGGAATCCCAATACGAAGGAAGAAAAAATGCGTTTCACTCCCAGAGCGCATTAAGAGTAACGGAATGAATACCGCCGCCGTCGTCAAAGTCGCCATAGTAATGGCCAAACCGATTTCGCTCGCCCCAGCCAAAGCACTTTCCTTTGCGCTCAGGCCTTCCTCTCGTTTCGAGTAGATATTCTCGACCATCACAATGGCATTATCCACCACTAAACCCACCGCTAGAAGGAGTCCCATCATGGTTAGCACATTCATCGTCCACCCCATGAAATAAAGCACGATTATGGAGCACAGCAACGACAAGGGAATGGCCATCGCAATCGTCACCGCGATACTCAACGAACGCAAAAAACATATGAGAACGAGAAACGAGAAAACTCCGCCCCATATCGCTGTCATTTTCAAATTGCTTACAGACTCCAGAATATACGCCCCTTGATTTTGGAATATATGAAAATCGATTCCACCCCAACGTTTCGCTCTCGAAAACCGGTCGAACACGCGTACTACCGCATCGCAAATTTCAACAATATTTGCATCCGCCGAGCGCGTAATTTCAACACCATAAGACATCCCTCCATTCAGGCGCCAAGTACTGTATCCTTCTATCACGCCTATATACACCTCGCCCAGATCAACCAAACGCAGTCCCGTATCACGATCTACCACGAAATCCTCTAAGTCCTTCAATTCTTCGATCCGACCCACAGAACGAACCATCAACTCCTGCCCACCCTCTCTCACCCGTCCAGCGCTGAGATTTAGGTTATCGCTCTTCAACGCGCTTATCAAATCGTTTATGTCCACATTATGGGCACGCAATTTCTCTTGATCCAAAGAGATACGCACTTCCTTATACTGCGTTCCTTTGATATCGACATCTCCCACTCCATCTATTCGCTGCAAAGCGGGTCGCAAGTAGCGCTCGATAAAAAATTCTGGATTCTCTATATGCTCTCCTAAAGTCATGGCAGCGAAAAGCACTTCCTCGTCATCTTCGTCATAGCGATAGACCGTGATCTCCTCGACCTCCTCCGGCATCTCCGGCAGTACGCGGTCCATGCGATCCTTAATTTCCGCATAGGCTTCATCCATGTCCACATCCTTGTGGAAATAAACGTACGCTCGCCCCTGTGTACTGTAGGATCGCGAATACACTCTCTCCACGCCGCCGACAGTTCCCAGCGCGTCCTCTATCGGTTCGACTATTTTGTCGAGCACATCAAGTGGAGTGGAATTCTGATAATAAGCCCGCACCATCAATCGTTTCTCCTCCATGCCGCTTGGCATCAATTCGATTGGAATACGATTGTAAGCGATGATTCCTAAAACCAATGCCATCAGCAACCCCATCAATACCGTCACCGGTCTATTGACCGAAATAGTAGGGAGCAAACTGTATTTGGATTCGGGCATTATCCTTCAACTAAGCTTCCGCGGAAACAACCTCAGGCAGAGATACGTCCTCATTCACTTCAACTTTTCCAAAGTCCAGTAGAAGATACAAAGAAGGAATCACCACTAGCGTGAGAAACGTAGACGAGGTCAATCCAGAGATAACTGTAATTGCCAGAGGAACTCTAATTTCCGCTCCTTCGCCAACCCCCAAGGCCATGGGGAGCAATCCCAGCACCGTTGTCATGGTAGTCATAAGAATCGGACGTAGGCGAGCCAAGCAAGCTGCTTTGACCGCTTCGATTTTATCCAGCCCTTGCCGCCTCAAATTATTGATATAATCGACCAATACGATCGCGTTATTCACTACAATCCCAGCCAACATGATCAAACCAATAAACACCAATATATTGAGCGACCAACCTCCCAGAAACAGGACAATAACGACTCCAATAATCGCCATAGGTACGGTGAACAGAATAATGAAGGGATGGACCAAGGATTCGAACTGACTCGCCATCACTATATATACTAGAAAAAGCGCTAAGCCCAAAGCGAAGAGCAGGCTATCCATCGAGCGTTTCATCTCGGCCGCTTGCCCTGCTACATCGTAGTCGAAGCCAGCTGGAAACTCTACTCCGACCAAGGCCTCCTCTATTCTCAGGGTAGCTTCCGAAAGATCGATTCCATCGACATTGGCCGTCACTATCGCGCCTCGTTGACGATCCAAATGCCGGATTTCATTGGGGCCTTCACGCACTTGCAAATTGGCAATTGAAGAAAGCGGAATCGGAATTTCTCCTCGTGGGTTTACGATCATTTCTCCTAAATCTCGGATTCCCAATCTATCCTGCTCATCCAAACGGACAAGAATATCGATCTGGCGATCACGTTGTTGAAATTCGGTCGGGATCTGGCCTTGGATCTTGTTGCGCACCAATTCCGCAACCGTCTTCAACTGCAAATCTAATTGTGACAGTCGATGTCGATCATAAATAATTTGCACCTCGGGATTCCCTTTTTGGATACTGGATCGTACATCCACAATTCCTGGAATCGCTTGTATCGCATTAACAACCGAAGCGCTGACCGATTTCATCTCGACTAGATCGTGACCATATAACTCGACCTCAATAGGCGCCTTGACAGTTATAAGCTCCGGATAGGTAATCTCAACTTCCAAATCCGGAATATCAGCGCCGTATGCTCTCAATTCATCTAGCACGACGTGCTCCGATTCTGGAGTCGAACCCTCTTCCAATACCACGGTAATCGTCGAGGTATTTTCCCCCTCATCCGAACCGCTTGAGGCATCACCATCCGTTCCAACAGTAACGGCAGTACGCATGACTCCCGGAATATCCAGAGCGACATTTTCGATTTCCCGAGTGATTTCTCCCGTTTCTTCGATCGGAGTCCCCACTGGCAATTTCAATTTCACATTAAATTCGCCTTGATGCACGTTCGGAATTAGTTCGCTTCCTAGTCGGGGGAAAACAAATACAATCGTCAGTGCAAAAGCGGCAAACATGCCGCCAACAATAAATATCTTATTGTCCAGAGCCCAATTCAACAGTCCTTTGTAAAATCTCGTCACTGCATCGAATGCGATATCGAACAAATTAAGAACTGGCTGAATCGCAGTTAAAATCAACTTCCCCAACCAAGCAAAGACGCCGACGATAATTAGTAACATTCTGAATACTAGTGAAATAATCCTACCGACAAAACACATCCCAATCCGAAACGGAAGCGACAGCAGCAATACGATAAAAATCACCGGCATCAACAGCCAACCTAGGATCTTCACGGCGATAGGACCGCCCTTGATCCAAGCAAAATAGGCCACAAAGGATGAAGCGCACTTTCGCCAAGAATCCGCGAAGAAGCTAAAACTCCACCAAGATTTCTTTTCTTTCTCGTCTTCCTCGAAATCGTCTCCAAATCCACGCGATGCCAGCATCGGTATAAAATACAAGGCTACCGCCAATGAAGCCAAAAGCGAGAAGACTACCGTCAATGCCATATCGCCGAAAATTTGACCGGCAACACCCTCTACGAAAACAATGGGGAAGAAGACTGCGATTGTGGTAAGGGTCGAAGCCACTACAGCACCCCCAACTTCCGATACGCCTCTTACTGTAGAATCGACAAAGCTATCGCCTTCTTCTCTACACCGGAAAATGCTCTCCAAAACAACGATGGAATTATCCACGAGCATGCCCACTCCCAAGGCAAGGCCACCCAGAGAAATGATATTCAAAGAGACGCCTGCCAGCTGCATCGGCGCGAAAGTCACCACAATCGAAACTGGGATAGTGATCCCGATTATTGCCGTATGACCAACATTTCGTAGAAAGAGAAAAATGACGATCACGGCTATGCCGCCGCCCACGATGGCGTTCCCTTTCACATCCTCGATCGACTGCTCGATAAATGTCGATTGATCCGTAAGCAATTCAAGCACGCATCCCTCGGGCAGCTTGAATCCAACGAAATTAGTTAAGTCGCGCTCTTTCTGGGCTTCCGCTGCAACCTGGCTTCTTAGCTCAAGCAGCTCAGCAGAACTTAGCCCACGCGTCATTTGCGGGTCTGGTCGCTCACCAAAGTTGTCACCCCTCGCTCTTTTCGCTTCCACATAGGCACGCTGCTCCGGCTGTCCAAGGGTACGAGTTCTCACTCGATCGGCGACTTCGACAATATTAGCATCCGCTTCCTTGTAGATCTCGATTTCCACACTCTCCCGCCCAGAAACCAAAGTCTCGATCTCGATCTCCTTATGGCTCTTCTCTATCTCGGCAATATCGTTGAGATACAAATTTACACCATTCTTCTGGGCTACGACGATAGCTCCAATTTCATCGATCGATTTGAATTCGTTCAATGTTCGAATCGAATAGCGGAAGCGTCCTTCGTAAAGCCTCCCGCCTGGCAAATTTACATTATTTTGGGCAAGTCGCGAGTTTATCTGCTGAATATCCAAATTCAAGGAAACCAGTTTGTCTTCGAAGATTCGCACCTGATACTCCTCCTCGAGCCCTCCAACCACCTTCACCGCAGCCAAGCCCTCTTCCCCTTCCAACTCGCGCTGCACGATCTCTTCGGCGAATAAACGCAATTCATCCAGAGGATACGGACCCGTAAGACCGATTCGCATAATCGGATCCAAAGTTGGGTCATATCGAAGGATCAAAGGACGTTTCGCATCACGCGGAAGACGCACTCGATCCAGTTTTTCGCGGATTGCTTGAGTCGCCTCATTCATATCAGCCCCCCATGCAAACTCTAACAGAATATCCGATTGATCTGCACGGGAGATCGAAGTGATTTTCTTGAGTTGCTGAACGATGCCCAACTGCTCTTCCAAACGTTGCGACACCTGCGTTTCCACCTCCTGCGGCGCCGTTCCTGGATACTCCGTTCGAACCGTAAGAGTCGGGTAGGAAATATTTGGCATCAAGGTAACCGCCAATTTCCGATAGGACACGTATCCAAAAACGCATACAGCCAATACTATCATCAAAACCGCGACTGGCCGACGCGTCGCTACGGCGAAATGGGAATGCTTGCTCACAACAAAAATTTCTCAGGCTTGACCAACGAATACTACCCTTCCGCCGTGGCAGGGTGAGTTGTTTCAGAGTTTTCAGAAGCGACAGAGTCGGTCACGACCTTCACATTCGCGCCATCTTTTAGGGCATTGTGCCCCATAACAATCACTGCATCGCCCCTATTGACACCCGAAGTGGCCTGAACGAAATCCACATTGGAATATCCCTCTTGCAACAATTGCTTGCGAGCTTTGCCTTCCTGAACGGTATATATGTATTTCAAGTCCCCCTCGTGCACTACAGCATCCTTAGGAATAAGGATCGAATCTTTACGATTATCAACGATGATCCTAACGTTGACAAACATACCAGGATAAATGGGCATTCCATTGTCCTTAAGCACTGCGACCTTGACTTTGAATGTGCCGCTTCCGGGATCGACCACAGGACTGACTAGTCTTACGAACGCATCGTACTGAACGCCTTCAATCAAATCGGAATCAATCACGGCCTCCAATCCTTGCTTAACATTTAGCAGATGCTGCCCGGAAACATTCACATTCGCGTGCAACTCATCGAGATTCATCATCGTGTAAAGCTGGCGATTTGCCGTAACGCGACGTCCAACCTGAGCCAACCGTTCCGTTATTACCCCATCCACAGTCGCACGAACGATCGTATTCTCAAGCTGAATACTCGCTCTCTCGTAACGCAAGCGCATTTGCTCCAAATTAAACTTTGCCGTTTCGAATTCCTGTAGATTGATCAGCTTTCGCTCGTGTAGCTCGACCATCCGTTGATTGTTCAACTTTTCATGCTCGTAACGTGCTTCAGCCTCATCTGCGTCGACCTGTTGCATGTCGCTTTCCAACCGAGCCAGAATCTGCCCTTGCTTTACACAATCGCCTTCTTCTACTAAAACCTCCAGAATAACGCCTGAGGATTCAGCGAATATTTCGATCGAACTCTCGGTCTCAAGCACTGAATCGAAAACCAAGGAAGAAGTAATATCGCCTTCCTCTACTATCGCAACTTTGACGGGAACCGCCGGTCTTACTCGCTGTGCTCGTTGAGTTTTCTCGGTATTGCTAGGCTTCTCGGTTTTCTGTCCCTTATTCCCCTTCGCCTTTGTTCCACCGCCCTTCTCTGCACTCGCGGCTTTACCCTCTTTGCCAGACTTCGATTCAAGGAGGTTGTCACTCATTTTCGAGCAGCCAGCAATGGCTAGACTTGCGAAAAGCGCTATCCCTATTCGTCTCCAGGTTTTCATTTTAAATAATACAATTCCATCGTCCTAGCTAGCGATTTAAAAAAAATACTCTCCACTCCCCAAACGGGATCACTTACCGAAATCCCTCAATAGTTAAAACCCCACTATTTCAAGAGCTCTAAAACCGTAAGAACATCCCTTCTCTCAAAGCTAAGTTCGAACTTATGAATTTACTTAATAATCCTCAGTTCTGGACACCACACATTCGTAAAAATCCAGGAGATTAAAAATCATCCATCTAAGGCGCCTCCACAACTGGAACCCGCCCCAGCTGTACACCCAAAACAGTGATCTCCCGTTGCAATCGGCTCGCGCTCCAAAACGTCGGCATCCAACTCCCACAAAAAGCGATTTTGTCCCCCTCCGAGCGGCATCTCCAGCATCTGATTGAAATCGCAATCGAACACCCGCCCTTCCCAGTCCACGCTAATCGTGTCGCGGCACATTAATCCGTCAATCGATGCTCGATTGAAATTATCGACAAGCAACTGACGGTACATCTCATTCTTCCCCTCGCGCCTCAATTGAGTAAGAAAACGAGCAATCGGCATGTTCGTAATCGTGAACAAACGATTGAATTCGATTCCAAACTCCGCCCTGAGCGCCGTCTTGAAGTCTTTTTCTAAATCCCCTTGATCCGGCGGCAAAACAGCTCCAAGCGGATTATATACGAGATTCAATACCAATTCCGGCCTCATCCCGTAAGCGAGAGTGTTCAGCCTTTTCAACGCCTCAATCGATGCGTCAAAGACACCTTCCCCTCGCTGAAGATTAACATTCTTCGGCTGATAGCATGGCATCGAAGCCACAACCTGAATACGATGAAGCGCCAGAAACTCCGCCATATCCTCATATCCAGACTCTAGCAGGATCGTCAAATTACACCGATCGATGATCGTCGCCTCAGGCCGAATCTCTCGAACGCTTACGATAAATTCCCGAAAATACGGATTCATTTCAGGAGCGCCGCCCGTAAGATCGATGGTCTCAATCGAAGGCGAGAGTGCAATCCAATCGATCACTCGATCAATCGTCGCCCGGTCCATGATCTCTTTCCTCCCCGGTCCCGCATTCACGTGACAATGCGAGCAGGCTAGATTGCAGAGCTTACCCAGATTAATCTGCAAAATGCTCGGCGATTTTCGAGCCAAGCAAAGCCCTTCCTTGATCAGACGTTCTTCAAAGGCAAATTTCCGATCGGCAACCAGCATACGATTCATTCTCTAGCAGCATGAATCGCCCGAACAGCAATCGCTCGAATTAGCAGACACCGCTTGATACTCAATTCGCTTCGAATCTGATCCAGTAAGCCCAAGAAACGCGAAACAGCCGCTATACGGGCTCGCTTTAAGTCTTTCAAAAGCGGCTTCACCAATCGATTGCCTCTGGCCGCGCTCCCAAATTTGTCCGTCCTCATCCTGGATAGCCTTAAAAGGACCTTGGTAAATCGCTTCGAAAACCGCTTCTTCCGATTCAATCGAAGCTCCCTTAAAAGCTTCGATCGTTACTGAACGAAAAACAACGCCATCGATCACGCGCCACGGTTCCACATCGAATTTGCGAAACCGAATTCCGTAAAACCCAGCAACTTCGAACGCTTCGAGAAAATCGCTTTCCGTCATCGCTCCCGACAGACAACCGCTCCAAAGCTCGGCATCCTGCATCATCTTCTCAGTTACAGGTTGATCCGAAACGATATCGGAAATGATCGCTCGTCCGCCAACTTTCAGAACACGAAACAACTCCGTAAACATCAAACGCTTCTTATCCGCATCGACCAAATTTAGAACGCAATTCGACACGATTGCATCAATGCTATCGTCTTCGATCATCGGCCTCTCGGAGCGCAAGCGCTCTACCCGCTCTTCCAATTCCAAAAACCCATTCGCATCTCCAATTGGCTTTTCGCTGAGCGATTGTTCGAGATCGTCCAAGTCCAATTTCAAATCCTGAATGCGTCCTTTCCGAAAAGAAACATTCGCGTAGCCAATATTCTCCGCCACTTCCGTCGTCGCTCGACGAGCAACATCCAACATATCGTCAGTCATATCGACCCCGATAACTTGACCCTCGGCTCCCACGACTTGCGAAGCGATAAAGCAAATCTTCCCAGTCCCTGAGCCAAGATCCAGCACAGTCTCGCCCGGATTCAGATAGCGACTCGGATCGCCGCACCCATAATCTCGTTCGATAACTTCGCTAGGAATAGCCTTCAAATACTGCGGGTCGTAATCAACTGGGCAACACAACGCCTGTTCTCTCGACTGGGCTGCCTTCGCATAACGATCGCGCACCGCGCCTTCTTGGGATGATTCGATTATTTCACTCATAAAAACCAGGATAAGCTAATGGGAAAGAAACGAGCTGCGAATCAACCCGATTTCAACGATTATCGATAAAGACAAGAAAGCTCTGCCCAGATGCCGCAAAGGGTTCTACCTCTTCAAAAACGACCCTTGCGAAACCTTCGAAACGCAAATTTTCGGCAAGCCTAGCGCCGATTCTTTGCGATATAGAAAACCACTCCGCCGATCATGAGCAACGGAAGAAAAGACAACACCACCGTGGTCGCATAATAAGCATAGCGAGCCTTATCATTCGTCACCGAACAAACCGCGCAAGCGTGACTCGCCTGTATCGCAAGCGATACGACTCCCAATGTTAAAATTGCCCTTATTGATTTCATACTCACAAGCCTTAGCTAAAGGTAAACTAGAACGTACAAGATTGGCCAGATACCGACTACGAAATACCAAAAGAACAAAACCGCCTGAAAGGATGACTGCTTCAATACACCCGCCCGCAACTTAACAAACAGTCGCCAAATTCCGATCAGAGCGCCAATCGCGTGAATCGCGTGCGTTCCGACAATCAGATAGAAAAACGCTCCGTATTGACTCGATGTCATCGTCAAACCGTAACCAATCAAACGTATCCATTCGAAGCCTTGAACCGCTACGAAAACGCAGCCCAACAATAAACAAAGACGCACTAGCTTAACAGTGCGGTCACTGTGTCCTTCGCTAGCGAAACAGCGATAGCCGCGAAACAAAAGAAAGCCGCTCGCGAACAAAACCAACGAATTCAACGCCGATGCCCTTACAGGCAAACGCGGTTGATCCGCCGGCGGCCAAACTTCAGCGGCTGCGTTGATGATCGAATAAGCGCTGATTAACGCCGCAAAGAACATCAACTCCGTCACGATAAAAACCAGCATCCCCATCGCACTGCTACTCAGCACTGGAGGTTGAACCGAATTATCTGGTTCCGTGAAACTCGAATCGATAGTTTTCATCATCTAAAACTCAATTGCTACCAAATAACCGACAAGCGAAAATCAGTGAGTTTCGTGGGAATCCTTGTCCCCTTCTTCATTGTGCTCTTCACCATCGTGATCGCCTTCCGAATGACCATCGCCATGCTCGTCGTGACCGCCGTGGCTACGAGATTTAGCCTCTTCGGCAGCCGCTTCTTCCGAATAAGGCTTCACCCAGTTATGTCCATTGGAGAACATAGCATCGGTCGCCGTTCCAAAAAAGAAAACGAACAACAAAGAAAGACAGGCCAATAGTATATATGGCGCGTAAATCTTCTCGAATTTCAAATGCATGAAATACGCGCAAACGAGGTAAGCCTTCCACAACGCAATTCCGAAAGCAGTACTCAGAACGAGGACCGTACGCGACAATCCTTCCATTCCGAAGATATGTGCAATTTCCGGACCCGCAACACTCACAACGAAAAGCGCGAGTAGAATGAAATAGATTTTTATATAACTGGGATGTTTATGTCCTGCCATTTTCTGTATCTCCAATTAAAATTAATTACTTCGCGATGTACATCAACGGAAAGAGGAAAATCCAGATGATATCGACGAAATGCCAATACAAACCGATGTTCTCAACGCGATGCCAATTGCGGCCGTGCTTGATGTCATTTTCGGCGATGATCCCCATGATCACCATTCCGCAAACAACGTGAAAACCGTGCAGCCCTGTCGCTAAATAGTAGAAGCTCCAGAAGTTGCTAGTAAAGAGCGTGAAGCCGTGCTGGATTTCAGTCGTGTATTCGTA
>JBNMOQ010000073.1:0-18830 GCA_051275055.1 Candidatus Pelagisphaera sp.
ATCTACCTCAATCTCCGAATGACCAATTTCCCGCGTGAGAAAAATCAGTCCTATTCGCCAAACGCTCCAAATACTCGAATTCCGTTTTTCCTGAAGTAACCGAAATCACGGAAATGCAATGAGTCTCCGCGTCCTCTCGAGACATTACCGGATTGAAAGCCGGATCCGGGTTTCCCAAATCTTGATGATAGCTCAATCCACTCGACCAAGCCCAATCGCTTCCACCGGAAGCCTTTAGCTCCTCATATCGAGCGTGACGATAGGATTCGACCTCCTTCGATCGATAAGACGAAGTCGTCACGAACGGGCAATCTAATTCAAGCCGTTCCAACCCCACTCCATCCCAAGAAATAACGCACGATTCTCCAGCTGGCGACACTACTCCTGCCAAAAACGGCCGATAGTCTTCATTCCCAAACCCGCCTATCGATTCAGCGCTCGAATCGAAATCCGACTTTGAAGCCACCGAAAGCGGAATTTCGCCCCTACTCTTATAAATCCTCGAACCGTCGTCAGTCGAAGTCGCAGCATAATTGTTTAATACAAACGCAACAACCCCATTGCTATTCAACGCGATCCAACTACCTCCACCTTTCGGATCGATCGGGGAGATCATCTTTACCCCCTGCCATTCAATCAACCGCGGCAATTCCGCCCGAACTCGGCTTCTCTGCTCGTCGCGATTGAAATACAGCCGATACCCCTGCTCTTTAAAGCTCCAGCTAACGGTGCACATCAGCAGTCCGCTGTCTGCAAATACTTCAAAGTAGACGGAGCAACGCCAAAGGAGTCCAAGGGAGTAATCCCCTGCATACGGCTAGCAATCGCGATCAACGCATAATGATGAACCGTGTGCGACGCGAGAAATTGAAGCTCTCGGCCGATCGAAGACTCCGACCCGGCATCGCTTTCGCCTGTGTTCGCGCTCACGATCACTCTCACCGATTTTCCCAGTTCGATTTCAAGTTTTTCAAGACGACACTTTAACTCCTTCGCCACGCTTATACATGTCGCCAAATCCGTCTCGATTTTCGTGCCCCGAACGCGGTCGTCGTAATCGACAACCCCACTAGATAGGCCATTGGCCAAGGAGTTGTAGTGATCAAGCACGTGACGCATATGTGATCCCACGCTGGAACCAAATGTCTGAATATCCGATTTAGCGTAAGAATGTGGAGAATGGCGCTCCAGCAGATCGATTCCTTGTTGCAGGAAATCGCAATTATCACGGATCAGAGAAATCATAGTCGAGTTACCAAATTTATTGTTGGAAAATCTAATCGAAACCAATCTTTTTTTAGCACAATCACCATTTTAGGATCCATAAATCCTGCAATTAGCTCTATATCATTATATTCGATCATCTGTCGATCTAACGAAATGAACCTTGATTCGCTTGCGCGGAAGCCAACCGAAATCCGTTTTGGTCAGAAACATCCACCCGTTTGGGCGCACGTTTTCGTGCTAAATTGGAATTCTAACTCCGCGGCGCAAAAATGTAGGAGTATCCAAATCTTGGCCTTCGAACATCGTTCCTTCCGTATTCTCGAACTCACCCCTCGGTTCTCCCTCGCTAAACGAAAATTCATGCTGCTCCGCCTTTTGGCCTTTCGCGTGCGTTTTCTTCGATTTCTTAGGTGCCTTTTTCGAGATTTCAGGCGTTTCAGGTTCGACCGAACTCGGCGACGGAATCTTCATCCGCTTCCTGCCCCTGAAAATTGAAACATCGCTACTGCCACTGGTCCCGATCACGCAAATCTCAACTCGATCGCCCATCGACTCGTCAATCACCGCGCCCATTACAACATTCGCATCCTTCCCGAACGCGTCGGTAATGCTGTCCATGATACGCTGAGTTTCGCTAATTCCAAAGTTTGCACCCCCAACCAGGTTTACCAGCAAATGATCCGCCTTCTTCGAAAACTCCGGCGTATGCAACAAAGGACAAAGCTTCAAATCGGCAATTGCTGCGTCCGTCGCGTTCTCGCCCGAGCCCTCCCCAAGACCAAACAAGGTTTTGCTAGAACGATTCGCGAACACCTGCTGCAATTGCGAAAAATCCAAGTTAATCAAACCCGTCTTATTCATCATCGCCCAGATCGACTTAATCGCTTTTTCAATCCAAGCATCCGCTTGTGAAAATGCTTCGAGCAAAGACGCATCCGGCTCGCTTTCCTGAATCAACAAATCGTTTGGCAAAGGAATAACCGCATTTGCCACTTCACGAAGTTTATCCATCCCCGCTTTTGCGGCATTTGATCGGGCCGCACGTTCTATGGTAAACGGAAGCGTTACAAAAACGATAACCGTCGCGCCTTTCTGAGCCGCGAGATCCGCTAGCACCGGAGTGACGCCCGTACCGGTGCCTCCTCCAAGTCCTGCCGTCAAAAACAGCAGATCGACGCCCTTTACCATTTCCTCTAGCAATTGCTTGTCCGCCAACGCCGCCTCACGCCCAACTTCGGAATCTCCCCCTGCCCCGAGTCCACGCGTAACCGTTTTTCCGATACAGTGCTTATCCATAACCGGCGAATTGGATAAAGCTTGCTGATCGGTATTGATCGCCGTCAGGTGCACATCAGAAGGATTGGAAAGCATCAATCGATCGACGATATTCGAGCCAGCTCCTCCGACTCCGATAACCTTCATACGGATCGGTTTAATTTCGTCAGAAACTTCGTTTTGTTCACTCATGCCTTTTCGAATCTCCTAACTACTGAAACAAACCCTTCAGTTTGCCTAAAAACCCCGGAGTTTTGGTCTCAGTCGTTTCCATTTTACTCTGATACTCCAGACCGTACTTCAAAAGCCCTAGCGCTACGCTGTATTGAGACTCGCGCAATTCTCCAGTCGCCATCGTCCCATTGTCTCCAACTCGAGCGGGAACTCCAAATACCCCTTCCGCGCTTTGCTCGCAATTCCGCAAATTAGCACCGCCGCCACAAAGAATTACCCCTCCACCCAATCGTTCCGAACGACCTAGGGAGCCAAGCTTCTTACTTATAACTTCGAAAATTTCAGTCATTCGAAGCTCAATGATTTTTTCAATGCTCCACAACCGTATCGGACGATCGCCAATTTCGAAATCATTGTTCAACCAAACCTTCTCGCCTTTGTCCTTATGCTCGATGATCGCAGAACCATAGCGGTGCTTAAGGCTCTCCGCCTGATTCAAACGCATCCGCAAACCAATACTCAAATCGTTGGAAATATGATCACCGCCCAAAGGAAAACTTCCCGCTAGCACGCAACGCCCTCCTTGATAGGCCGCGTAATCCGTCGAGCCCCGACCAATGTCGATAACCAAACAGCCGCTTTGCTTCTCTTCCTCAGATGCGACCACCGATCCCGCAGCAAGTGCAGAAAGGATCACATCGTCTACGTGCAAATTGAAGCCATTGATGATGTGGATCGCATCGCCAATCTTTCGAGCATTTCCATGCACCGTCCAATAACTCGCTTCAAGACGCTCGCCTTCCAAATTCAAAGGCTTTTCAACAGAGCGACTATCCAATCGATAAGGGCGGCGCAAATGGTGGATCACCGCTCGCTCCTCCGGCAAGTCGCGCCCTTTAGCCAAACCCGAGACCTGATCGATATCCTCCTGAGAAACCCGTCCTTCAGCAGAAGTCACATTAACCGATGCCTCGCTCGGAAATCCGTTAACATCGCTTCCACTCACCGCGAGATAAACGCCATCGATTTTCACTCCCGCTTGATCCTCGGCCGACAAAATCGCCGCGTGGACGCAGTCGCTCGCCGCGTGAAAATCCACGATATCGCCCTTCAGCACTCCTTTCGAAGAACTCTGACCCATACCGATAATGTTCAGGCTTCCACCCTCGACTATCTCGCCAAGCAAGACCACAACCTTGCTGGTTCCTATTTCGATTCCTGCTATGACTTTGGAACTATACACGTTTCGTTATCAATTCGAATTCGGTCCTTAAAAAACAACTACTGGACAAACGAAGCCCGCGTTACCGGCACCTGCGACTCCAATGTCAAATCCACCCGAGCAACACGATAGACCGATCGGCTCTTGTTGTGATCAATGATGTAATCCAACTTCGCCAGCTGACGGCGATAACCTCCCTGGGTCGTCCCAAAAACAGTCTCCTTCGCGAAATCGCTTTTAACCACGATGTTCGGCCACGCTTCCATGGATACAACTTTCCACGAACTATAAAGGTGAGGCGCTAGCGTTCTCGCTTCAGTTAACAAATCTTCCAGTACATCCATTCCGGAAATCGGCTCGAAACCGCCATCCTTCCGCTTCAAACGAATACCATCCAATGAGGGCAACGAACGCACCAATTTCGAATCGTAACCAATACCTTCGTAAACCACTCCCTCTTGATCGACCAATAACGTTATCCTAGCGCGATCGACGTCCGATGCTATAATCTTGGCGATCGGCTCGCGCTCTTCAATCGAAACGAACAATGTATCCGGAAGCTGACGCGCCAATTCCGCCGAACGAATTTGCGGATAGCTTTCCAAGGTCTGCTTCATTTCGCCCAAATCGAGAGTCAGTAAATTCAATCCTTCCCGATTCAAATCCAAGCGATGCAGAATCCATTCGCGATCCAACACATCACTCTCGGTTTCAACCATTTTTAACGGCAATGCTCGTCCCGCTTCAGTCAAGGCGCTTGAAACATCTTCCGTTTCGAGAAATAACTTTGCGCCGACGCCGAGAGCCACAATCGCTACGATCACGACAACCGATTTTCGACATCGAGCGAAAAACATCCGCTTGAATGCCGTAGAGCTCATACTCTTTGCCCGAACGTCTTGATCGATGTCTTTCCAGGATTTGGATTTACGGGCGGTCTTTGTTGCTTTTTTCGTGGCCATATCAACAGATTGAATACTTACTTTGAAACCTTAAAAAGGCTGGCGCTACCAGCCTTTTCAGTAGCTCCTCGAAATTTATTCCAGCAGCTCCCGCCGACATCGGCAGAAGACTAGTCGCTTTCATCCCCGGAAGTGTATTCACCTCCAGGAGAAAAGGACTATTTTGCTCGTCTAACATAAAGTCGACCCGAGCATAATCGCGACACCCGCATGCCTCGTAGGTGCGTACCGCAAGCGATTTTATCAACGCAGCGTGCGACTCAGAAAAAGGAGCTGGAGCGATGTACTCGGTCATGCCTTTCGTGTACTTGCTCTCGTAGTCAAATTGTCCCGACTTCGGGCGGATTTCGACGATCTCCATCGCCTTGCCTTCCAATACGCCTACCGAAATTTCCTTCCCCACAATCAGCGGCTCCAGCATCCAATCATCGAATTCCAAACGAGCCAGCAACACTTTCAGTTCAGCTGCGCTGTTAGCGAAACCTAAGCCGATACTGCTTCCCTGGCAAACCGGCTTCAAAACAACGGACGGTCCCAGCCGTTCGAATACCGAATCAACATCCGGGATCGCCGTCCGATAAAATGCGATCTGATCGGTCACTGGCACACCGACCTCAGCCACGGCCGCCTTGGTTTTTACTTTATCAAAAGTTAATTCACTGCATTTACGATCGCAACCGGCATACTCAATTCCTGCTTCATCCAGCAGTGATTGAAACCCACCATCTTCTCCAAACGTACCATGCAAGGTGGAAAATACAATATGCTGATCCGCATCCAAACCAACCGGCAAAGTATCGGCATTCAATTCGATTCGCTCGACATCATACAAAGCCGAAAATGCCTCCACCGTCGCAAAGCCAGAACCGATCGAAATTTCACGTTCCGCTGAGGTTCCTCCACAAACAACTGCAATCTTAGGTATTCGACTCATGACAATGCCACTTCCCATTGACCGCCATAAAGCAAAGCCTCCGGCTCAAGTTCAATCGAACGACGATCTTTCGCTACGCGCCGCGCTAGTTTCACTAATTCAATAACGTCACGACTCGTCGCACCTCCTCGATTGATGATAAAATTCCCATGAGTTTCACTGATCTCCGCACCGCCGATAACCGTTCCCTTCAATCCAAGTTCTTCGATCAATCTTCCTGCCGATTCGTTTTCGGGATTCTTGAAGATGCATCCAGCGCTCGGTTCTCGAGGCTGAGATTCTTTTCGCTTCGACTGATAAACATCGATCGCAGCGCGCAAAGCCACTTCGCTCTGCCCAACCGCAGTTGACTTCAATACCGCATCCAAAGCGATAGCCGTCTTCAATTCCAAACAGTGCCTATATCCGACTTCAAGATCCGTTGTCTTCGCCTCAATAACATCTCCCTCCAAAGTAGCGAACCGAACGCTCTCTACAACATCGAACATCCAACCACCCATAGCCCCTGCATTCATTCTCAAAGCCCCGCCTACGCTTCCCGGTATGCCTTCCAAAAACTCGAATCCCTCCAAACCTTCACGACAAGCGATACCGCAAAGTTCCTTTATCCGCATTCCTGCTCCAACACGAATTTTGCCATCGCCCAAATGCTCCAATCCCTTCCAAGCGGTTTGCGACAAACGTATCACCATTCCCAACACACCTTCGTCAGGCACAATTAGATTCGAACCGCGACCCAAAGGATAAACCGGTATTCCCTCTTCATGACAAACTTTTAGAACGACCTGTAATTCGTCGATCGACGAAGGCTCGAAATATAATTCCGCTTCTCCGCCTACGCGCAAAGTCGTTTTTCGAGCGAGCGGTTCACTTGAACGAAGCCGTGATTGAAAACTCGCCTTCGGCGCCAGTTCATCAAAGAGCCTCCCCCAACGTTGATCTTTGGACCTAAGCTCTTCCGCAAATCGTTGACCGACAACATCTGTGCGGCCAGCTCCCAGAAACGTGACAATCGAACTCGAATTTTCAACGCAATTCTCCATCAATTCCCGAATCAACAGTTCGTCCGAATCGAAAAATCTACAATCTGATATTTTCTCTTTGCAGGCCAAATGCAAATCCTCGCCAGTCCCTCCGGAAATAGGATCTTCCGAAGCAGCGTATACATCCATCAAATACACCGAATCGAATTCTGACAATGCATCGACCAATTCGTTTTTCAGCGATTTGGTACGCGAATATCGGTGCGGCTGAAACACGGCAATCTTCCGAGCAGAAGAAACTTTCGACAAAGCCGATGCAATCGCTTGAATTTCCATCGGGTGATGCGCGTAATCTTCAAGAACCACAACACGAGGCGAAAAATACAGAAAATTTTGCCTGCGCTTAATCTGGCTAAATTGGAAAAAACTCCGTTTCGGCAGATCAATCCCAGCAGCCTCCAACCCGGCAATTGCGAATCGAATATTTCCCTGATTGAAAGCGCCGAACAGATTAGTTTCCATTGGTTCTGCATCACTAAGATTCGGATACGAAACAGCCTCCAGTCCCCGCCCAATCGACTCCTCCAAAGTTGCGGCTGCGATCACGCACTTGCCAGTGCGATTCGCCAATTCTCTAAAAACGGAACGATAGGCTTCTTCGCTCGCATAGCGACTGTGGTGATCGAGGTCCGCATTCAGTATCAATGTAATTTCGGGCGAAAAGAGATCAATGGTCCCGTCGCTTTCATCCAACTCGGCGATCAACCATTCTGAATCATTCCAAGCTCCCGGCGCTTTTCCATCCGCAAACAAACCACCCAAAGCATAACTCGGACATTCTCCGGCTTGCTCGAAAAGATCGATCAACATTCCGCAAGTCGTTGTCTTTCCATGAGAACCTGAAATCGCAATCAGCTTCTTCCGCTGCGCAAGTACAGCCAAACATTCACCGCGACGCTTCGTTTCCCAGTTTTTGCGACGAG
The DNA here is from genome assembly GCA_051275055.1 of Candidatus Pelagisphaera sp. Classification (GTDB taxonomy): domain Bacteria; phylum Verrucomicrobiota; class Verrucomicrobiia; order Opitutales; family Opitutaceae; genus Pelagisphaera. Next base: position 7,761 of record JBNMOQ010000073.1, read on the forward strand.
CCTCCAACATCGCCGGATGCGAATCGCCAATCGCAGAAGATCGAATCATGAGCCCTTCGCCTTTCGCCGATTCTAACGTTGTAATGCCAATACCGTTGTCGTCCAAAAACCTACGCGCCGTCGTCGATAACAATTCATCTTCGCCGGTAACATCGAAACCGGCCTGTTTCATGCAAATCGCCAGAGGTAACATTCCCGCACCGGAAACGCCTACGAAGTGAACCCGATTGGGCATTTCATCAAATGCCAAACTCCTCACTTTCCCGCTTCCTCCATTTTAGATTCAGGTTTCGATGAAACGAGCGACATCTCTATGTCGTCGGCGATCATCGACTTCGCGTCGATTCCATCGATTGCCTCAAGACAAGCCTCGAACTCCATCAATCCATCATCATCAGAAATCGTGCGACATACCAATTTGAACAACTCATCCATCGATCCGTGACTAAGCAACAACCCGCCCCCTGCATCAACCACCCGTTTCGCATTGTAATACTGATGATCGTCCGCAGAAAACGGATACGGAATAAAAATTGAAGGAGTACGGCAACGAGCAATCTCGGCAATGCTACCGGCACCCGAACGCGAAACCGCCAAGTCGGCAGCTGAAAGCAACAAAGCCATCTGATCGCTAAAACCCAAAACAAGCGACCTTACCGGTTCGCCCGTTTTTGCAGGAAACCTACGTTCTTCCGCTTTATCGTCTCGACTCCCTGTCAAACAAAGCATTTGCACTGAATCGAGAGCTAAAGGCTCCATCGACGCAGCCATCCATTCGTTTAAAGAGCGAGCGCCCTGACTCCCTCCAAAGACCAAAAGCAGTTTGCGGTTAGGATCGAATCCCAAGAGGCGCTTCGCCTCCTCTTTTGCCATTTTTTCGATTTCAGTTCGAATCGGCATTCCCACATTAAATATTCGTCCAGCTCGAGCCGATTTCAAATAGACATCAGTTGGTAGGTAAACTCGATTCGCAAAGCGACTCACCAGACGAGTCACTCGTCCAGGAACTCGATTCGCTTCGTGAATCGCTACTGGGATTTTCATGAAAACACCCGCGAGAAGCGCCGACGCTGAAGAAAACCCACCAAAGCCAATCACTGCATCCGGTCGCGTTTCACGAATTTTTCGGATACAAATGCGAATACCAGAAAATAAATCTCTTACAAATCTCGCAAATCGAACTGGCGATAGACTCATCGCGCAGCCAGGAATCGAATCGTATTCGAATTGTCCGTACTTTTTAACCAACTGAGCATCCACCTGCTTTTTGCTGATTAGCAATTCGCACGACCAACCTCGAGAAACCAGCTCTTCGGCGAGGGCGATGCCGGGAGCGAGATGCCCCCCAGTTCCACCACATGCTATGAGAGCTCTTTTCATTCTCAGATTTCTTTCAGTTTTCGCTTAGAGTCATTCAACGCCGGCGAACGCCAAGCCAAGCTCGTATTCAAAATCAAGGCTACGCACAATCCCATCACCAGAAAATTCGACCCGCCATAACTAATAAACGGCAACGGCAAACCCGTCGTTGGCAGAGATCCCGTAACGACTCCCAGATTAACCAATGCTTGAATGCTAATCGTAAGCAAACAACCCGAGGCCAATAGAAATTGATACGCATTAGGCGCTTTTCTCAAATGAGAAATCCCCGCCACGAATAGTAACATAAAAACCAAAACCACCGCCAAAGTGGCGATCAAGCCCAGCTCTTCTCCAACAATAGCAAAGATAAAATCCGTATGCGCCTCAGGAAGCGACCGTAATTGCTGACGTCCATTGCCAGCTCCGACGCCATCTACCCCACCAGCTCCAAAAGCCAAAATCGCCTGCCAAACCTGATAAGCGTCGCCTGACTTGTTTCCCTCCATGTCCATGAACGCCGTCAAGCGACTCAGGCGTTCAGCGTCTTTCGAGATCAACAGGGCTGCAGAACCAAATCCAACGATCGTAGAACCGATCAAGTAAAACACATTCGTTCCGGCGAGAAATAAAACGCAAAAGCTCACCATAGAAATGATCAAAGCCGTCCCCAAGTCCGTCTGCATCATTATCAAACCGACGACTACTGCAATCGCCGCAGAGGGAAAAACGAAACCCTTCCAAAACGTATTCGATTCCTTTCGAATCAGGCTAAAGTAATGAGCCAAAAAGAAAACCAAGCCAATCTTCGCGAATTCCGCAATCTGCATTCCAAAGGGCCCAAAGCGAAACCAACTGCGGCTTCCATTTATCGTCGAGCCGATGCCAGGAACTAAAACCAAAACCAAACCGATCACGCACACCGCATAACCTACCCAAATAAATTTTCGAAACCACTCCAAATCGACTTTCAAAGCCAACAAGCCAACAACGAACGTTAGGCCCATCCACATCGCTTGCTTCTCAATGATCTGATAAGGATCGCTCGCATCCACCGGCAAGCTCGCGCTAAAGAGAACCGATACGCCCAACATAGCTAAAGCGAACACACAGACAACAATAGCGACCGCTGGGTTTAGAATGCCCAATTGGCCGGTATGGCTTTCTCTCGTTTTGCGCTTCGCCATTAGTCGTTGAAAAACGTATACAATATCGAATCTCTAATCCTCGATGGGAATCACCGGCTGCTCGATCAAGTTCTCGTTTTGGAGAACATCACTTTCATCGATCAACTGAAGCTGTCTATCCTCTGGAATAGATCGCCTCGCTGGCGTAGGAGGAGCAATGACTGGAGACTCAAACACTGGTGTCGAAACTGGTTGAGAGCTACTAGCGGGAGCTGCCGCGGCAGAACTCCTACCGGGAATGAAAAATGTCTGCCCCACATTAATGAGACGGGGATTCTGAATGTTGTTATACGCTATCAAATCCTTTACCGAAACATTGTAAAACGCCGCGATCGAAGACAAACTGTCTCCCGGCTCGACGACCACTTGAAGTCCCTGTTTGCGATTTGCCAAACGCGAAGGCGCTCTCGACGATCCCGAACTATTGGGAATGATGAGTTTTTGCCCGACGCGAATCAGATCGCCTCTCAAGTTATTTGCAGACCTCAACTCGTTTAACGTCACGCTTTGGCTCGCAGCGATCCGAGACAAAGCATCTCCGCTTTTCACCGTGTAATACGTGCCTTCCACTGCTTGAGGAGCTGGAGAACCGGCTCCCGCGGTGGCCATTTCAGAACTCTGTCGCGGCACATTCAAAACCTGTCCCAGCTGAATATTATTGGTTAAACCCGGGTTAACCGAGTGAAGCTCAGCAGACGTAACTCCAAACTTCCTCGTAATGCCCCAAAGGCTATCACCTTTGACTACAGTGTATCGAATAACTTGTGACGGCCTATCGCGTGCAATTATATCGCTCGGTTGCTGGTATCCGTTTGCAGATTGTCCACCCACTGGAGTCAGGACATCGTTATTATCACTACGAGGCAATCTTTGCTGCTGCTGCTGCAACGATCCAGCCGGGCGAGTAGGCTCGAAACGTTGACGACTTGAAATCGTCGGCGTCCCAGTCTGGGCAGTAAGGATCGCATCACCTTCGTTAAATCCCGAAAGGTCACTCGCTCGCGAATCGAAACCATTAGCCGACACAGTCGTCGACTGAGCCCCTGGGTCCTTGCTGGACCAGTTCACAATTCCATTCGCGCCAGCCGTCGCAATCTGCTCGTCGCTAATGTCACCGTTGCCGATTCCGCTCATCAAATAAATAATCGCCAGCACAACCAAATGGGCCCCCGCGATGATTCCAAATCTAATTAAATTCATATTATTTCCCTTACTTAAAAAATCAGTCATCTTTCATGCTCCTTTCCGATTGTAAACAGTCAACGAGCTTCCGAAAAGTCTCTCCTCTTTCAGAATAACTTTTAAACATATCAAAGCTAGCGAAGCCAGGACTAAGTAGGACATTGTCGCCCGTTTTCGCCATTTCTGCAATCGATCGAACTGCAGCTTCCATGGTGGGTTGAACAGATACAACGCACGCTTCATTTTCGAAGGCATCGCTCAAGCGTTCTTTGGTTTCTCCAATCACTACAGCTGACTTTATCTTAGGTGCAATCCTTCGAGTAAACGCCTCAAGATCACCGCCCTTGTCCTTACCGCCGCCAATCCAAAATACCGGCTCTTCGAAGCGCTCAAGCGCTCCGTAAACCGCATGAAAATTCGTGGCTTTCGAATCGTTCCAAAACCGAACTCCATCAAGGCTGCCAATCAATTCGATTCGGTGAGGACTTTTGCGAAACGCGAATGCCGCTCGAACCAAATCCGCTTCGGGCAACCTTAAGGCCAACCACAAAGCCCGCGCCATCAGATAAGTCCGCCGCTCAGGAACCGTTTCGAATTCGCTCCCCGCGATCCCTAAAGACTCCACATTCTGCTCATCTTCTACGACGCATGATTCTTGAAAATCGACTCCAATTTGCTTTCCGTACTCGTAAACGGAACGACCAACCAAAACAGTTTCACCACGAGCGCTCGATACCAAATTGTATTTGGACCTAAAATACGACTGCATTGATTCATGCCGATCGAGGTGATCCTCGTCAAAATTCGTCCACAAAACATGATCCGCCTGAAACTCGCTCATTTGCTCCGCTTGAAAGGAACTGATTTCGCATACGGCAATCGCCTCTGGATTACATTCGCCAGAAAGGACTTCGCAGAGCGGCGAACCAATATTTCCAACCGCATAGGATTCTATTCCGGCCTGTTGAAATGCCTCGTTCAAGAACGACGTCAAAGTCGTCTTCCCATTCGTTCCCGTAATCGCCACAACAGGCCCGCGCCACAATGCTGCCCCAAGATCAAACTCCGGAACCAGGCGACACCCCGCTTCCCTAGCGGCAACGACCCATGGATGCGACGAACCAAAACTGGGACTGCACACAATCAATGAATACGCTCTGGCGATCTCTCCATTGAATTCACTCTCCGAACCATCGTCACCATTCTCGTCGAAAATCTGTGTTTCACCCCGATATTTCCTGATAAGCGAAGCCGCGGCCAGACCGCTTCGACCTTGCCCAAAAATGGCGATCGGTTGCTTCAAGCTCGTTTCGAGCCATTCAGGAATACACTGCGAGGCGACCATCATCTTATCTTCAAAGTCGCCAATCCAATAATTGCGAAAATTAGCGAAAGTATCCAAAACCGAATCACAACCTTTGTCTCAGCCCATCCCTTCAATTCGAAATGATGGTGAATGGGAGCCATTCTAAAAATCCGTTTTCCAGTACTTTTATATGACCCGACCTGCAGAATAACCGAAACAGTTTCCATAACGAAAATTCCACCGACAATAACCAAGGTTACCGGCTGATGCGTCATAAACGCAATGACGCCAACCAATCCTCCCAGCGCCAATGAGCCGGTGTCGCCCATAAAGACTTCAGCTGGATGGGAGTTAAACCACAAGAACGCCAAACCGCCTCCCACAATCGCTGTACAAAAAACACCCAATTCCCCCACTCCCGGAACATAAGAGATAAGCAAATAATCGGAATAAATGACATTGCCTGCGGCATATGCCATAATCGCATACACAATCGCGACCGTTATCGTGCAACCGATAGCCAAACCGTCGACTCCATCTGTTACATTAATCGCATTGCTCGAACCGACCAAGACCAAGAAAAGAAATCCGCTCAAAAACCATAGAGGCATCGGGTTCCAAACAGCGTCTTTTAGAAAAGGCAACCAAAGCTCCTGCATTTTATCCACGCTCGATGGATTGTTCAACAAGATCACCAATGTAACGACCGTTGTCAGACTCTGCCAAATCAACTTGCCACGCGATGGAAAGCCTTTGCTGGTGCGTTTCAAAACCTTCAGATAGTCGTCAAGAAACCCCAAACCCGTCAAACTCGTGTAGACGAACAAAGCCGTCAGTGTCCAAACGTTAAACTGCGCCCAAAGCAAACTGCTTATGCTCACTGAAAAATAGATCAACAAACCTCCCATCGTCGGAGTGTCTTTCTTTCCGGAATGCAAGGCAGCCAGTTTACCCACTTCAGCTTCGCTTCGAAAACTTTGCTTAAAGCTCAACCGGCGAAGTAACGCAATCAACCAAGGCCCTAAAATAAACCCGATTAAAAACGCCGTCCCCGACGCCATGAGCATTCGAAAAGTCAAAAATTGCAACAGCCTCAATGGGCCGAAAAACTCTTCGTATTGAGCTAGATAACTTAACATGATATTCTTTCGCTACAGGATTCATGTTTCAAAAAGTCGATCGCAGTTTCTAGTCTGTACCGCCGACTTCCTTTCAAAAAAACATCTCCCGAAAACCCTGCCAATAGGGGCTGCAACGCTTCCACGTTTTGTACGATCTCCGTATTATCAAGATGCTTACCTGCTTTCTTCATTCCTTCCAAAATATTTTCCGATCGATCTCCTAAAAGACGGACATAGTCTTCTTCTTCGACAGCAATCTCACTGCCTAAACGCTCATGCCAACTAGGCGACTGCTCCCCCAGCTCTTCCATGCTTCCAATGACAAACAGTCGAGAGCGACCTGGCTCGGAAGCTGATTGAAATACATCCAAAGCATCGCTCATCGAAAGCGGGTTCGCGTTGTAACAATCAAGATAGACTCGGGTTTTTCCAAATGTTCTCCATTCGCCCCGCATTCCACTGGGCTTCCACGATTTCAATCGCAGTGCAACATCCTCAGCCGAGACCCCAAAATCGCGAGCAACCGAAATAGCCAATACCGCATTTGAAGCGCTCCCGTTTCCCATCGATTCAATTCGATACGATTCAACCCCATCGGGACGTTTCATTTCAAGACGCGTACCTCCGTTTTCGAGAACTCGTCGGTAGCTCCACTGAAGATCCAACGAATCCTCTTCTTCCAATAACAATCCCGCTCCTCCGAAAACTCGTGACCGATAAAGTTTCCATGTAGGCCCCAGATATACTCGTCTAGTCGAAGATGTTTCAGACAGCTTCGCTTTTTCCGACGCGATCGTATCGACATTCTCCAGACATTCCAAATGTGCCGGCCCAATTGCGGTATACACAACCGTGTCAGCTTGAATAGTCTCAGCCAACTTCGCCATTTCGCCTCTTTCGCTTATTCCCGCTTCCACAACCGCAAAACGACAAGATACATCATCGATAGAAAGCAAGGTTGAGGGAACGCCAATCAGGTTATTGAGGTTGCCCGAAGTTGCCTGCACGATGGGTTCGCCTCCCAGTAGAAGAAATAACAAATCCTTCACCGTGGTTTTGCCACAGCTTCCAGTGACTGCAATAACAGGAAAATTCCAAGTCTTCCGAAAGCTCGCCGCGATCAATCGAAAACCAACAAGACTGTCACTGACCAACAATTGAGGTAACGGACTTGACGGTCGCTCTTCTTGAACCAAAGCGCCAACTGCCCCTTTCTCGCGAGCATTCTCTAGGAAATCGTGTCCGTCCCTCGCATCCGTTTTGATAGCGATAAACAGATCACCTGGTTTCAGTTTCCGCGTATCAAAGCAGAATCCAGTAACAAGCGACGCAGGAAGGCCCTTCAGCCATTCGCCGCCACTTGCTCGCGCTAGAAATCCTGCATCGAATTTGGACATCTCAGAAACGTCCGCCGAGTTTCATCAATTCAAGTAACTCGCTTGCGACCTTTCTATCGTCAAATGGCACTACCGTGTCTCCAAATTCTTGAAACGGCTCATGCCCCTTTCCGGCAATCAAAACGCAATCACCCGGTTCAGCATTTTTAAGCGCCAACTCAATCGCGCGGCGGCGGTCGACAACGAAATCAATCCGAGACGGATCGGTGACGCCTTCACGCATATCATCGAAAATCTGTTCCTGAACCTCAGAGCGTGGATTGTCAGTCGTCGCCCAGCATCGATTCGCCAAAGTCTGGGAAACGCGCGTCATCTCGCTACGCTTTCCTCGATCCCGATCTCCTCCACATCCGAAAACAACGCTCACTTTTCCAGGGATAATTTCCTGCAGCATGCTTAATGCGTTTTCCAGAGCATTTCCCGTATGCGCATAATCAACGACAACTTCGAAAGGTTGTCCATTTTGAATACGTTCCATGCGTCCAGGAATTCCGTCAAATGTGCTTAAACTTCCGATACACGAATCAAGATCAACTCCCACCGCCGCCGCAATCGCTATCGCAGCAAGTACGTTGCTCACATTATAATGCCCAATCAAAGGCGAGCGAACCAACCGATCCTTGCCTTCGTAGCGAAGCGTAAAGGTCGTTCCATCCGGCGCCATATCGACATCCACCGCCTGTATTTTAGCATCCGGTCCGGTCCCAAACGAAATCAACGAATCATTATCCAATTCCTCGGCGAGCTTTCGACCATATACATCATCTAGATTGATCGCCAATTTTTTTGGCGTCCGGCCTAACTCGCCGACAATAAAACGACGTTTCACTTCGAAATAGGAATCCATGTCTCCATGATAATCCAAGTGATCCCGGGTCAGGTTCAAGAACGCGCCCACATCGAATTTCAATTCAGCAACTCGCATTTGGTCAATGCCGTGAGAGCTCACTTCCATCACAGCCCGTTCGCAACCGAACCCTTTCATCTGAGCTAGTAGTTCGCAAAGATCATGCGCCTCTGGAGTCGTTCGAAACGAAGGCAATACCCTTTCTACGAGATCGTAACCGATCGTCCCCAAGCACCCCGTCTTCACATCATCAAGCGAAAGAAAGTGCTTCGCCAAATAGGAAACGGTAGTCTTGCCATTGGTTCCGGTGATTCCAATGAGCGTCAAGTCCTTGTCCGGCTTTCCAAAAAACCGACGAGCCACTTTAGCTAAAGTTACTCGCGGATCCGCAGAATTCACGAACACCGCCTTGGAATTTCCGAACCGACGCGGAGCATTCGAAACCACACCCACCGCTCCACGAGTCAACGCTTCGTCGACAAAAGAAGTACCATCGTGGCGCATTCCGGGAAGAGCGAAAAACAAACTCCCAGGCGTGACGCGACGACTATCGATCACGAGACGATTCACAACAGGATCCGCTGAACCACGCTTCAACTTCGCCTCCGAGTTTTTCAACAATGCGCTTAACTTTTTCCCTTCCGCTTTCATTCGCCCTCCTTTCTCGATTCGACCCAACGTTCTTGTTGAGCGATCTGTTTTTCGACTAAGCAACGATCCCATAACCCCTCAGTCATCAGTTGCTAGCTGCAAGTCTACTAACATCTGCGTTCATTGCAAATGCTTCATTCGAATCTATAGGAGTGATCGCATAATATGGAATAAGCTTCTCTGCAATGCGCTTGAAGGAAGGTATCGCTGCACCACTACCGGAAACCGGCATCCCAATAGTCGATCCATCCACTATAACCGTAATCACAAACTCCGGATCATCTGCAGGGAAATACCCCGAAAACGAACCCGTGTGGTGACGAGAAGAGAAACGACCATCGACCAATTTTTGAGCCGTTCCGGTTTTCCCAGCCACAAGATACCCTGGTATCGCCGCCTTATGAGCCGTGCCTCCGAGAGATGCGGTCTTCACCAGCAACTGAGACATCGTACGCGCAGTCTCTCTCGAAATAACCCTTCTCCGAACCATTTTCCCAAACGAAACCGTTTCCTTGTTATTCGTGTCCAAAATCTTAGTTACTATTTGCGAACGCATCAACAGCCCACCATTTGCGATCGTAGCCATCGCATTATGAATCTGTAATGGAGTCGCCGAAAGCGAATGCCCCATCGTCATACGCGATAGAGTCAAACCATCCCATTTATTAACTGGATGCACAATACCACGCGACTCAACTCCAAGATTCAAACCAGTCCGTTCTCCAAATCCAAAACGACGCACGTAGTCGTAAAACTCCTCGTATCCTACTAAAGTCCCTAGATGAGCCGCTCCACGATTAGAGGAATTCGTCACGATTCCTTCGACCGAAAGCACGCCAAACGGCTTCCAATCCTTCGGCAACCTAGCCACATAACCCGTAGGCATTCTTAAAGTCGGAATCGAACAATCGAATTCATCATAAATACTTACTAGGCCTTCCTCCAAAGCGCTACTAGCCGCAACAATTTTAAAAGTAGACCCTGGTTCTAGAGGATCCGTTAATGCCCGATTCCTATGGCTCGATATTTCGTATTCAGAATAATGATTCGGATCGAAAGTCGGATAATTGGATAAACCGATAATGAAGCCAGTATGCGGATCTGAGACAATGACTGTAGCCGATTCCGGTTTATACTTTTCGGCAATCAACTTAAGTTCTTCTTCTATCGAATATTGAACGTAGGAATCGATCGACAAAGCCAAGCTCATCCCATCTCTCGACGGCACAAGACGGCGACGAAATTGTGCCATCTCCCTACCTGCAGTCACTTCAGATTCTCTCCATCCACGTTGACCGCTAAGATAAAAATCGAATTCTTTTTCGATACCCGACTCCGCATCTCCATTGCCGCCAATGAAACCAATCAAATGCGCTCCCAACGAATCTTTTGGATACACCCGCTCATACTGACGCGTTCCATACAAGCCAGTGATTTTTAAATCGACGATCGTTTGGTAAGTCGACTCATCCACACGCCGACGCAACAAACGCCAGCGATCAGATCGTGACGATTCATCCTCGGTAAAGCGGCCATTCCTCGCCCCGAAAACGTTTTCGACGAGTCCCAACTCTAAACCCAACACTCGACTCAATTGAGGCAATTTCACCAAGTCAGACTCTTTTAAAGAAACCGGATCAACACCGACCTCCAGAAACGTCTGACTAGTCGCGAAGAGCTCTCGCCCGCCATTCAAATCATAGCTAAATATATCTCCCCTACGCGAGTTCAGGGGAATTACTCGATTACGATTGCTTTGGATCTCCGCGACACGGCCCGGACCATCGATTACGTGTAATTCGACAAGACGATATCCAATCGCTCCGTATCCAAATAGAATACAAAGAGCGAGCATCCAGAATCGAATTCTTGGAGCGAAGCCTTTGGCCATGAGTATCTCCTAGTTGCCGGACGAGATCGAAGCGGTGAACACGCTGTTGGCGTTCTTATCGTAAAGTCTTGTTTCCACGTTATCCGTCACATGGACGATTTGCGTGTACGCAGGCTCGCGAAGCTCAAG
>JBNMOQ010000074.1:0-18811 GCA_051275055.1 Candidatus Pelagisphaera sp.
GGTCGATGTTGTAGTCCTGCTTGCTGTTGTTGGTCGTATAGTAGCCAGCTTCGCTGAGGTATTTTGGGTAGATTTTTATGTTGGCAGGCAAGGGAGCCTGGCTGCGCATGTGTTCGCCACCGACTGATGCCGGGTACATACCGAGGATGAGGGTGGTTCGTGCGGGTCCGCAGACAGCTGCGTTGGAGTAAGCATTTTGGTAGAGGACGCCGTTTTTGGCGAGCTTGTCGATCGTAGGGGTTTTGGCGAGCGGGTCGCCGTAGCAGCCGATGTAGGGACTGTTGTCCTCGCTTGTGATCCAAAGGATATTGGGGCGGTCAGCTGCGAAAAGGGCGCTGGAGCCGATTAAGAGGAGGAAGATCAGTTTGAGGGTAGGTGTTGTTTTCATTGGGTTGTAGAGGCCGCTAATTATGAAGCTTAGGCTGAAGTTGTCTATGTTATTCCCGATTCCGCGGGTGCAGTTGGACAGGCTATTTCCGAAAGGCGACAGCTTGGGTAAAAATTCCCGGGGCAAGTCCATACGCGTCAACTTAAAGAATTCGTTTGCGGCCAATATTAATTTGATTTAGTTATTTTGACGCTCTTGCGCTCAGCGGGATCGACCTACAAAAAATAAGATTTGATATTGTAGGATGGGCTTGGCCTGGTGGATTCAGACAGAAGTTTGTTTGTCCGCTAAATACGCTGAAGGACGCGAAAGGATTGGACCTAATCGAATTCGCTTCAATCAATTCGAACCTATTGTCTCGAAGAGACACCTATTTGCCTAGCAGAGGTAACAAGCGAGGAACGAGCGTTGTTTGAAATTGTGTTTTTACGACCTTCCTGGGTTCGTCGTCGAGACTCGGGGCAGGGTTTGAACGAGCTGAAACTTGAGAGGGTTTTATTTTAACATCGCTCTCTCCGTTCGCTAGTTCCTTTCCCGCTGAGCGGGCTACTCATTGTGACAGAATAATGCCGGTCCACCGATCGAAACTTATACTGGGACGTATCGCAAGGTTACCGAAACTCGCATTACCCGTTCCTAAGTGTTTTGTAACCTGCGACTTACTCCTTAAGTTGACGTATATGCGCTCAGCGGGATCGATGACCAAGTCCTCAAACGTCATCGCTTCGCTAGGATACCTCGGCGGGCCGAGGTAAATAAGGATGGCTCGTATCTCGCCAAAAAAAGTTCTTTGCGGCTTCGAAATGAGATTGGTTTCGCTTCCTGAGTGTCCGCCGTTTGATCCCTACCTGCGCCTTATGCAGATTGACGTGGAATGAGTTGGGGAGAAACGAGCACTTTTTCGGTCGAGTGTCCGTCTTTCTTGGTATCAGTGGATGAGCAGAGGAGGCGCATTTTCTCTGCGGCGATTGATGCCATGTCTCCGAACATTTGCTTCACGTAAGTTAGGGTTGGTTTGGTTTTCAGGCCGTCGAAGGTGCCATCAACGCTTAGTACTTTTATAGAATCCGGGACTTTTATATTTCGATGCTCCAAAATGTTGAGTAGATCGATGGCACTTTCTTTTTCGAGACAGAAGACTGAGTCGCAATTTTGCATGGATCGAGCTTCGTGTTCGAGTTCGACGACACGTTGGTAAGTGTTGGATGGATTGATCCAGTGTTCTTTAATGTCGTCGAGAGAGCGACCGCTCTCGACCCATTTGGCTTGGAAACCTAGTTTTCGTAGAGTGTGTCTGGGATCGTGTTCCGCATAGGCAACGAGGCAGGGAGACCGGGCTCCCGCTTCGATTAGACGGCTAGCGGCAAGTTCGCCGGCCAATCGGTTGTCGGTGTCGATCGTGAAGTCGGGATTCCACGTTTGGGAAGTGATGATTCCTATACTGGGGATTTCGGTCGTAAGTTTCTCCAGCAATTCGGATTGCTCGAAGTAGCCACCTAGGATGAGACCATCCATCCCTTCGAACCATTCGGGTTTTATTTCGCTGGCGTTGACGGCGCATTTCAAATGGATGCGAATGCCGTAGAGCGATTCGTTTTCGACCAGCGTTTTGTGGAATCGTTGCAGTCCAGAAAAGCGTATCGAGTCCTCGCCTACGGTTATGAGGCGTATATCGAGCGTACGGAGGCGCGAATTCCGAACGGCAGGGTGTATCTTGTAGCGTTTATTGGCTGTGGCTTCTACGTAGCCTTCTTTTTCGAGGTCGATGTAGGCTCGCCAGACTGCGTCGCGATTGAAGCCTATCAGAGTGGCTGCTTCTCGAATGGATGGGAGGTAGCCTTGGCTTGAAAGTTTGCCTCTTTGAATGAGGTCTTTCATGCGTTCTTTAGCTTGCTCTCGCTTGGAGAGATTCCCTTGGAGGGGAAGATCTTTAGAATTGACGCTCATGAGGTTGGACTCGGACTGACAGACTGACAGCATCAGATGCGTAAGCGGTCTGATACAACGTCAAAATTCAATGAAAGTCTAAAATAGACAATGGTGGTGTGGCTGAATTTCAGTGTGAGCGAGGTTGTTGGGTTTTGTTCATATTGAGTCTCTGTTTTGGGTTTGCTCATTGCGTCACGAATTGCCTGGTACTTGGGCTAAAGATGGAATTCTAGAAAATTTCAAAATTTTTGAATGATATTGACTTTAGATGGCCATTTTAAAACTTGACCATCTGAGTCATGCTGACAGATACTGACAATATAATTATCAGAGCCTTCTGTCGTTCACGATCGAGTAAAGCACAGCCCATACAGGCTACCTGATAAATAATCGGAAATGCTAAGTATTACAGGCAAATAGAGAAGTTTCTACTTATGCGCTTGTGGTAATCTTTGTTCCCGTCGATTTTTTGAACTACACTAATATAACCCCTATTTACTCAATATCCTTTTATCCGCTTCCCCTTGCATGTTTCTAGCCCTTCTCTGATCAGGATTGATCGGCGATGGCGTTTTATGCGTTTTGCGAGAAGCCCCAGATTTTTAACCAACCTAGATCTCATACACACTTCTTGGGCCCACACATTATGATGAAATGAATGTTAGGCTAGCTTAGCTGGTCTCCTGTTCGGGTCATCATAGCCCTTCGTGTTTTTTCAAACCAACCTAGAAACCCACACAATATGATGAAAGTGAATATCACTAGGCTAGCGTTAGCTGGCTTTATAACTACGGGGCTGCTTGTGCAGGCCCAGGACGACGATGATGACGAAGTCTTCGAATTGTCTCCTTTTGCGGTTACCGCATCCGATGATATCGGCTACAGAGCTACTACAACATTGGCTGGTTCTCGTGTTCGCTCGAATATCGGCGATCTCGGGGCATCGATCTCGATTATCACCGAGGAATTCATGCAAGACACCGGAGCAACCGACGGCGAGTCGCTGCTCATGTTCGTCGGCAATGTGGAAGTCGGCGGGACTCTCGGCAATTTCTCCAACAGCGACGGTGGCAATGGTACTTCCGAGAGCCGGGTCAACCCGCAACGCGGCCAGCGCGTGCGCGGTTTGGTAAGCGCGAACTTGACCCGCGACTACTTCCAGACAGACGTTCCGTTCGACGCCTATAATACGAGCCGCGTGACGGTGAATCGGGGTCCGAACTCGATTCTGTTCGGATTGGGATCACCGGGGGGAGTTATCAACAACGGCCTAAAGCGGGCCTACATTGGCTCGGACAATACTGATATCTCTTTCCGCTTCGATCATCGCGGATCAAGTCGCGGAACCTTCGATATCGGCCGTACGCTGATCGAAGACCGTCTAGCGATTCGCGTCGCAGGGCTAGTCGAGGATCAACAGTATAAGCAGAACCCTGCCTTCGTCGAAGACAATCGTCTGTACATCGCTTGGGACGCAACTCTGCTAAAGAATGAGAATTCCAATTGGCTTGGCCGCACGTCGATCCGCGGCAGTTACGAGACCGGGAAGATAGATTCTAATCCTCCTGACGTAATTCCTCCTACGGATTCCTACTCGTCTTGGTGGAACGGTCTGGGCTCCCAGGAGGACATCAACCGTATCTTGAGCGTACCCGGCGTCGGTCTCGACGACATCAATAACGGTGCCTTGACCCAAGCGAACGTCAGGTCTCTGCTCGACTCGGGCATAGAAACCCTTCCAGCAGGGGCTGATCGCGATGCCTACATAGCCAATGAAGGTCAGTTCGTGCCCCGCACGACGGTCGACCGCTTCAAGCGGGGCAACCCCTTCGGTGATGATCCCACTCAAGGTGGACGCAACAGCACCACTCAAGGCACGCCCTACTTCCTGTTCCCGGCAATCAACTTCAATTCGGTAACATCGCAGCAACCAGGCTGGAACGATCCCTTGCTCCAGAACGCTCTGGGCGGTTTTGGCATTCAAGGAATAATGGCCCGTTTCCGTCCCAAGACGGATCCTAACGATCCCACTAAGAAGTTCGCGACTCAGGACGTTCGTTGGACCACTGCGGCTACTGGCGGCACTGGTTTCTCGGCAGCCTCGATCAATGACCGAAACGTGTTCGACTACCATAACAACCTGTTCCAGGGTACGACCAACGAGATCATCACCGAGTTCGACATGAACCAGGTATTCCTCGAGCAGGAGCTCTTCGGCGGCCGTGCCGGCCTCGAGCTCGCCTTCGATACGCAGACCCGTACGCAATTCGAGTTCACCCCCTTCGATGGTGGAGACCGCAAGGCTATCCAGCTGGATATTACTCAGAACCTCTCGGCCGGAGACGGCAACTACGATGGCGTTCCTGACCGGCTGTTCAACGAGAACTTGGGCCGCCCGGTCATCCGCTGGAACGACAACTTTGAAAATAACCGCCGCAACGAACAGGATACCTTCCGGGCGACGCTCTTCGGTACCTTGGATTTCGCGGACGTCATGAGCAACGACAAGGTGTCCCGATGGCTTGGCAAGCACACGCTTACGGGCCTCTACGAGGATCGCGAGAACATCGACTTGCAGCGTCAGGTTCGCGGAGCCTGGTGGTCGGACAACGGCAAGTGGCCGGGTAGCCCGGCCATCTCCAACGGCTTGAACGACAACTTCCGCCGCATCGTTAAGTCGCAGGTTTACCTCGGGCCGGACACGAGAGGGTTGACCAGTGCCGATCAGGTTCGAATGGATGGCTACCTGACCGTTCCGTTCCCGAGAATCGGCGACGAGTATGGGATCTGGTACTTCGACAACGGTTTGCAAACGGACGTGCAGGACATCTGGCGCATCATCCCGAGCGAGGGCGTGGCTAACTTCAGTAAGAGCCGACTGACCTCGGAGGCCTTCTCGCTGCAAAGCACCTTCCTGGATGGGCACGTTGTGGCCCTGTATGCCGAGCGTACGGATTCGCAGGATGCCTACCTGGCTCCGAATCCCGGTGGCTACGGCGCCCCAGGGCGCGACGGAGCCACGAAAGTCGACCTCAAGGGCAGCCCGGATAATCCGGCCGAGATAGACGGTTCCTACAACCTGGACCTGCTCTACTTCCCGGACACGCCGAACAGCGTCAACGAGGGCGACACCAGCACCAAGAGCCTGGTTGTGAAATTCCCGGAGAAGTATCTCTTTGAACTGCCATTCGGCATGGATCTGCAGGGCCACTACTACGAGGCCGACAGCTTCCAGCCTGGCGGGGTCTCGGTTAATATTCTCAATCAGCCGCTGTCTTCGCCATTGGGCGTGACCGAGGAAAAGGGTCTTCAGATGACCCTGCTTGAGGGTAAGCTCTCGATTCGCTACAACGAATTCGAGACGGCGCTGGCTAACGATCGGACCAATCTCAATGGGGGCTTGGGCAATATCGGCGGCCGCATCGACTTCTTCCTCGACCGCATCACTTCGGCTCACAACGACACCGCGACCACTCTATTCCCTGACGGGTTTACTCCTGATCCCAATGTCACCGGTGACTATGCATCCTACGTCGCCAATCCTGGCAGTTTCACGAGATCGGATGACGCGGCTCTGACTCCGGACACCGTTCCAGACAATCGTCAGCGACTCAGCGGCACGGGTGCAGACATTATTGGAGTCGCCTCCTTTCAGGATTACTACGATGCGATCACCGATGCGGTGCTTCCCGAGCTCCAGGCCATAAGGAACCACCGCGTGGAGCTGGTCGGCGGCGCTTGGACTGATGTTGTGGATCCGCAGCCGGGCCTGAATTCCACTCGGGACTTCGTGTCCAAGGGCAAGGAAGTCGACATTGTCGGCCAAGTGACCAAAAACTTGACGATGTTCCTCAACGTGGCCCAGCAAGAGACAGTAACCTCCAACACGGCTCCGGTGGCAGCGCAGATCGCGCTCGACCAGGCAGCTCGCTTGCAGAGGGCGGTACCGAGCTCTCCCGGGGGCTGGGCGCTGTGGGATCTTAGAGGTTCTCCTTTCCAACGGGAGTCCGATCAGATAGGTTCACGTTTCGCGAACAATGCCTTGCGTCCGATTGCCTTGGCGACGGCCCTCGATGGGACGCAACTGCCGGAGCAACGCGAATGGCGCGTCAATGTAAATGCTCGCTACGACTTCCTCGAAGGCGCCTTCAAGGGCTTCCAGGTTGGAGGCAGCCTTCGTTACCAGGATAAGGTAGCTGGCGGTTACCCGAACATCCTAAACGAGGGTGGTGATGCCGTACCGGACGTAGCAAATCCGTATTTCGGACCGGATGACATCAACGGGGATATATTCTTCCGTTACGGTCGCAAGATCATGAATGACAAGGTCAAATGGAGCATACAGCTCAACGCTCGTAATCTGTATCGCAAGAATGGAAACGAAGACATTCCGATCGAGTTCAATCCGGACGGAACGGTGACCTACATTCGCGTCCCCGTAGAGCAACAGTGGTTCCTAACGAACACCTTTAGCTTCTAGGTTGGCATTTTGCCGATATTTATCATGAACCCCTGCCGTATGGGCAGGGGTTTTTTGTGTATAATATTCGGATACGATTGTGATTGGGGATTAAATTGCCCGATGAAGCGAACGGGGTTATTGTTAAATGGGAGCCCGGAGGCCTCGGTTATTCGATTTGTCGTTCGTCTCGGCGTAACGTAGTGAAGACCGAAGCGTTGTTTAAAAGGTGTTGGTCGAGGTTTTTTCTAACAACGGTCCCGCTGGGAAGACTTTGTGTTCCGTCCCGGAACAATAAGTATTCGCTTCGCGAATAAAAGGTTCGAGCGATCTTATTAGCTTAATACGCTAGCCGAAATGCCGCTCGCCGCCTTCTTGGCTAGATAGGTGGACACCGAGGTCTTCGAACTCGGTTTGGTCAATCGTGCCGTTTCGATCAACAAAAAATCAATGAGTCTCTAAAAGCGGAACTGTAATCGTCGCGCAGTGAAGGAACCCTAGATCCGAAACCATGGAATCGCAATTGATCCAGTGAATCTTCGCATTGGGCCAGGCTGTTCGATATACGCTCTCAACGTCTGCTTCCCATTTTTGGAGCAAGGCGCTTTCACTGGAATTGGATGAAGTGAATCTCGGCACCAAGAATGCCTGTCTTCCATCTTTCGCGTGGAGAAAGACGCTATTTATATACGACCGGTAGCGGGTGACCGGTTCCGAGTAGTGGTCGATAAAGGCATCGAGCGGCAATTGCCCGTATTGTCGCAAGACCGCATCGAATGCGGTAGGGGTGCTGAAATCCGCCGAGGGCGTTTCCCGCTTAATGGCGATTAATACTTCTCGCTCGAGTTCTTCAAGCTGGGCATCGGTGAGTCGTTTGATTTTATCGATTGGGAGCATCCCCTTATCTAGAGCGTAAACCTTCACGAATGACTGTTTCGCCTCGCTCACGATTTCGTCCCTGCTCTTGAAAAGAATGGGAGGCATTGGCATTTTTAGGATTTTATAATTGGGAAAATGTTTATCTAAGTAGCGCTCGTTCTGTTCGATAATCGAACGTGCTTCTCGGTTCAGTTTCGAATGGTAAGGATTGACTGCCTTTTCCTTCGAGACCTTGAAATCGGGTAGTAATATTGTCTCATGATCTAGGAATTTCATGATCATATCGAGGTGAGGGACCGTCCTACCCGGAAGGGTTTCTAAAATGTGTAATCGCTTAGCTCCAAAATAACGCTGGAACACGCTTTCAAGTTCGGATCGGTCGCCGCCGTTGCGAACAAGCGTCTGCTTCGAAATGAAAATATTGCCTCGGCCATCGCTTACGAAATCGCCTCCATCCATTGACACTGAGGGGCGTACGATATCGACCGGAATATTGTATTCAGTTTGGAGCATTGCCGCGACTTCAGACGGCATGGCATCTCCATGCAGGTTGAAAAAGTCCCGAAGGGGATCGAGAGGTTCATCTATCTTCAGAGCGTCTTCTTCGAGCGCCTTCATCATGTCGCGATAGACCATATCTATGGTCACCAACTGGTCGTTGACCCCGAATCCGAAAATCGGCCCAAAGTCCCGGGCCCAACGCAACAGCGACCGAGAATCGACGAAATGGGTTTTTTCCAAGATCGCTTCGACCCTGGGGTGAGGGCTAATTAGCGATAGAAAATGGGCGTATTGCTTATGTTTCTCCTGATCGCAAAAGACATAGATGTCCATATAGGAATGTGCTACGTCGAGCACATTGACGAAGTTCCGAGCGATATCTAAATCTTCTATCGCTTCAGGAAAGGAAATACTGAGAATCTGTCTGCTGAGGTTCCCATTCATTCGCCAATCTGGAGAGCTCGATTGGAGGCGTGAGTTGGAAGTTGGCTTCCGGGTTTGGCGTGCCGTTTTCGTTCTGAATACTCCGATCGTTATCGGAAGAATTGCCGTCAGGAGCCTCGCCCAAGAACCTAAATAGAACTGGAATCGCTACCGCTAATGATAGTGCGAGCCACCAAAGCGGCCATACTTTATTCGGCATGAGAACCGACTTAACCGTATTCATTTGTAAACTATTATCAAAGGAGGAGCTGACGCGCCAGTAACGCTACAAAGAGACTAGCATCCCGATTCTACGAAGCGCCAATCATTGGTTGAATCGAAGAGAAATCGGATAGCGAAGTTCTCAAACTCATCTCGGTTCGTCAAGCGGCTTTGCTGCAGAGGGAAGAGCTTGCTCCGGGGATATTTACTCTTAGCGCAAATGCGTCGGGCTGAATTGTGGTAGAGTAACCGAAGGAGTATTCTACTTTAGCCGCGGTAAAGGTCTTTGTTCAGCTTACCTGTTCGCGAAGCGCTTGCGGTAGTTTCGGGGGGATTCGCCGATGGTGTTACTGAAGAAACGGGAGAAAGCGGAGAGGGTGGTGAAGCCGAGTTGGAAAGCGATGTCGGTGAGGCTAAGATTTGGGTTCTGCATGTAGAGAATTGCTTGGTGGGCTCGGTAGTTCTTTAAGTAAGCACCAAGACTGATGTTAAAATGCTGTCGGAAGACGGCTCGCAGGTTGCTCTCCGACATATGCAGGTATTCGGCGATATCGGAAACGCTTTGCAGCGAGTCCGAGTTGATGGCTAGGAAGCTTTGTATCGCATTGATCAATTCGGTCGAAGCCCTCTTGGCGGTGCTTTGGCTCACGATCACTGCTTTGGGTCCACCTCGAAGGCGCTCTCTGAGTTGGTTGATGAGGCTGGCCGATTTCAGGATGAGGCGACGATTGGTTCTGAGTGTGTCCTGTTGGCGGTAGTCTTGGATAATCTCGTTCAATTGAGCCATCGAATCGGCGTCGAGCGAGATGAGCCGATTGCGGAAGGATTCCATTATGACGGGATTTTCCAATTCGAAGGTGACGATGAGCCAGAGGATGTTCGGCTTTGCCAGCTCGGAGTAGTAGTGGAATTGATACGGAAAGATCAAAAAGCCTTGCTCGGGCTCGATTTGCCATTGGATTCCATCAACCGTAAGCGAACCGGTCGTCATTAGGCTAAAGACTAGAACGAAGCGGTGATGCGGGTAACTGTCGAAGCTGCGACGCTGCAGTTCTTGAGAGCTTGTTCGAGAGAAGAGGATTATGTTGCTGGGTATGCAAATGTCCTCTGAGGAGCGACCTTTGAAGTAGTCTTCAGGAGGCCCAAGTTCGAGGGCATTTTGTATCAATGGCAGTCGCATTTAATCGAAAGTGCTAAAAAATGAATGTATATTGAAAAGTTTTTGCTATGTGAACAATGCTATTCTTTTCCTCTTACGCATTATGGCCCGAGAAGAAGAGCAATTCGAACGTATCCCCACTCAAATTTGCCGCGATTCGGAAGCCGCTGCAACCGTCGTCGCAGGTGAGATCGCGCAGCTAATTAAAGAGCGCGCTAAAGCGGGCTTGAACGCCGTGCTTGGCTTGGCGACAGGTTCAACGCCGCTGCCGGTTTATCGCGAGCTTGTACGGCTTCACAAGGAAGAGGGACTGAGCTTTCGCAATGTCATCACCTTTAATTTGGACGAGTATTTCGGTCTGTCTGACGAGCACCCTGAAAGCTATCACCAGTTTATGTGGGAACGGCTTTTCAAGCACGTCGACATTCCAAAGGATCAAGTGCACGTGCCGTCGGGAACCGTGGACCGCGCGGATGTCTATGGCTTTTGCGATTCCTACGAAAAGGCGATCGAAGATGCCGGAGGATTGGATTATCAGATCCTGGGAATCGGCCGGACAGGGCATATCGGTTTCAATGAACCGGGGTCGGGACGCGATTCGAAAACGCGATTGATAACGCTGGATCCACTCACGCGTTTGGACGCTGCTCGCGATTTCTTGGGCGAGGCGAATGTACCGCTTTTTGCGATTACGATGGGCGTCGGTACTATTTTGAAGGCACGCAAATTGGTATTGATGGCTTGGGGACAATCCAAGGCGTCGGTGGTGCGCGATGCTGTCGAGGGAAAGCCGAATGAGAATCTGCCTGCTAGTTTGCTGCAAGGGCATGATGACGTGCGTTTCTTTATCGATAATACAGCTTCGGAAGAACTGATACGTTTTCGCGTTCCATGGCTGGTTGGTTCGGTAGAATGGACGCCTCGTTTGATTCGCAAAGCGGTGCTTTGGTTGTCGGACACAGTCAAGAAGCCAATTCTTAAGCTGCAGGATTCGGATTACAACGAGCATGGTCTCGGTGAATTGCTGATCGAATCGGGTCCGGCTTACGGGTTGAATATCACAGTATTCAATCAAACGCAGCATACGATTACTGGCTGGCCCGGCGGAAAGCCAAATGCGGATGATACGAATCGTCCCGAGCGATCGACTCCATTTCCCAAGTGCGTTTTGGTGCTAGGATCCGAACCACACGAAGATATTCTATGCATGGGCGGCACGGCTCATCGTTTGAGGAATCAAGGATCCGAAGTAACGTTGGCTTATCTAAGCTCGGGCAATTTGGCGGTTCCGGATAATTTGGCGAAGCAGACGTTAGCTTTGATGAGCGAGCTGGAGCGAGAGATGGAATTCAAGAAAGGCGATGGACTTAGCTTGGGCCAGTTCGCAGATGTGATTCTCAAGGAAATCGAAGATAAGCGTGAAGAGGATAACGACTCGGAAGCGGTTCGACGTATCAAAGCTTTGGTGCGTCGCAACGAGGCACGCGATGCGGCTCGGATTTTGAAGATCGATCGCGAGGCGCAGGAATTTCTAGATTTGCCGTTTTACGAAAAGGGACGTTACCGGAATTTCATTACGAGCGACAAGGACGTGAAAGCGTTGGTCGCCTTGCTGGAACGCGTTAAACCACATCAGGTTTACGTGAGCGGAGGTCTGGCAGATCCGGGTTCGGTTTCGGGCGTTTGTTACCGTCTGTTTTGCGAAGCGATGAAGCAGTTGAAGGACAAGGCGTGGATGAAACACTGTCGCGTTTGGAGCTACCGCGGAGTTGGGCAAGAGTGGCCGCTTTTCGAAATCGATATGGCAGTGCCGTTGAGCCCGGATGAATTGGCATCGAAGATCGAGGCTAGCTTTCAGTATCGCTCGCAACGCAGTCAGTTTCCGTTTCGCGCGGCGTCACATCGCGAGATTTGGCAACAGACTGATGAAGTCAATCGCTCTACTGCTGCGGCTTACGATGATGTTGGGATGGCCGAATACGAGGCAATCGAAGCGTTTAAGGAACTTAAACTAGAAGATTTGGTAAGCTCCTAAGGATTGAAGGTTTTTGTTTTATGTCGACGCTAGCGCAACCTGGAGCGGATATTTGGATACGCGATGATTTGTCGATTGACGATGCTCTGAGTCGAACCACGCATCTCGGTATCGGGGCTCATCAGGACGATTTGGAGTTCATGGCTTACGAGGGAATCGCCGCTTGCTACGAATCGAAAGATCAGTGGTTTACGGGGATTACGGTGACCGATGGACGAAGCAGTTCTCGCTTGGGGCCGTACGCCAACTACACGGATGACGATATGTGCGTGGTCCGGAGAGAGGAGCAGCGGAAAGCGGCTGAACTCGGGTGCTACAGTGCTCAGTTCCAACTCGACTATGAGAGCAAAGGCGTCAAGGTCGACGCTTGCGAAGCGGTGGTTGATGATTTGGTAGAACTGATGCGTAAGATGAAACCGACTACGGTTTATTTGCATCAACCGGCAGACAAACACGATGCTCACGTAGCGGTTTTAGCGCGGTGCATAGAGGCCTTAAGGCGAACCGCCGAACATCATATTCCCGAGCGAGTAATCGGTTGCGAAGTCTGGCGCGGGCTCGATTGGCTTGCTGACTCGGACAAAATTTTAATGGACTGTGGCGCGTATCCGGAGCTGACCGAATCCTTGAATGCCGTGTTTGATTCGCAAATAACCGGAGGGAAACGCTATGATTTGGCGGTCCAGGGAAGGCGTCGCGCGAATGCTACTTTCTTCGATTCGCATGGGTCGGACCTTTATTCGTCGGTTGCTTGGGGAGTAGACCTCAAGCCGCTGGTTGAAGATGCGAGCCTTTCGATGGAGGCGTTTATCGCGGAAAAGGTCACTCAACTTTCGGAAGATATCGTTAATCGCGTAAGTAAATTTTCATAATGGAAGATAATACAAAACAACTAAAAGGCATCCTAGTGGGATGCGGATTCATGGGAGGCATGCATGCCCAGATCTATAAGAGTTTGCCCAATGTAGAGTTGGTGGCGGCGGTAGATGGACGGATCGCCGAGTCCGTGGAGAAGCTGGAAAAGCTGGGTTGTCCGGCTCCGGTATTCGCTGAATTGAGCGAAGCGTTGGCGGCGGTTGACTGTGACTTTGTCGATGTGTGCATGCCGACGTTTTTGCATAAGAACTACGCGATCGAAGCGATCGAAGCAGGTAAGGCTTTGTTTTGCGAAAAGCCTCTCGCATTGACGGTGGAGGAAGCGGACGCGATCTTGAGCGCTGCCAAAGCAAATGAAACCTTTGCGCAAGTCGGGCACTGTATCCGTTTCTGGCCGGAGTATATGCGCTTGATGGAGTACAATAAAAGCGGTGATGGCGGGAAACTGTTGAGCTTGAGTCTAGTCCGTCGAGCAGGGCGTCCGGACTATGGAATCGAGAATTGGCTGAACGACGAATCGAAGTCGGGCGGCGCGGCATTGGATCTGCATATTCACGATACGGACTTCGTATTGGCTTTATTGGGACAACCGAATTCAGTTACAAGTAAAGTGACGCGCGACTTTAGCGGCCCGGTTCATGTCTTTAGCTTGATGGAGTACGACTCGGTGACGGTTAGCTCGGAAGGTGGATGGAACTATCCGAAGAACTGGGGTTTTCAAATGGCATTTCACGCGGTTTACGAAAATGCGGTTCTCGATTTTGATTCGAGCAATGGCAAAGGATTGACGATTTGCGAAGGCGATGCGGCTCCGATTGCTTTAGATGTCGTTCAAACCGATGCTGGCGAATCTCAGAGCGGCGAAGGAAATGTCTCGGACCTGGGGGGATACCTGAATGAATTGAAGTATTTCGTGAAATGCCTCAGCGAGGGAACTGCGCCGGCGATTGCGACACTGGAAGATGCTCGAGAGTCTTTGGCTCTGACGCTTCGGGAGATTGAACTGGGGGAAGGCAAGACAGAGTGACGGAGAGATTGAGAGATGTAGGGCGTCGCTTGCGGCGACCGCATCAGGATATCAGAACTTCGACTTACGCGGTTGTCGCAAGCGACGCCCCTACAAAACAAGAAAATTGAATACATAAATAGCTCATGAAAAAATCGATAAGCATTTGGTCGTTTTACGGCGACTGGTCATTAAAGGAAAAAATGAAGCTCGCGAAGGATGCGGGATTCGAAGGATTCGAGCTGGATGTCAGCGGCGATGGTCCGATCACTTTGGAAAGTAGCGACGCGGAGATCGATCAGATCGGCGAACTCGCTGCCGAACAGGGTTTGACTCTGAGTGGCCTCGCGACGGGCATGTACTGGGAGTTCAACCCAGCGAGCGACAACGCGGAAACGCGAGCGAGTGCGAAGACTGTATTGGAAAAGCAAATTCGCGTTGCTTCTCGTTTAGGTATCGACGCGATTCTGGTCGTGCCGGGTTCAGTCGGAGCGGATTTTATTCCTGGCTGCGAAGAACTTTCTTATGATCTCGTATGGGATCGGGCGACCGCTTTTGTGGCAGATTCTTTGCCGCTTGCGAAGGAGCTTGGCGTTACGATGTGCATCGAAAACGTTTGGAATAAATTTCTTCTGAGCCCGCGGGAAATGGGGCAGTTTATCGATCAGTTCAATGACGAGCGAGTCGGTAGCTACTTCGATGTGGGCAATGTCCTAGCAACGGGTTACCCGGAGCACTGGATTTCGATTTTGGGCGATCGAATTCGCCGGGTTCACGTGAAGGACTATCGTCGGGCGGTTGGTTCGGTGGACGGTTTCGTGGATTTGCTTTCGGGCGACGTTAATTGGCCTGCGGTGGTTCAATCCTTGAAAGCGAGCGGCTATGATGGTTGGGTGGCAGCTGAAATGATTCCCCCAGTGCCATTCTACAAGCACGCTCCTGAAACTCTGATCCACAATACCTCTCGAGCGATGGACAGCATCTTCGCTTTGTAGTGCTTCTCGTGGCGCTGATGGCAATCGTTTCAAACTCCAATAGCGGTCTTTAATACAAGCGGACCGTTTCCTCACACATCTCCTTAAAACCGACTCTTCACCTAAAAAAAACTATGCAACTAGCCACTATCGATTGGATTATTATTGGGGTCTATTTTTTCGTTGTTCTTCTAATCGGCGTTTGGGTCGCCAAGGCAGCCGGCAAGAATTCCGGCGAGTTCTTTTTGGGAGGTCGCGGAATGCCATGGTGGTTATTGGGCTTTTCGATGGTGGCTACCACGTTTTCGACGGATACGCCGAATTTGGTAACTGATATCGTTCGTCAGAATGGTGTCGCCGGCAATTGGGTTTGGTGGGCGTTTCTCATCACTGGAATGGTAACCGTGTTTCTATACGCCAAGCTTTGGCGGCGAACGGAAGTGCTGACGGATATTGAGTTTTACGAGATTCGGTACAGCGGGAAAAGCGCGTCATTCTTACGCGGTTTTCGGGCTATCTATCTCGGAGTATTTTTCAATATAATGATAATGGCGTCTGTCTCCTTGGCGGCCATTAAAATAGGTGGAGTAATGTTTGGATTGGAGCCATGGCATTGTATTGTGTGGGCTTCGTTAGTGACGGTGATTTTCTCGTCGCTGGGCGGGTTTCGTGGCGTCGTGTTTACAGACTTTCTCTTATTTATAATGGCTCTTGGCGGCTCGATCGCGGCTGCGTATTTCGCGCTTGGACATGCGGATATTGGTTCCTTGAAGGGCTTGCTCGCTAATCCGAATATTGCTGATAAATTGAGTTTCTTTCCTGCAGTCGAGCGCGATGCTTCAGGCGCATTGACCGACGCAAATCTGAATCTCTGGATGACGCTAATCGTGATTCCCCTGGTTGTACAGTGGTGGAGCGTTTGGTATCCTGGTGCAGAGCCAGGTGGCGGTGGGTATGTCGCGCAGCGCATGTTGGCGGCGAAAGATGAGCGTCACGCCACGGGCGCCGTGCTGTTCTTCAATTTCGCGCATTACGGTTTGCGTCCTTGGCCGTGGATCTTGGTTGCATTGGCGTCGCTGGTTGTGTTCCCGATGGATTCCGATCTAGCGCGAGACAGTGCAGAGGAAATGTTGAATACGCCTGCGATGGTGGAATTGGCAGAGATATTGGAGAATGATCCCGAACAGGTGAGTGAAGCGGATAAGCAACTCTTGGCAGGTTTGAAAATTCAAAAATCCGGCCTTACATCTCTCCGTAAGGAATTTTCGGAAGATGTAGTGCCCAATGATAAATTGGGTCATGACTTGGCGTATCCAGCAATGCTTACGTTTCTTCCAACTGGTTGGTTGGGGCTGGTCCTCGCTTCATTGATCGCGGCCTACATGTCTACGATCTCGACCCATTTGAATTGGGGTTCTTCCTATGTCGTAAACGATTTCTACAAACGCTTCGTCAACAAGAAGGCTTCGAATAAAGAGCAGGTTTTGGTTGGACGGATTTCGACTGCGGCGATGATGGTCCTTGCCGGTGGATTGGCGCTTCAATTGACGAGCGCTTTGGATATGTTTCAAATTCTACTGCAGGTCGGAGCCGGTACTGGATTGCTGTTTATCCTGCGTTGGTTCTGGTGGCGAATTAACGCGTTTAGCGAACTCTCTGCGTTGACCGCTTCGTTCGTTTTCGCTGTTTTGTTTAAAGTGTTCGATCCGGATATCGCGTGGTGGTTGGAGCTCATAATTTCAATTGCCATGACAACTGTCGTTTGGGTTTCCGTTACGCTGATTACTCCGCCGAGCGATATGAGAACCTTGCTTATGTTCTACAAGCGTGCTCGTCCCGGCGGGATCGGATGGAACCCTGTGCGAGAGCATTCGAAGGAATTCCTTCCGAAGCAAGATTCGCTAGCGCCGCAGATCGGCCAAGCATTGATGGGTATCGTCGCTGTCTATGGTCTTCTGTTTGGAATCGGAAAACTCATCTACGGAGAGTATTTATTTGCGTTGGTCCTTATCGCAGTTGCTGCCTTTTTGGGAGTAAAGCTGGTCCGCTCTAAGACAGTTGGCGGGAGATTGTAGAACCGAAACTTCCCGTTATTGAGGGGCAGTTATTTGAAAAATAAAATTTAGACATTATGGGAAAGAACGAAAAATCACGTCGTAATTTCGTTAAAGCTGTCGGCGCTGTCGGCGTGGGCATAGTCGCTGGTTGCGCGGTGGCGAAAAAGGATGGAGCTCCTTCGCGGAGCTCGAGTGCTAAGTACATGGGCGATTTTGTCGCGCCGAAACTGAAAACGGTTCGCTGTGCCTTTATTGGTGTTGGCGCACGAGGAAGTGGGCATAATAGTCAGATAGCCGAAATCGAAGGCACCGAAGTAGTGGCGATTTGCGATTTGTACCAAGACTTGGCTGAGAAGGCGAAGGGAAAATGTGTCGCGCTCGGCAATGGCAAGCGTCACCAGGATATTAAGCTGTATCATGAAAATGGCGACAGCTGGAAAAAGATGCTTCAGGAGGTAAACCCTGATATGGTATTGATTGCGACTCCGTGGGAGTTACACGCCCCAATGGCGATCGAAGCCATGAAGGCTGGAGCCCATGCATTCGTTGAAGTTCCACTTGGATTGACCAATCAAGAATTGTGGGAAATTGTGGATACGTCTGAGAAGACGGGGAAACACTGTATGATGATGGAAAACGTCAACTACGGTCGCGAAGAACTGATCTATCTTAACATGTGCCGGCAGGGATTGATCGGCGAGCCACTGCATGCTGAAGCGGCTTACATTCACGAATTGCGTGGTGAGATGAATAGCGAGCGAAGTACTGGTACGTGGAGGACGCCTCACTATGCGAATCGAGATGGTAACTTGTATCCGACTCATGGACTCGGACCGGTTGCTCAGTACATGAATCTCGCTCGTGGGGATGACAATTTCGGTCGCTTGGTTTCGTATTCTTCACCAGGAAGAGGACGTAATCTTTATGCAGAAGCGAATTTCCCTGCGGATCATAAATGGAATCAAATGGATTTCAAAGGCGGCGACATCAATACCTCGATCATTAAAACGAACTTGGGTCGCACGGTAATGGTTCAGTGGGACGAGACTAGCCCACGGCCGTATTCGCGTCATAATCTCATACAAGGTACCAAAGGTACATTGGCTGGTTTCCCAAATCGAGTAGCGCTGGAAGGTGGCGTCGATGGAGCAACTGAAAACCATCATAAGTGGGCCGAGGGCGATAAATTGAAGGAGATTTTCGAGAAGTACGAACACCCTCTTTATAAACGCCTCGGGGAGCTCGCTAAGAAAATGGGTGGACATGGCGGGATGGATTTTATCATGCTTTATCGGATGATCGAATGTCTGCGTTTAGGACAACCGCTTGATCAGAACGTCTATGAGGGTGCTTTCTGGAGCGCAGTCGGTCCATTGAGCGAAGCATCGGTTGCTCAAGATGGGGCGCCTCAGGTGTTTCCGGATTTTACTCGTGGCGAGTGGAAGAACACAAAGCCATTGGGTATTGTCTCTTAAGGTATAAAGTTGAAGGCGTAAGTCTGATTAAATCTCATTGTGTGCATTCGTATTCGATCTGTGATATCTGTGGTTCTAAATTCGTTGTTTATTATTGTAATGAAAATTTCTACTATTTGTTTTTTCGCTCTGGCTTTTTCGATACATGCGTTTTCGGCGGATAAGCCGAACATCGTGTACATCTTGGCGGATGACCTGGGCTACGGTGAGCTCGGATGTTATGGTCAGGAGAAAATCGAGACGCCTAATATCGATGCCCTGGCAGCGAGCGGTATTCGCTTTACTCAGCACTACTCAGGTTCGCCTGTTTGCGCTCCTTCGCGCTGCATGCTGCTAACGGGGAAACATCCCGGACATGCCTACATTCGCGGTAACGACGAATGGGGCGAACGAGGCGACACGTGGAATTTCGCAGCAGCAGTCGATGA
>JBNMOQ010000075.1:0-18780 GCA_051275055.1 Candidatus Pelagisphaera sp.
AGTGCCTAGGGCATTTTGTATGGCTTTTACAGTTACGTCTGCATGGTGTTCGATAAGGCGGTTTCCGAGGTCGGCGATTTTCTGTTGGTCGCTTAGATCAATCCCGTTGAGATGATCGAGAGCAACTGCTTTCCTTTCTTTATAACGAATCGAGCTTGGGTCGGCATGCATTAATATTGATGCATGGCGAAGATCGTCATGATAGGGTTTGGATGTTTCTTTGTAGCCTTGCGCGATGAGCCAAGTGTTCCATCGAGCATTGTTATAGTATTCCGGAATGTAATGAATTTTTGAATTTCCCCCGAATTTGTTTATTTTATGGGCCCATTCAGAAGAGAGGGCTTTCGCTACAGCTTTCATCCCTTTTTGATTTGGCCCGCTGTCGCCGATTAAGATTATATTTTCATATCCATGGACGCGTAGGCTGTTGGCGGCGTCAGTGAGTATTGCCCTGAACGTGTTTTCTGATACGCTGAGTGTTGCGGGGTATTGCATGTGACCGGTGGGAGGGTCGATGTCACCCTCAGGGGCATAGCTTATGAGGGGTGCAACGAGAGCGTTTCCGAGTTTGCGAGCAATACGATCGGTCAGGGCTTTGAGAATGATCTGATGGGCTCCGGATTCCATATAGGGACCATTTTGTTCGACGCCACCAGTGGCGATGATAACTGTGGTCTTTCCGGCGGCGAGGGCATCTCGTGCTTCCATCCACGTCATTTGTTCAATGAAGACAGTGTCTTTTGCTTCAATGGGAGTAGGCATCGCGTACATCTCTTGAAGTGTGTCGGCGACACTGAGCGAGGGGAGTAGTAGAAGTATGGAGCACACGCAGAGAGGCATTTTCATAAATCTTGGATACGATTGATGTCTTTTCGAAATACAAAAAGACTCGTTTGCAATAAAAGAGGCAAGATAACACTGCTTGGATGCCGCCATTGTATTGATTGTCGAGCAGTCGAAATCTCTCCTTTGAATTTGGTTGCTTTGGGGAGGCGTATGGAGGCAAATGGTTCTACTAGGCGCTGAACCTTGTTAGATTGTTGTTAGGAAATTCAATTGTTCCGATTTTGAGGATTTGAAGACGTTTGGGCAACAAACCTTTTGGTGCTGACTAGGTGTTACTCAGAACGCATTCAAATTGTATTTGGCAGTGCCAACAAGTCGGAGTGTCCCACTATACAAGTGCCGGTTAGCGTGTGGGCTTTTCTGAACTGAATCCAGTCCTGAAGTGAGGCGGCCTCCAGTGCTGGATTTGCTGCCACCGCGTCGCCTATCCCACTGATTAGCGCATTCACCAGTTTGTTGTCGGTCCCGTCCAGGAGCCAGGGACTATTGGCGGTAAACACCCTGAAGCCTGAGCGGTTGAAAGCCCGTTCCATATAGGGGCCGGCGTCCGGTCCCAGCGCCAAACCGAAACCCTTGTCCCGTTGCTGGTCGTGGTTGAAAGCGTTGAGTACGGCTTCGTCCAAAGGGTGGGCGGGTGTCCAACGAGTCGTTCCATCGTAGTTAAGTGCCGAATAGAATCCGACAGGCTGTTGCTGACACTGGCTCTGTAGCGCACCGACGAGGGTTTCGATAAAATGGGCAGACACCAGGTCGAATAGCGCTGAGGCGGTAATGAGATGAGCGCCTTCCAGCGGCAACGCGGCAATGTCGGTGAGGTCAAGCTCATGAGTTTCTAGCCGGTGCGAACCGCCATGACGAAGCCTGGCTTCTGCAAGCAGCTCCGTATCTTGATCCACCAGACGCCAGGACAGTGACTTCCGATCAGTAGCCTGAGTAGAGGACGTGGAGAAAGCGCGCAGAGTGGAGCCGGTGCCAGCGCCAAGATCGACCGCGGTCCTCCCTGTTCCCTGTGCAATATCGGTTTCCAGCCAATGCCTTGCCTGTTCTAGCAATTTATCTTCGCGAGCGCGCCGGTCTGCCGCCTCGCGCAAGTCTAGCCAATCGATGCTGAAACCGGTCATGAGTTGCTAACCTCCTCGAGCTTTCGAGCCACAAGGGTTGCAGTGTCAGTCCAGGAAGGCAGTGTCGCTGCCGCTTTTCTGGCACCGGTTTGCAGGCGCCGACGTAGTGGGTTGCTGGTTAGTATCTGCTGCAGTGCTTCTGTTAATGCCTGGGTATCGTCCGGGGCCACCAGAAGGCCGGCCGCTTCGGGCACCACATCCGGCACTGCACCGGAGCGCGCCGCGAGCACCGGTAATCCGGCCGCCAGGGCTTCGGCGAACACCATGCCATAGCCCTCGAATCGTGAGGGCAAAACAAATACATCGGCCTGCTGGTATTCAAGCTGCGTATCATCTATCGTGCCAGTGAAATGGATACGCTGCGACAGTTCCAAGGTGTTTACCTGCTCCTGCAGGCTCTTAGCCCAGGCTGGGTCGAAGTCGTGGCCACCGACGAAGCGCGCTTGCCAGGGCAGAGATTTAAGTGGGGCAAGCGAGTTGATAAGGACGTCGTGAGCTTTGCGCCGGGTTAGTGATGCCACGGTTAGCAGTTGGATCGGGTCGCCGTCGCAGGGCGCGAAGGGAACCCGGTCGGTACCAGGAAGCGCTACGCTGATTCTTTCGGCCGGTACGGCAAACTGATCAATCAGGACCTGGCGGGTATGCGCGCTGGTAACCACCGTGGCTCGGGCGCAACTCAACGCGCGTCTCTCCGATAACATCAATGCCTGCCTTCGTCGCTCGTCGAGCCCGGTTTCCATGGCCAAGGGGTGGTGGCACAGCGCAATCAATCGCAGTCGCTGAGCTTCCGCGACTGCCATGTGATCGAGAACACCGAAGGCTAGCCCATCAATCACGACAACGGCCTGATCCGGTATAGCCGCCATTGCCTGCTGGACTCTCGATAGGGTCTGTTGATCCGGCATGCTAGAGCAGTGCGGCAGCGCTACGGTTTCTACGTTGACTCCCATCCTGCGTAGTTCGCCAATTAAGCGGCGATCATAGCGATAGCCGCCGGTCGGGGTTTCGAGATCACCGGGAATGGCGAAATAAATCGATAAATCAGTCATGCGTAATCCAATCTATCCTGAACATGCCACTCAACAGGAGTGAAGACAATAAAACCCTAGGGCGTGTTTTCCGAAAGATCTCTTTGCTGGTTCGAGCCCAGGTCGCAGCAGCACAAGGCTGCATACTCCTTGCGACACAAGTGTCGGATGGAGTGCGCGAACGCCGCGACCTTCAATCTGGGCCGAATCGCGAAGCGACAGGTCCGATATTGGGCCCCCTGGTTCTCGCCAATATCGGTTCCTGTCAGCTTTGAGATCATTCGAAAACACGGCCTAACCCTTTTGATTTGATAAACACCGACTGCAACCGTGTTATTGACCGATGTCAGACACTTTGAGCCCAGACGACGAACAACCGATCGGGGCATCCCTCAAGCGCGAGTTCACTCGCATTGGCTGGTTGGGCGTGGGTGGGCTGGCAGGCGGTAGTATTCTGCTGGGCCTGAGCTGGCGTTGGCAAGGCGCGCTGCAATGGTTAGTGATGGCCGGGCTGGTTTGGGCTTTTGTCTGTTATCAGACAAAACGGCGCTTGCCTCTTAACCGCCCGAACTCAGGAGAGCCCCTTTATAGAGAGCTTGGCTGGGCCAATCGGCTCACCTTGCTGCGGGCCTGGTTAATAGCCGCCGTGGCGGGTTTCCTGTTTCAACCCTGGCTCGAAGGACCAGTGCTGGCCTGGTTGCCGGGCATGCTTTATTTCTTCGCCGCAGTGCTGGATCGGGTCGACGGGTATGTGGCACGCCGCACCGGGCAGAGCAGTCTGCTTGGCAATGAACTGGATACGGTCTCTGACGCGCTCGGTCTGGCGGTCGCCTCTCTACTGGCATTCGGTTACGGGCAGGTGCATTGGAGTTACCTGTTGTTTGGCATTGCCTACTATCTGTTTCACGCAGGGATACTCTGGCGCAACGCGCGCGGCTTACCAGTTTATCCACTGCCGCCGGCATTGCATAGGCGCGCCTGGGCGGGCTTTCAGATGGGCTTCCTAGCGGTTGCGCTCTGGCCCCTGTTTTATCCACCGGTAACAACGCTTGCTGGATTTGCCTTCATGCTGCCCGCAGTGCTTGGATTTTTAATCGACTGGCTGATTGTCAGCGGGCGCATAAACCGACAGGCTGATGCCGTAAATCAACGCTTTCAGCGTCTTACGGATTTCAGCCAGACTGTGCTGCAACCTGCCTTGCGCGTTGTTGTCGTGGTGACGCTGGCGGTGTCTCTCCTTCAATCCGGACCACCGTCTCTGCCTGGCCACAGCCCCGCCTGGATGAGCAATGTGATGATCGGTGGTTTTATTGTGGCGTCAATTATGGTTGCGCTGGGAGTCGCCGGACGCTGTTTCAGCCTCATCCTGGTCAGTCTGCTTGTCTGGTATTACCTTTCCAACCCACTGTTGGCAGTGGACTATATTTTATTCTGCAGTGTGATCTGGCTACTGCTCCTGGGCACAGGGCGTTTCAGTCTGTGGCAAGAGGATGATCACTGGCTCAATCGGTACGACGGCGCGTGAAATTACCCACTAACTCTTTTCGCTACCTGATTTGGCTATCAGCCCTAGGGCTGGCGGCCTGGATACTGTCCAGACTGCCATTCACTGCGCTATTGCCGACCATTGCGGATCTGCACTTCTCACAGTGGATGATCTGGATTGCCCTCAATCTTATGGTCATTATGCTGCTTGTCGGACGCTGGCAGGT
Organism: Candidatus Pelagisphaera sp.; assembly: GCA_051275055.1. Lineage (GTDB taxonomy): Bacteria > Verrucomicrobiota > Verrucomicrobiia > Opitutales > Opitutaceae > Pelagisphaera. The sequence goes on from JBNMOQ010000075.1 coordinate 4,708, forward strand.
GCTGACACGGGCTATGGGATTGCCTTGCAGATTCTTGCAGTTGCTACGGGTGCGTCAGGCAGGTCAGGTAATTAGTTTTGTGACACCTGGCCCCCAGTTCGGTGGCGAACCACTACAGGTGTACTGGTTATGGAAAAGGTATTCTGTTCCTGGGCACAACGCCTTCCTCACCGTTGGTCTCGATCGATTTTATGAGCTGTGGATCAATTTCGCTGTCCTGTTATTGGCAGTGCTTACACTGCTGACTTCGCGCTCCATGGTTTTTGTGGACTGGCATATCATAGCATTCGTTCTATCGGGATTGATTCTGCTGATGGGGCTGTTTGGCTGGTTCGTTTTGCGCAAACCGTTACGCATCCGCGATTGGATAAAACGTCTGACGAGCCACTGGCAGCATCACGTCCGTCTGCGCCACCTGGATACTTATTGGTCGCAACTCAATGATTCGCTGCAACAGGTCTTTACTACCCAGCGGCCCGCCTTAGGAGTCGCGCTCGGTCTGTCGCTACTGGCCTGGATTGGCATGATTGCGGAGTTCTGGCTGTTGCTCACCTTTGTCGATGCGCCCCTGGACCTGGCGACCTTTGTTTTTCTATTTACCGTGGTGCGCCTGGCGTTTCTGCTGCCCCTGCCCGGTGGTATCGGAAGTGTAGAGGCCGGCCTCTTTTGGGCATTTCAGGTACTGGATTTGCCCCTGCCGGCAGCGGCCGGTCTGATCGTTCTGATGCGCTTACGGGATGTGATTATTCTGTTGGCCGGCGCAGCGGCATTGCCGGGCCTGCAGTCACCTTCGCCTGGAACTGCGGCAACGGAGTCATGAACTAGCTGGTATTGTCAGCTTGCTTAATAGTCCATGGCGTAGGCTGCCCAGCAGCTGTCATTCTCCCGGATCCTGACTGAAAAACGGCCTGAACCTGGCGGCTCGATGCCCGCAAGTAGCTTGCCGCAAACAATACGGCTGAAATGTTCAATGCTAGGGTTTAGCCCTTCGAATTCAGGCAGGTCATTGAGCATACTCTCACCAAAATAATCGACCGCCGCCTGAAGTTCTTTCTCGATTTTAACAATATCCACCAGGTAACCGTGCTGATCTAACTCAGCGGCCTCAAGCCGGACTTCAATGACGTAGTGGTGGGAGTGGGGGTCGTTCTCAGCGCCCCAGTCACCGCCGATGAGATAGTGCCTGGCAATCAGGTCATGTTTTACTGAAATTGTGTACATTCTAAAAACCTCTAATCTAAGTCCTGATAATCAAATATGATCTGTGTTGTGTCTTGTGGTGATTCGTCCAGTAGCCGGTAAGCTTCGCCCGCTTGATCGAATGGCATGCTATGGCTAATAAACTGCGCGGGTTGGCACTTCTTTATCATATCCCATGCCACAGAGAATCGCCTCGGTTTGTCCCAGCGACCGCTTAGCTCTGGGGCGATGGTACTAACCTGACTGCTTACTATTGTCATGCGGTTGCGATGAAATCTCTCGCCCAGATTAATCTGGGCGCTCTTGGTTCCATACCAACTGCCAACGACGATACGGCCCGAGTAAGCGCATAAGTCTACCGCTAGGTTCAACGCTGCTGGGGAGCCGGTCAGTTCGAAAACTACATCGGCGCCACCGCAAGCCTCCTTCAGTTTCAGTTTTTCCTGCAAGGCGTTAATCTCAATGTCGGAATTGGGACTGAAGGTCCCATGCGCACCCGCGTGGCCCGACAATGCCCGCCGGCCTTCGATGGATTCCACAGCATAAAGGCCCGCTAGCGGAAACTCAGCCAACACACTGGACACCAACAGTCCGACAATGCCCTGGCCCAGCACTACCACTCGTTCACCGAGGCGTGGATTGCCATCCTGCACGAGGTTCACTGCCGTTTCCATATTGGCCAGAAATACGGCCTCCTTCGAATCTATTCCTTCAGGCAAGGGAATAACGGTGTCCATACTGCAAACGTGATGACTTGCATGAGGCTGAAACGAGAAGACTGTTTTACCGACACAGGCGGCGTCCACGTCCTTGCCGGCTTCTTCTATTCGACCGACACAAGCATAGCCATATTGTAAGGGATAGTTAATTCTTCTTTGCTTTTCGAAAGCCGCCAGACTTTCATCCAGGGCCATGTCATCGGGAAGCTGGCCGCGGTAAACCAGCATCTCGGTACCGGCACTGATACTCGAATACAGGTTTTTGATCAGCACTTGATCGGGCTGCAAGGATGGCAGCTGTTGTTCGCGGATTTCGACCTGGTGAGGTTTTACGAAGTAGAGTTGACGCGCGTTCAATGGATGGGCCCCTCGTATTGTAAATCCCCCCACACTATAAGATCCTTGCCTGCAGGCGCGGAGTGTAGTGGATGAATATTCAGTTGATAATCACAGCCCTCTGCCTGCAAATTACCTACGGCTTTGTAGCCGCCCACAAGCCGGGGGGCGACGGTTAAAACCAGGGCATCGGCTAGGCGCGCCTTCAAGAAAGCAGTAATGACTGTGGCTCCGCCTTCCACCATCAGACTCTTGATTCCTCGCTCTCGCAGTAGTCTCATGGCCTCCTCCAAGGGTACCTGTCGCTGGTTTTCGTCCGCGCTGTGAACGGCCAATATATCAACCTGATCGCCCAGGGATTCAGCGTCAGGTCGCACTGTTAGGATCCAACAATCCTTATCAGGGTGATGACAAATTTTGGCGGACTGCGGCGTGCGTAATTGACTGTCCAATACAATAGGCTGAGGGTTTGGTCCAGTCCACTTCCTAACAGTCAGTTGCGGATTATCACTGAGTACGGTACCGATACCCACCAAGATGCCGTCATGAAGGCTGCGTAGTTGGTGAGTCAATTTCATGGACTCATCACCACTAAAACTCACGGATTCTCCACAGCGCGTCGTAATGCTTCCATCCCAGCTTTGCGCATAGCAGAGTGTGATGAAGGGCCTGTTGTTAGCTTTAAAAGACGAGGCGCTGGAATGCAGCCACGTTTCAATCTGCTGATTGAGATTTATCGGGGTCACTTTCAGTTGTCAGAGGGGGTGTATTTGTCAAGGGCAGCAAATGGTTCATCCGTTGGGCCTTGGTCAGCAGGTAGCGCGAATTTTCTGGATTGACGAAATTATCAAGTTCGACTCGGTCATTTACCTTGATCCCTGCCGCTTCTAGTGAACTGATCTTGTCGGGATTGTTAGTGATCAGGCGAACGGACTTTATTCCGAGATCTTCCAGGATGCGAACGGCCACCGTATAGTCGCGCTCATCCGCCTGGTGCCCCAGTAGCAGGTTTGCGTCGACCGTATCATGACCTTCATCCTGTAAATTGTAGGCATGAATTTTTTGCAGTAAACCAATACCTCTGCCTTCCTGGCGCAGATAAACAACTATACCCTGGCCCTCCTCGGCGATAAGTTGCATCGACCGGTTGAGCTGTTCGCCGCAGTCACATCTGAGTGAACCAAAGACATCACCGGTAAGGCATTCCGAGTGCAGTCGAACAAGAATGTCCTCTCCCGTACTCAGGTCTCCCATGTAGAATGCGAGATGCGCCTTGTCGTCGTGTGTATTGCTGTAATAGACGAGATTGAACTCACCGTATTCGGTAGGAATACGGGCGCTGACAGCACGGGTTGTTGATAGGGAATTCAATTGTTGAAGCGAGGTTAGGTGATAGGGAATTCAATTGTTGAAGCGAGGTTAAGTTGATAGGAACTTCAATTGCTGAAGCGAGATTAAGTTGATAGAAAATTCAATTGTTCCGATTCGATTTGATGAGGCACCCACTGTACTAAGCGAAAATGGCCCCCCATTGCAGTGGAGCGTTGCCCTGGATGTCGAGCAGTGGGAAGAGCTAATGGGAGTTTTCTAAGAAGAAAATTGAGGGGGCAGTTCTTAATTATGTCACGACCTGTGGGAGGGCAAGGGGGCAAACGTAGAATCTATGCATCATTAAAACCATTTCTCACCCTGCTGCGGTAATCTCATATTGAAGCGTTTTGCTAACCAAGGGTTGGAGGCCGTAGTGCTTTTTCGAGCAATCTTTGCTATCTCAACTTTCGAGGCAGCTCCAATTGTCCGTGTTCATCACGAAAGTGTGTATCCAGGTCTAAATGACGAAATTGGCTAATCTGTCATTGATGGCTGATTTTTTTGGCTTTCCCGACTTCTTCATGTTCCAGTAGGAATGCCCGTCGCTTCTCGAAGAAATTTCGCAGACTGGGCTCCTCGGCTCGCTGACCGCTGTCGATTCCCGCGTAGAAGGCCTCGATTGTATCCAGTTTTCGGGTGTCGGACTTCATGTCTTCTTCGATCAGGGCCTGGTAACGAAGGATTCGGGGTCCGCTCTTTTCCCAGTCGAGCCAATTCTCGGCGATGTCGCGGACGTAGCTTAAGTAACGTGCTCGTAGTTCTGGAACTGCCAGCAACTTCGAAGCAAGAGGGCGACTCGCGTCGTTCTCCAATACCAGCGGGTCCAAGTCCACGCCGCCGCGACCGGGTCTTCCGCCAGCTGCACCACCAGGACCTCCTGGTCCTCCCGGCCCTCGGAACCCGCCAGGGCCACCGGCACCCCCTCGACCTCGTCTTCCGCCCGCCTGGGCTGTGCCACCCGCGTTCTGTTCGCGGAGTTTCGTTAGCGTTCCGTTGATCCCGTCGGTCAACTGCGTCGCGGTGAGATCACCAATTTTCTCCACATCCCATTCCGTGAACCAATCGCCAAGGCGTTTCTGTAAATCTGCGTGCGCCACCTGACCATCTTCGTCGATATCGACCGATCTGAATAGATCGCCGCCAATAAATTCAATAGGGGAGAAGCCTCCTCGTCCGCCTGGTGTCGGCTGTCCGCTTGATTCGTCTTGGCTATTCACCCACTGTGCCAGGCCCGCTATGAATTGATCGCGATTGAGTGTTTCAGTTTTGTCCACTTCTGTATTCAGAAACCAGGTGTCTGCCAGGGCCACAAGTTCGGCGCGTTCGGTCTTTCCGTCTTGATTCCCGTCCGCTACAGAAATCAGCGCTGGAGCTACAAATGTTCCTGGGGCAAAACCACCTGGCCCGGCCCGTCCTCTTCCTCCTGGTCCACGGCCTCCACGGCCACCGCCTGGAGGTCCTCCACCGCCCGGAGGCCCGCCGCCTCCACTACCGATGGCAAAGGTTTCGTTCGCATCGTAGGGCAAGACATGGAACTGCCCATGCGCATCCTGGTAGAGACTGTAGTCGCTCGCTCGAACCCAGAAGCCGTCGTTGTTTACAAGCACGTTGTCCAAGGCGAGGAATTTAAGCACGCCGTCCACATCGAGTATCGGTGCAAGAGCGCTTTCCAGCAACTCGGTTGGCGTCTCGTTCAGAGTCTGGCAAAGCAGCATGAGACTCACCCAGCTTTTAGGATTTTCTTTCGACTTTAATTGGAAGATCTGGCGGTACGGATCGATCTCGTCTCCGAGATAGGCCAGTCCACCTTGTCCTGCTGGGCTGCCGGGCACTTTCCAACGGACGCCCTTCGGAGTGCCGAAGAAGTCCTTGGAGAAATTCGAGTCAAATTGTTGTACGTTGGCGTAGACGCCCCAACTCTCGCCATTGATTACCACCCGCATGAAATTCGCTTTGAAAGCTGGTATGTATTGCCGGGCAATTTCATAGTAGAGGACTGAGCGGAGTAAGGTCGCGTCCCCATTGGCGTTCAATAAATTCAGTGTGCTGTAACCATCGATATCCTGTTTTGGATGAACCATATCAAGGGTGAGGTTTAGCGGCCTCTTCCGACCGGTCCCTATGGTCGAGTAGGAAGTGTTACCTCTAAATCGAACGCCCACGTGACGCAGCGTTTGGCCATCTACTCTGAGGTTCGCCGGCACATCGACATCAGTGTCGTGAAAAGACTCGAGCTCTTTCTCCCAATCGTCATTGTCGAATTCGAGGAATAAGGTACGGAGCGTAAACGGATCGTACAGCGTCGCGTCGGGGTGGGAGGCTACATCCGTCGGAGTGATCTGAGGACCTGGTTCGGGTTCGCCTTGTTGACCTCCGCCTCCGCCTCTAGGTCCGCCACGAAAGCCGCCGCCACCGCCTCGGGGACCGCGTCCTCCGCCAGCAGCGCCGTTATCGGCCTGGGTTTTCAAGTGGGCAAGGCCTGCCTGTCGTTCGGTCGCGTTGAGCCAGCCATTACGATCTTCGTCAAATTGTTCAAGGACCTTGGTGGGCTCGCGATTGCGTCCCGGGCGACCTCCTGGGCCTCCAGCTCCTGGCCCGCCGAAAGCCGGTGGCCTACCTAAGCCCGCCTGCGTACCAGTTTCCGCTTGTGCGATCTCTTCATCGGATGAGGGTCCCGACTGGGTAACCATGATTAGGATACATATCACGAATCCAACGGCCAGTACTCCAAAGATTAGATCCAGCAACGAAGAGTGAGGTGATTTGAAAAGTGGACGTTTCATGGCTTGTTCGGGTTTTGGAATTCAGTTCAGGCGCGACGAATAGCTTCAATGCCCAGCACGTATTTGGAGCAGCGTGCGATGCGGCAAGGAAACCAGTTAGCGATGTCAGCGGCGCAATCGGAGTCGGTTGGCGCGTACTTGAGCTCGATTACTACGGCGTATTCTGCCGGCGCTTTGCTGGATAGCGCTGCAGCAGTGTTGTCAGGCGCATAGAATGCGAGATCAGAGTCCACGGTCAGGCGGACACGGCCATCACCGCTCAGATAGTAGTGACGGTGATATCGATTAATGAGAGTAGGGTGCCGCTGGTCGATACAGCGCGACAAGGGGTTCTCCACGCCAAGGTGGGTGAGCATCGACCGCAATTTTCGTTCGTCCAGACTACCGTTGAGAGCCAGCGGTGGCACAGCGCTCGCGCGCTTCCCGCTCAGAGTGCCCTGTTTGAGCTTTCGCTCGAACACAGGTTTCAAAATTGATCCTCGCAGGTCGCCGTACCAACGGATGCGGCTCTTGCTTCTTTGGGCAAGGCCAGTGACGTGGTCGTGATAATCGCCCAAACCCGGGGAATCGAGGTAGAGGTTGTTCACCCAACGAGGCGGATAGGCCTCGTGGAATCCGGATGGATGCTGGCGGATCAATGCCAACACCTCTGGCTGAGCGTAGCCAGCTGGGAGCAGCTTGCGCTCGTAGCGAAAATCATTGGTAGCCGGGTTCACTGCAGGCGTCGCGGGTTGAATCAATGATTCAGCCCACCATCCTCAAGGCAGGTTATCTCGACCGACGGGCTGAGTTTACGCATGCTTTCGCTAAACGTTTCAATACCTTGAGGGTCGACAAAACCAACTCGAAACGAGGCTCGCATTACGTCAGGTCCATCATCAATTCGGCTCAAGCTAGCTGTGGCTCCAACGCTGGTGAGGGCCTCCAGAATCTGCTTGGTAGTCAGTTTGCCTGGAGCCGGGCTATTAATGGTAAGGAACAGATTTCCTGAATCAGTTTTTGGACGGGAAAGACTTCGCAGCGCAATGAGTCCAAGGATCAATACAAAGGCCACCACGGTAACCAGTCCCTGTCCGGCTCCCATGCCTAATCCAACTGAGATTGCCAAGAACAGAAATGCGAGCTCTTCGGGCTCCTTGATCGCCGCTCTGAAGCGTACGATCGAAAGCGCGCCTACCAAGCCAAGCGACAGCGCAAGTGACGATTTGACGATGCTGATGATCAGTGCAGTGGTCACGGTCAGCAGCAAGAAATTCCGCGCGAACTGACGTCGATTTGAAAGGGCTGTGCCGAACCTTATGTAGGCTTGACCTAGTATCCAGCCCAGTAGGGCAGCGGTAAGCAGGCTAAGGGCTAAGGTCGGCAGTGACTCGATTGTCATCGGGTTCCAGAACAATTCAGTGAAGCTATTTTGCAGTTGCATGAGTTTGGTGTATTTTGCGATTTACGGGTTAGATTATGGTTTTAGCGGCACAGCCTTTCGACCGAGCTCTCGCAATCGTTTTTCGAATTATGGCGAGGAAAGGCAGGGCGCCAAGGGGGGATTTTTCTGTGTAAGAGATCCGGACGTATCAGGGCTGGTTCAACGAAGATCTTTGAGGGTGGGTTGAGAAGATAGTTTTAAGTGTGTAATGGTTAATCTAATAACCTCTGGAGGCGTGAAATGGTTACCACGAACTTTGTTTTATTGATGAGAATGAGTGATGTCACGCGAAGTTCGGTAGTTCGATGCGATGGCGTTTGGAAGTTCGGTGCGATGGCGTTTGGAAGTTGTGGCTTGCTCGACTGGACGAATTCAGGAGCATTTCAAACAGTCTTAATCTTACTCTTGATCTTCATCTTAATCCCAACTCCTCATGCACCAGTTCGACCACGAAAAACTGAAGGTTTACCAAGAGTCCATCCGTTCTGTCGACCATTCCGTGGGCATCGTTTTAGATGCCTTGAAATTTAGCGCCCACGCCGAGAACACCCTGGTCGTCTTATGGAGCGATCACGGATTTCATCTCGGCGAAAACAGCACTGGGCCAAGCGCGCGTTGTGGGAAGAATCCACACGGGTTCCGCTCTTGATTGCCGGACCGGGTATCCAGCTCGGAGAGTCATGTCCGGAACCCGCCAGCCTGATCGATATTTTTCCGACCCTGGTCGAGTTGTGTCAGGTGCCGGAGAATACCCACCTCGAAGGCATCTGGCGTACCCTCAAAACTAATACCCATGAAAAATGCGATGAAAGTGATACACGGAAAATCCAGCGACTTTCGAGAGTTCTTCTAGAGACGGAACCCGAGACTGGTTGGCTTCCATGAAAGTAACCGCTTTGCGGATACTATCGCCATCAATCTCTCGGGTTTTCCTTTTCTAAGAGGCTGTTAAATAAGTCCCGCCCGAGTAGTTAAAGTGGATTTTTCAGTTCAAATTGCGGCTTTCGATTCGAGTAATACCCGGAGGGTATTGCGAAATGAGGAAATGCAATTTGAGCGGAAAGGACACGTAAATACGAATTGGCTGACTTATTTAACAGTCTCTAAGACTTCATGCAGACACTCTAACACAATCGGATTCTGGAAAAGGTGTCCATCTTTGCGAAAAATTCCCAGCCCAAGGTTTCTTAAACTGCGGAGGATTCCGAGTTCGTTGAATGGAGTTTCTCGGTCAGAAGCTCGACCTATTCGGCTTTTTTGGACGCTCTCTTTAGGAGTAATTGTTTCAGCTCTTCGACTTTCCCCGGGAATTTTTCGGCGATATTCTGAGCTTCTTTTTTGGGAGAATCATGGTCGTAGAGCTCGGCGTAACCGTCTTTGTGAAGGGTGAAACGATAGCGTTCGGTGCGGAGCGTTTGAGCTTTGCCGTTGTAGGCATAGGCTGTATGGCCTTTGGCGTTTGGCTTTTCAATCTGAGGAAGAAGTGAAGCTCCGTGGGCGAAATCAGGTTGATCCAAGCCGGTGAGTTCGCAAAGGGTTGGAAAGAGATCGACGGTTTCGATGACCGCGTTCGACTTCTTGCCCGGGTTTTTCATGCCGGGGGCGGAGATGATGAGAGGGGAGCGTAGGGATTCTTCGAAGAGGCTGTGCTTGCCCCAGATTGATTGTTCTCCTAGGTGCCAGCCGTGATCGCCCCAGAGCACGACGATGGTGTCTTTGTCACGGCCGGTTTCCTTTAGTTTGGCGAGGATTTCTCCGACGTGATGGTCGACGTAGCTTACACAGGCAGCGTAGTGCCGACGCACTTCGTCCGCGTAGGCGTCATCTTCGCGTGGGTCTTGCCCGTAGTGGAGATATTGGGTCATGAATTCGCCCGAACCATGCCAGGTGGTTTGGCCGCTGGGCTTTTCTGGATGGGGGATCGGGGGCAAATCGATCCCTTTGTAGGGATCCATATAGCGCTTGGGCGAACCGAAAGGGAGGTGGGGTTTGATGAGACCGATGGCGAGGAAAAAGGGTTTGTCCGAGCCGGCCAAATATTCGAGTTGTTCGAGGCCTTCATTTGCAATCAAGCCGTCATGTTGATCGGTGTCTTTGTCTCCAGCGCTCTGGAAGGCATTCATTTTGTTTTCCGAGAAGGATCCGATTGGCTTGATCTCCCCGTGAGCCAAGGAATGCATCGCGCCTCGCGGGTGTTTCCATTGGCCGGTGGGCATCAGTTGACGATCCCAGGCGCCGGGCATTTCGAGAACGTTGTTGTCGTACCAGTCTTCGCCGCCCCAGCCGCCAGGGTGGTGCGAGACTTTGCCGACGGATACTGTCATGTATCCATTTTTTCGAAACCACTCTGGCATGCTTGGAGGAACGGCGGCATCGGGAGATTCTAGCTTTTCAGCTCGTGTGAAGAGGGCTGTGTTTCCATAGGAACCGTACTGACCCGTTAGCATCGTGTAGCGAGAGGCCCCGCAGGTGGGGGCGTTGACGTAGTGATTGTGAAAGGCTCTGCCGGAGGCCGCGAGTCGGTCGATGTTCGGCGATTGGATGTAGTCGACGCCAAAGGACTTCAGCTCGGGACGAAGGTCATCGACGCAAATGAGCAGGATATTCTGCTTTTTCGATTGGCTATCATCGGTTGCGGCAGATGAGGAGCAGAGTGAGCCGAGGTGTAGCGCGGCGGCGAGGAGTATGAAGCGTTTCATTATCGAGTTGATTGGAAATTCAATTGTTCCGATTTGATTAGGGGGTAGGTTGCAGGGGAGATTCGGTGGTATCAAGGTGTAAATCGCGTGGGTTTTTGAGGTAGTTTTCTATTTGAGAGAGGGGGCCGCAAGCGGTCAATTTGTTTAAATGAGAACCAGGGGGCGATTATTCTTTCTGGTTCGTCAGCCACTCTTTTTCGACATCCTTGAGAGGGCGTTCGTCTCGGGTGACCTCGAGTCGGCTTCGTTGGGTGGCGAGTTTGGCTTTCATCTCGGCAATGTCGCTGGCGAATTCGGGATTGCGGTAGAGCGAGTTGATCTCCTTGGGATCCTTTTCGAGATCGAAGTATTCCCACTCGTCAAGCGTGTCGATTATGAATACGGTAGCGGCATCTTCCGGATTAGGCATGCGGTCGATGAAGTCGAGTTCGAGCCCTAGAATGTATCGCCCACTCGCGTTCCATGGAATCGTGCGGCACTGGCCGATGTATCCGAAAATATGATGCTTTTTGCCGGAGGTGATTTGATTGACGGTGAGTTCGAAGGGGGCGGGTTGTCCCTTCACTGAGTACAGAAACGTTGACGACAGCAGGCATGCTGCAATGAGCAAAAGACGGGTAGGGTTGGATCTTTGAAATAGTATCATGATTTTCTTGAGGAGGATATTGAGCCGGTTTTGGAAACGGGAGGTACGAGGCAATGTAGAATAGCGATAAGAGGTAACGGTTTTGTTTTTGATGGTTTTTGCTGCGGATGTCTGAACGTATCCAATTCATACCTTTTGTTGGTCTCCCAATGGACTAGTAGACCTGAATGGGTTCCGGTAGCAGAGGTAGGAACTTGGCTCCGTCTTTTTTCAGTTCTTTCGTTAGTAGAGCACGCATTTCCATTTTAGTTTTATGGTACTCAGGTCGTACGGCCAAATTGAATAGTTCTTCCGGGTCCGCTTCCAAATCATAGAGTTCGTCCAGGTAATCTTTGTAGATGTAGCGGATGTACTTGTACTTGCCTTGGCGGGCCATCAGCCAGGCTTTGATTCCTGTCTTGTGGGTATTGAATTTGTCCCAGTCACCGGTTTTATGCGCGTTCTCCAGTTCCTCCAATAGCTGCTCTTCTCCATAGATATTACCCGTGTAAGTTTGCAGCATGGGTTTGTCATCCCAGAGTTGGGTTTCCGGGTGAAAGAAGAGTTCGCTTATATCGCGCCCGTCTAGATCTGTAGCCGGTTCGATCTCGGCCAAGTGGTGAAAAGTGCGGATTAGGTCCACCCCATTTACGGGAACGGTGCTTCGCGTGTTGAGAGGCACTTTGCCTGGCCAATGGATGATCAGCGGGGCGAGGAGGTTGGCGTCGTAGGGAGCGATTTTCAGGTTGAAGCCGTGTTGGCCCCAGGCGTAGCCCTGGTCCGACGTGAAGACCACGACGGTATTCTCCAGTTGTCCGGTTTCTTCGAGGGCCTTCATGATGCGTCCTACGCTTTCATCGATGGCCATAACCGCTTCATGGTACATCTTCACTGCTGCATCGAGGGAGCTGTCACCCTTCATCGGTTTTCCAGTTTCGGGATGGGGCTTATTGGTTGAAAGCTCAACCATGTGCTCTGGCTTGTCAGGGCGAGGCGGCCATAGATCCTTCGGGTAGACCATTTCGGGAGCCTCTTCCAAGTCGCCGATATGCCGGTCCGCCGGGGTGTAGGGACCATGGACAGCGCCATAGCACAGCCAGAAATACCAGGGCTGATCGGGTTCTGTAGCACGTTCTTCGAGGAATTCTATGGTTAGATCCGTGTAGGCGTCCGTGCTGTATTGCTCCAGTGGCATTAGCTCTTCCCCGTTGATGCGGAGCGACTGATCCCAATAGTAATTCTTGCCGTTCTCCGGGAGGTGATGCTCCCACACGGCTGACCAGTCCCATGCCTCTTTGTACCTCGGCACATTCCAGTGCCACTTGCCAATCATGCCCGTGTAGTAGCCTTGCGACCTGAAATGAGTCGGCCAATAGGAGGTATCCCGGTCGTAGTGATACTGGAGCATGCCTGTTAGGGCATTGCCTCGGGATGGAACGCATTTCGCACCCGTGTAGCAGTAGCGGAAACGCAATCCGTTTTCGGCCAAGCGATCGATATTCGGTGTTTTAATCCAGGGCTGAGCTTCGGTGTAGCAGCTGATTGTCCGGATGCTTTGGTCGTCGGTGAAAATATAAAGTATATTGGGTTTTTCTGCGTCTACAAAGCAATTACTGACGAGCAGGAGGAATAGGATCTGGTGGATGGGTTTCATGGAATTTGGAGTAATAATGGTCGCGCCAATTTGCTGCCGCTTGTTTCCTAAATCGCTGTTTGTCGGTATTAAGGAATAGGATACTATTTTAAAAAACTCAATCAGCAAGGATCGATCTCTCGTTTATACATGCTCAGGTTACTTCATGAAGGTACGAACAAAGAAGGCTTCGCGGGCGGGGCGGGCTTCTTCGATGTGTTTAACGTAAACACCATGACCGGCGGCGTCGTAGCGCTTGTAAGTGACATCCTCGGCGCCTGCTTCCTTGAGCGCATTGGCGTCAACTTAGGCTTATTCGGGCAACGGTCATTGTAGAATCCACCCCGACGTGTCGGTGTAGCTTACACCGCAGCGTGGCGTGGTTTTCAGACGGTTTCCAGTTAATCCCCGCCAATGCGGGGATCTAGCGAGGAATGAGCGATGTTAAAAAATCCCTCAATCCCTTCCTCTCTCGCTTTGATAGATCCCCCAGTTTTACGCTTTCTGTGCCTTTTTGCGGCCATTATGAATTTTGGTTCAATTACCGACCTGGCGATATGGAGAACTGCCGGTCGCTTTCGTCGAAGATTTTTCCATCCGCGGAACTGACTCGAAGTCTAATCTGGTTTGAGGAAATCGCTGGAACTCGCCATGCAAAGGTTCCGTTGTGTGGGGCAGAATCGGTAATTACTTTCCAATTACTGCCGTCGTTGTATTCCAGTTTGACGGTTTTTATGCCTACCCAGAAATCACTCCAGGAGATGTTCGCAGTCTGGCCGGAGTGGAGGCTTTCGCCGCCATTGGGGAAATAGAGATGGATGGCGGCTGGTAGTGGGTTGTCTTTCAGGAGCCTTGGTTTGCCTGACAGGGAGCGGTCGTCATCAACCTCTATCATGCGGTCCTGAATCATCTTGCGCATGGACGCTAATACATCCGCATACCGAGGATCATAAGCGAGGTTGTTTTCTTCGTAGGGATCGTCTTCAACGAGGTACAGCTCTTCCTTGGGCCGGGCGTGATACCGGTGGAGGAATTGCGCAGCCTCTTGGCTTTTTTTAGCTGCTTGATCCCATGTAGCCCAGTCAAAGAAGAAATGTTGGTTTTGCTGGCCCGCTCTCGTATGACCCTCGCGGAAGACTTTTACGTCCATGTGGGTGGTGTTGTAGAACTCGGGGAACAGGTTGAGCATGTATTTCCATTTGTCCGTTCTTACGGCTCGGATGGGATAGACGTTCACTGTCTTGTCGCCTTTGTGAACGGTGAAGATTCTATCGCGATGGCGGT
>JBNMOQ010000076.1:0-18293 GCA_051275055.1 Candidatus Pelagisphaera sp.
AAGTTTTCTTACCGCTTACGATATGAACGAGGCAGTCGTTGTGCGACCAGATACTAACGGAACCCTGTTCAATCGGGCAGGTGTATTCGGCGAAGAGAAGTTCGCCTATTCGGAGCCTTCGCAAAAGATGCTTAAGAAGTCTCGCTAGTCTTGGTTTCCGTCTTGGAACTCAGCAGCGATTTTGTCGATAAAGTCGGGCGTTATGAAATCCATTCCGATCCCTGGCGTATCAAGCGGTTTGACGTAGGGTCCGTCGGTTAAGGCCATTGTCGCTTCCGGAGCGTAATCCCTTAGCCATTGGTGGATTTGATGGTATTCGACCGAATCACAATCCGGCAGAGTCGCCGCAAAATGGATACTGGCAGAAAACAGGCAGATCGTGTTTGCTGAATGAACCGTACAGGGCATGTCATGCGCTTCGGCGATCGCCGCGATCTTGCGTGCCTCGGTAATGCCTCCGCACGCGCAGAGGTCGAGGTGAACGTACTCGGTTCCGCGTTTACGAATAAGGTCGTTGAAATTGCGGGAACCGTAGAGCGATTCATTTGCGCAAACGGGGATGCCTCCACGTAAATTGACCTCCGCATGGCCAGCGTTGTCTGCCAGGGAAACTGGGGATTCGAACCAGTAGATGTCGAACTCTTTAGCCTTGGAGGCCAAGCTTAGGGCTTCGGGGACATTGTAAGCATGGACCGCGTCGATCATTAGGCGAGCATCGGAGCCAATTGCTTCTCTAGCGGCTGCGATACGATTAAGGTCTTCTCTTTGGGAAACGCCGCCGATCTTGATTTTGACGCCATTGAATCCTTGCTCGATATATCCGCCAATTTCGTCTTTAAGGTCGTCGATCGTTTTGTCTCGTCCGTATAGACCGCCGCTAGCGTATGTGTAGACGCGGTCCGAATGAGCTCCGAGCAATTGATACAAGGGCGTGCCCAAGAGTTTTGCACGAAGATCCCAAAGCGCATTGTCGAGACCGCTCAGCGCGTTCACCATAATGCCTTCAAGCGTTCCAATTGGAGCCAAGCCTGCAATGCGCTCACGGATCCGTTCGATGAAGTGGGGGTTTTCACCAACAACTAGCGGCGCGAAGTCATTGTTGATCGTGTCGACAATCGACCGTGAGCTACCGTAGAAGGACCAGACTTCGCTTACGCCCAGAATGCCAGTGTCGGTCTCGACGAAAATGAATACAATTTCCTTGGCTTTAAAGGTCAGAGCGGGGTTCCAAACCTTTCCACCCATAGGAAAGTCGATTTGCTTAGCGAAAACGTGTTTTATCTTCATGCGAGGGGGACAAGACTTTCCTTTGAAGGAGTCGTCTGGAAAAATAGCTAGGCTGCAAGGATTGGCCTGACAAGGATGAAGTCGAGTGTCGCGAGATGGGACGTGTAACATCGACTTTGCTATTTGCTAGGTTTACTGGACCATTCTTAAAATCGTCTAGAGAGAATTCTTGGTTGGCTTTTTTCGAAGGCTAGATTTTTTCGTGGATTTATGGATGAAACCGAGAAACGAACCAAGGCCTGAGTTGGCGATGCAGTGCTCGCTCTATTCGCTCGCGAGTGGATCCTCAGACAAAGCGACATTGCTCCCGGCGAACGAATCGAAGTGTTCACCGGCATGACTTCCAATCGCTTTTTAGCGTGTATGGGAGAGCCTACCTTGATGGAAGCGAAGATCGGTGTCGTTTACGAGAATGAGGGACTGGAAAAGGCGTTCTCGTATATCGAGGAAACGTTTCTTCCTGTTATTAAGAAGCAGCGACAGAACTTGCTAAAGTCTCCGGGAAGCTACCGTAGTCTAACAAAAAATAAAGCCAAGGTAAGCGTCCCCCCTCTAGGGATTTGATCCCTTAGAGACTGTTAAATAAGTCAGTGTAGGAGCGGGTTTATCCCGCGATTTTTCATTTTCATGGAATAGATACGCATCTATCGCGGGGTAAACCCGCTCCTACAACTAGGCAGCGGAACAGTCTTCGATTTATTTAACAGTCCCTAAGTTCGAATGCGCCCGCATGAATGAGATCTGATTCAGTACGCTTTCTTTAAACTTCGGCCGTTCCGTGGGGAGATCTTTCAACTTGTCGTTCAGACCATCTTTGAATTCACCCAATTGCTTGGGGTCGATGGTCATTTGGATTTTTAGTTCTGCTAATTCGCAACGGTAACCGAGCCATTGAGCTTTGAACTGAAGGACGTGAAAATGCTTTGCTAAGTCCTTTTCAAGAGCGCGAGCATCTCTCGTCTTGAGTTCGCCTTCCATCAATTGACTTAGCTGAATGACCAGTGCTTGCTCCTGCGTTTTGAGCAATTGTGGCTTAAAACCCGTAACCAAGCATTTGAGATCGGAAAGGGCTTGGCCGAGATCCGGCTTCTTAATTCGAGTCGCCAGGTGGAGCGAACGATACGTCCAGCCTTGATAGACGCGAGCAACCAAAAGAAATCGTTGCTGGTGGTTGAGATCGTTCAAGTGAGCATGTGGCTCTGGCAGGTCCAAAAACCGGTCCTTGCTGCGTTTTTCCAGTTGGATCTCCAGAAATCGCTCGAAGTCCGAAACGCGTCGAATGTACGGAGCATAACGCCAGCACTCAAAAAGGGTGGCTTCGATTTCGAAAAGCCGATCGCCAGCTTCGGTGTATCCGAGCAAATAGAAGTATTCGGAAAGCAGATCAAGATAGTAGGAAGTCGCTTGAACGAATGCGGATGCATTTCCGGCTCCGCCTTTGCGAAAAAGGCTGCGGATCTTGCTTCGATTAAGCGAAATCGGCGATGGAGCGTTATTGGAAGCAGTACTTTTTAGAAAAGTCATAGATGAAAGCAGTATCCCCATAAGGGATTGGCCGCGTAGGGGAGGGTTACTCCTCTTCGAAGCCTCTAGCGGCTGCCGCTCGGCAGTCCGCTGTTACTCGTAACCAAATCTCTCGAATATCGAACAAACGTGTTTTCGCTTGTTTCGAGTAGGCGCTCAGGGCGGCAACATTCAGCTCTTCGACTTCCAAAAGAAGTGCGAGAAGCTCGTTCAACGCGACTAAGCCACGTTTAAAATAGGCGATTGCCAGCGAGTAGTCGCCCAAATCCAATGCAGTTACGGCTAAAAGGCCGTAGTAGTCGGATTGGGCGATCGCGTTCTGCACTTTAAGAGCAGTGGTCGGAGCGATTTGGTCTGAGCAAAGGGAAATGTGCTGAAACCATTTTTCGGTCAACCACTGATGGAGCGCTTTGCTAGCGATGAAAAGCGGGTGTTTGTGAAGCGTGTAAGGTTCGTCGGGCAGCGCGTCGAGCGAGGTTTCTACGGTTTCTTGAGGTTCGTTCGGAGATCTTCCATTCTCCCATCCCATGAAAAGCGCAACTTCATCCAGGCGACTTTGGCTTCGTATTAGTTTGCTGTAGAATTTTTGGTACTTGCGGACTTCGTCCTTTTCTATGTTCAAGTAACGCTCCCAGTCGAACTCGTTCCAGATGGTTTCCCAGCTGTCGTCCCATTCGTTGTCGGCGTTGCTATCGTTTTCGAAATTGGCCATATTTGTTAACAAGCTTTTTAAAAAAGCAGGCGGAAGCTAGCTCTCGGATTTTGCTTTGGCAAATGAATTGTCCAAAAAAGTTTCCTCGGTGGTTCGATTAATTTGTTGATGAATTGCGGCTGTTTGAGGCAATTTTCAATGTGAGCGCTAGGTTTTGCAGAAGCGGTATTCAATTTGGTTGGATTGCGAGCAAGCTTATTTTTCAAAGATTTCGGCGAGACGGAGATATTTCCAAACGTTTGGCCATTTGCGATTGGCAAGACTCGTTTTACATTCAAGGTAAGAGACTTATGGAATCTTTGGAGACCGTTTTCCACCTAACCGCTCATTTCGCCGGCCACGTCCAGGGGGTTGGGTTTCGCTACTCGACCAGGCAGGTTGCGAGTGGGTTCGAAGTGACGGGTTACGTCAAAAACTTAGCCGATGGCCGCGTTGAAGTCGAAATGGAGGGTGCCGAAATCGAGTGCCGCCGCTTCCTCAAAGAGATAGAGAGCGAGCTTGATTCATTCATTCGAAAAACCGAAACGCGCGAAGGTACGCGTGAGCGCCAGCATACCGGATTCGGTATTTACTAATCACTTGCGATGACTCCAGCAATAGCCATTGAGGATTTGATAAAGGATTTTAGGATCCCTGGTTCTAAGGCTCGCCTGCGGGCAGTTGACAATTTGAGCCTAACTGTAGAGCGAGGATCAATCTATGGTTTGCTAGGGCCAAATGGCTCGGGCAAGAGCACAACGATCAAGGTAGCTCTTGGGTTGTTAAAAGCCTCTGACGGGACTTGTGAAATTTTTGGGAAATCGAGTGAGGACGCCTCGGCTCGGATTCGTGTCGGCTATTTACCGGAAGCACCGTATTTCCAGCGTTTCTTAACGGGTCGAGAGCTTTTGGAGTATTTCGGATGCTTGTCTGGATTGGAACGTTCTGGAGCGAGCAAACGAATCGATCAATTATTGGAAAAGGTAGGTTTGGAAGATGCTGGCGATCGGCGGATTGGTTCGTATTCGAAGGGAATGCTTCAACGAATAGGATTGGCTCAGGCATTGATCGCGGATCCGGAATTGCTGATTTTGGATGAGCCTACTGCTGGCGTGGATCCGATTGGAGCTGCAGATATCGCGTCGTTGATTATCGGACTGAAGAGCGAGGGTAAGACGATTTTGCTGTGTTCGCATTTGCTTTCCCAGGTGGAGGCGATTTGCGATCGAGTGGCGATCATGGGACGCGGGCGTTTACTCAGAGAGGGCACTATCGCCTCGCTTACAGAGAATGCCTGCCAGGATTCGATTCGCGTTGACGGGCTTTCGCAGGAAACTCGGGATCGCATCGAATCGTTAGCAAATGAGCAAGGGGCCAGAGTTTCAAATCCGTCGCGAAGCTTGGAGGATCTTTTTTTGGAATTAGCTCGGGATGAGAGGGACGAATCATGAAAGCGGCTAACGATAAGCTCAGCTGGTCTTTGCAGCGTGTTCGAGTAATAGCGGGTAACACGTTCCGAGAAGCCGTTAGAATGAAGCTGTTTCTCGCCATGACGATTTTGGCGGTTGGCGCATTGGGGAGTTCCTTTCTGTTTCAGGAATTCAATTTTGGTTCGTCAGAGCTCAAGTTCATCGCTGATTTCGGATTTGGGGGTATGACGGTTTTCGGTTCGGCCTTGGCGGTTATCGTGACCGCACAGCTTTTCTATGGCGAAATTGAACATCGAACGGCCCTGACATTATTGGCGAAACCCATTTATCGATCGGAATTCGTGCTGGGGAAATTTCTGGGAGCTTGGGCGACTGTGGCTTGTTTTCTCGGAATGATGACGATCTGTCTATTATTTGCCCTATGGTGGAGAGAAACGAGCATCATGACGGAGTTTCCTGATGACTTCCAGGATGGCCGGATCGTTCGCTACGGAGCCGTGATTGGTTTTTCAGCGATCCAAGCTCTGAGGATTGGGATTTTGTGTTCTGTCGTAATTCTCTTTTCCACCTATGCGTCGTCGTCGTTGTTCGCGATGGTGATGGGAGTATTGATCTGGATAGTCGGTCAGCTCCAACATATCGCGACCGAGGCCTGGACAACCGTAGACAATTGGATGCTAAAAGGAGTCTATGCCTTGGCAAGTTTCGCGTTGCCGAATTTTCACCTATTCGATGTAGGCGACAAATTGGCATTGGGCGAAAACCTTCCAGGAACAATTTATGGCAAGCTCGGATTCTATAGCCTCTTGTACATCAGTTTCTATTTGGCCGTAGCCGGCGCTAGTTTTAATCGGCGTGAGCTCTAACCATTCCATTATTCCGTTTTCCGTAGCGATTGCCCTGGCGATCGGTTGGGTCGTGTCACCACTGGATCGATCAATCAGCGAAGCGTTAGAGCAACGAGGAGAAGTAGAATCGCTGCGTCAGCTGGATTCGCAATTCGGGCAAGGGCTATCGGTTGCGGTTCTTGGAGGCTACCGATCGCTTACTGCCAATTTGGTATGGTTGTCGAAAAATCGAAATTGGGAAAAACGCGATTTTGCGGGTACTTTTGCAAAAATAGGTCTGGTGACTAGCATCGATCCAAGACCGGAGATCTTCTGGTTAAATGGGTCGCGAATCATAGCAAACGACATGCCTGCCTGGGAGGTGGGCGACCGAAATACCGATAAACTCGCAAATACTGAAGAAGGGCGGAAAATCGCTCATCAATACGCGAAACGAGCGCTTTTGTTTTTGGAGAAAAGTCGGATTTATCACAGCGAGAACCCCGATATCTATCTAGAGGAGGCGATGATCTATTGGCTGAAACTGGATGACCTAGAGAGTGCCGCAGAACGGTTTCTCCGAGCGACGCAGGCAACCGATCCTCCTTTCCATGCATTTCGAATTTACGGAGAAATCCTGACTCGATTGGGAAGAAAACAAGAGGCTCTAGATTTCTTCGAGCAGCATTATAAAACGTTACCCGATAACTTGCCAGAGGCGATGAAGGTCGTCGTTGGCGATCGAATACGAACGCTTCGACAGGAGCTTGCAGCTTCTAGCGGAGATGACGCTTGAGGCGACGGGTCGTGAAAATCTCGAAAAACGCATAGCGATCGATCTGACTTTCCTTGCCTATTACAGTTCGAACGCTTGAATGGCTAACGATGACGGAAAATCTCCATCCCATTACCGATAGGTTGTTAAAACGCTCGGATCGCCAGGTGATCACGAAGCAACGTTCCAAAGTGATTTGGATGTGCGGTCTCTCCGGCTCTGGTAAAAGCACTTTGGCAACTGCTTTGGAAAAACGCCTCTATGCTGAAGGTAAACTTGTGTACGTGCTTGATGGAGACAATATACGGACGGGTTTGAATAGCGGACTTGGGTTTTCAGACGACGATCGCTTAGAGAATATACGACGTATCGCGGAGGTTTCGAAGTTGTTCGCTGATGCTGGCTTGGTGGCGATCAATTCTTTTATAACTCCCAATGATTCACTCCGGAAAATGGCTCGAGAAATTATCGGGAAAGATGATTTGATCGAAGTGTATGTTAAGGCTTCCTTCGAGACATGCATGAAACGAGACGTTAAAGGCTTGTATGCAAAAGCGGAGAAGGGATTGGTGCCGCAATTTACCGGTAAGGATTCCGGATTCGAAGAGCCCGAAGATTCGGACTTGGTTATTGATACCGAAGCGATGACAATTGAAGAGTCGCTTGATAAGTTGTTCGATTTCGTTTTTCCCAAATTGAGCGTGTAAGCGACTGCTGAAGTCTGGTTATGACCTTGATCTTGCTCAAATTCGGAAAATGGATATTGAGCAAATCGGCGGTTACATTGATTGCCATCGCCTTTGCCGTTGGTGGCTTTGCGTTGTATTTATATATTGGGGATAGTCTTAAGGTTGAGCGCGAACGGATAGGCTTGCTCGCTGAAGCTCAAGCAAATGCTCAAGCTGCGTACTCTCGTCTAAACGGTATTCACTCTGAAATCCAAACGGTAGCGGGAGAGCTCGACACGGCACTCGGTCAATTAGAAACGGCAAATGCCCTCGTCGAGGGCCTGGAGGGGTTTCTTTCGAAAATCGAGTATTTGTTTTCCACCGCGGAAGAAAAAGCTGCGGTTGACAAACAATTGGCAAAAGGCAGAGCGGACTCAGCGAACCTTGGGCCATTGATAAATACACTGCGCGGACGAAACTCGGAGCTTAGGATTACGCGGGCAGGGTTGAGCGAAGAGGCACGAATTCTAGAAGAGCGCATCGCGAAGCTGGAGTCGGGCTCGTCGGAAATTGCACAGTACTTGGACTCATCATGGGAAACCGTTCGGCCTTATCTGCCATATGCGCTCGCGGTAATCATCTTCGGGCCGTTTTTGCTGAAAGCGTTTGCGTACTACGCGATTGCTCCAATTTTCCAAAACGCAAAGCCGATCCGGTTTTCGAAAGAAGCGTTAGAGGCTCCGTCTGCGCTTGATGGAGGGGTTTCGGTTGCGTTGATACTTCGAGGGCATGAACGAGCTTGGATTAAGGAATCCTATTTGCAGGCTTCCGATGAACATCTGGATCGGAAAAATCGGTTTGTATTGAATTGGCAAATACCGGTTACTTGCATCGCTGCCGGTTTGATTGAGCTGATCGAATTTACACCGCAAGATGCGACGACCTCGGGCAGGATTACGGCCTCCACTCAAGATGAGGCGAATATGGAGCTCAGCCTGATCGACATCCCCGAGGGTGGGTCGATAATATTGAGACCGAGCCATTTGATCGGTTTGGTTTCAACCAATGGTTCTCCAGTGATTATTCGAAGACGGTGGAGTTTTGTTAGAGCTCAAGCCTGGATGACCTTGCAGTTTCGCTATTTTGAATTTGTCGGTCCGTGTCGCCTGGTTGTCGCTGGAATACGCGGCGTCCGTACGGAACGATTAGACCCTGAACAGATCGCGGGACGACGGACGAATCAAAACTCAACGATAGGGTTTACTCCTGATTTAGATTTTGGAGCCGTTAGAGCGGAAACCTTTTGGGCCTATTTTCGTGGTTTTAATCCACTTTTCGATGACGTTTTCCGCGGTAAAGGGACGTTCTTTTGCCAGGAAATTTCAAAAGGCCAGGAATTGGGGCCTGCTCGTTTTTGGGCGAGCATTCGTGATGCTGCGCTGAAAGTACTAGGCGTCTGATTTAGGCGTTGCTCGTCGGCTCGCTTTGAGGTGAATTGCCTGGTGTCTGCTTCTTTCGATAACCTTACAACTCCCGCAAATATATGGATTTACACAAGATCAAGCTAACGCGCTATATTCTGATCTCAATGATCGTGGGAGCCTTGGTGGGTTTGACGCTTTCGAAATTCGTTGAATTCGTGGTGAATCCGGCAACAGGTGAA
This sequence comes from Candidatus Pelagisphaera sp., assembly GCA_051275055.1. Lineage (GTDB taxonomy): Bacteria > Verrucomicrobiota > Verrucomicrobiia > Opitutales > Opitutaceae > Pelagisphaera. Next base: position 8,866 of record JBNMOQ010000076.1, read on the forward strand.
TTGCTCTTGGATGCTAAAAATCATCCGATCCTCGTTCACGGTTTTGTAGCTGATTGGGTTATAAATGGTTTTTTCGAATTCTTGAGTGAAACGTTTATTCGCAGTTTGAAGGCGTTGGTCGTACCACTCGTTTTCGTATCGCTCGTTTGCGGTACTGCCGCAATGGACGATGTCCGAAAACTGGGTACGGTGGGCTTGAAGACGCTTGCCCTGTATTTAGGTACGACGGCGATTGCGATTACCATTGCGATTGTATTTTCACTGTTGATTCGACCAGGCGAAGGCGTGGGAACGATTGAGGTGAACAGTTTTCAGCCGGGCGAGACTAAGAGTTTACTTAGCGTTTTCATTGATATCTTTCCCGTAAATATCGGATCTGCATTCGTGGCTGGCAACATGCTGCAAATTATCACAGTTGCTCTGGCGTTTGGAGTGGCTCTTGTGCTCTCCGGAAAACATGGACAGCGAGTCTTGAGCTTTTTCAAAGACATGAACGAAGTGATCATGAAACTGGTTATCCTCGTAATGTTGATGGCTCCGCTTGGAGTGTTCGCGAAGATTGCTCAAGTATTCGCGACGGAAGGGTTCGAAACGATTTTCGCTCTGGGCAAGTACTTTGTTTTGGTAGTTGTTGTTTTGCTAATCCACGCGTTTGTCGTTTATCCGACTATGCTGAAACTCTTTACTGGAGTAAGTCCGATTATCTTCTTTAAGAAGCTTCGAAACGTCCAGATGTTCGCCTTTAGTACGGCCAGCAGCAATGCGACGATTCCAATTACGCTCAGAGCTACCGAAGAGCGCTTAGGCGTTAGCAATAAAATTGCATCATTCACCGTGCCACTGGGCGCGACGATCAACATGGATGGAACGGCGATCATGCAAGGCGTGGCTACGGTATTCATCGCACAGATGTCTGGTATCGATCTTTCAATTACGCAGTATCTCACTGTGATTTTGGCAGCCACGATGGCATCAGTAGGAACGGCTGGCGTACCAAGCGCTGGTTTGGTGATGCTAACGATGGTGCTAGGACTAGTTGGTCTACCTCCAGACAAAATTGGACTCATCATCGGCATCGACCGTTTACTGGATATGGTTCGTACGGCTGTTAACGTGACGGGTGATGCGGCGATTACTTGCATTGTCGCGAAGACCGAAGGACAGCTCGATGAGGAAATATTCAATCGTCCGATTGAAGAGGAAACAATAAATTAGGTTGGGGGAAGAGAAATCAAAACTCTTCGACTTGAAGGCAGATTATGTGCCAATGGGCGACCAGCCCGAGGCAATTGACCAACTTGTCGAATCGATCGAAAAAGGTAATCGCTATCAGACGCTTCTTGGAGTCACTGGCTCGGGGAAGACGTTTAGCATGGCGAATATTATCGCTCGTTGCGATAGGCCTACCTTAATTATTTCTCACAACAAAACATTGGCGGCTCAGCTGTATTCGGAATTTAAGAACTTCTTTCCGAACAACGCTGTGGAGTATTTCGTGAGTTACTACGATTACTATCAGCCCGAGGCGTATGTACCGTCGACGGATACATTCATCGAAAAGGATTCTTCGATAAACGATGAAATAGAAAGACTTCGCATTTCGGCGACAAGTAGTTTGATCAGTCGCCGGGACGTGATTGTCGTGGCAAGCGTCTCCTGTATTTATGGTCTAGGTTCGCCAGAAGATTTCGAGGAGCTGATGATTCCATTGCGTATTGGAGAGGAACTTGGACGAGACGTTTTGCTAAACAGGCTCATCGAGACTCAGTACGAGCGAAATGACGTCAGCTTGGAGCGAGGACGTTTTCGAGTACGCGGTGATGTCGTAGACGTCATGCCGGCCTATTTGGAAAAGGGGCTTCGTATTGAATTCTGGGGCGACGAAATCGAACAGCTTTCGGAATTCGACCCTACGACTGGTTCGGTAATTCGAAAGCTGGATCAGTTCAATCTGTATCCAGCTAATCAATTCGTTAGAACAAAAGATAAGACTGAATTGGCGATAGAGCTAATACGCGAAGAGCTCAAAGAACGAGTGGCGAAGCTTGAAGCAGAGGGCAAGCTGCTGGAAGCTCAGCGGATTAGCATGCGAACAAACTATGACCTCGAAATGCTAAAGGAGGTGGGGTTCTGCAATGGCATTGAGAATTACTCGATGCAAATGTCGGGCCGAACAACGGGCGATCGGCCATCTTGTTTGATTGATTTTTTCGATAAGGACTTTTTGCTATTCGTAGACGAAAGCCATGTTTCCATTCCACAAATTGGAGCGATGTATGCTGGCGACCGTTCGCGTAAAACGACCTTGGTCGAACATGGTTTTCGTTTGCCGTCGGCCTTGGATAATCGACCAATGAATTTTCAGGAATTCACTGAGGTAACAGGCCAGACTCTTTTCGTTACTGCCACGCCGGCCAAATTCGAATTGGAGAAAAGCCAATTGGTAGCCGAGCAAATCATTAGGCCAACCGGATTACTGGATCCTGTTATCGAGGTCCGTCCTACGAAGGGACAGGTTGAGGATTTGATTAGCGAAGTGACTAAGGCTATCGAATCCGGAGAACGCGTTTTGGTGACCACACTTACGAAGCGTTTATCCGAAGATATTACATCGTATTTGCGAGATCATGACATCAAGGTTGAATACTTGCATTCCGATATTGATGCCATCGAACGTGTGGAAATATTACGACGTCTACGGGCTGGAGATTTTGATGTTTTAGTGGGTATCAACTTGCTCCGGGAAGGCTTAGATTTGCCGGAAGTGGCCTTAGTCGCGATCTTGGATGCCGACAAAGAAGGTTTTCTCCGGAGCGAAACGAGTTTGGTACAAACTTCGGGTAGGGCGGCAAGGCATGAAAAAGGGCGAGTGATTTTTTATGCGAACATAATGACTAACTCGATTAACCGTACAATCGAGAAAACAGAATCCCGACGTTCCCGACAGATCGAATACAACGAGGCCAATGGAATCGTGCCTCGGAGCATCAAGAGACCTGTACAAGCAAGTCTACATGACGGTAAATCGAAATCAGATGAATCGCCACTGATGGTCGGAGAAGATGATGATGTCGAGGCGGTGATAGAAGAATTGACCGAAGAGATGGACGATGCTGCTGCGAAATTGGAATTCGAGCGTGCAGCGCTTTTGAGGGATCAAATTGATGCTTTGCGATCCGGAGAATTCGGGAAGAATCGAAAATCAGGTCGTCGTAAGACGAGCTACGGAAAACGGTCTCGATAGGTATTGAATCGGGAGAACCAGCTCGGTTCTCAAATAGATTTTGAAGAGGAACGAGTCGTTCCTCCTTACCTATGAAGAAGACTAAACCTCGAAACAAAAAAAAGGCAGAAACCTTTCGGTTTCTGCCTTTTTGAAAAAGAGTGCTTCGAGCTTTCTTTAGAAGCCGCTGTTCGCGATGTGAATCTTGCGAACACCTTCAAGATAGCGAGTGATGAATGGGCGAGGCTCGAGAGTGTTTGCACGTTCGAGATGCGGAATTGCTTTTCCGTATTGCTCGCGAGAAACATAAGAACGAGCCCAAGCAATCAATGCCTTAACTTCGAATTCGGTGATCTTGACTACGCGTTCGTAGTATAGGTCGGCACGCGAGAAACCGTCGATCGTACCCAGTGAAGTGTAGTGATCGGCGAGCATCATGAGAGCGTCGCCATCGAGGGGGTCACTCTCGACGAGCTTTTCGAGGATAGGAATAAATACATCGGTCTCTCCGTCATTCATCGCGATGTGCGATTCCATACGAAGAAGGCGAGTGTCTTGCGCTTGCGCTATTCTGTCAGCGTATGACTTGCGAATATCTTTGATAAGGGTTTCAGCTTCATCAAAGGCACCGCGACCCACAAGGATGTCCGCAGTGTCAACGTGAGTCTTAACCGAGCGCTTTGGATCTTTCTTAATAGCCTTGCGGTAGTATTTGAGCGCGAGGTCATTCAAGTTGCGAGACATGTAGATATTGCCCATGAACTCGAGCGAGTCGGCGGTCGATTTGCCGAGACGGTCAACGATTTCTTGGATAGCGACAGCTGTTTCAGGATCGTCTAGACCAAGATAAGCGTTTGCTTGGCTGATCCAGATGATTTCGTTTTCAGGGTCTTCGATCAGAATTTCTTCGAGAACCGCAATCGCTTCTTCGTATTTCTTCTGATTAAGAAGCGATTTTGCTAGCCCGAGTTGCCAATCCTTGATCTTCGGATTAAGCATGATGGCTTCGCGGTAAGCGGTTTCTGCGGAGATGAACTTGCTCCCATTTACGTAGCAAAGTCCGAGAAGTCCAAAGGTCGTCGTATCGCGTGATCCTAAATCAATCGCTTTGATGAAGTGACCGATCGCATCTTCGAATTTAGCATTCTGAACAAGCATGATGGCCAAATTACGACGAGCTCTTAGGAAGTTCGGGTATTTGTCGACTGCCTGATTGAAGTACTTCATGGCATTCTCAATGTCGTCACGCTCACCGTATAAGCTGCCTGCCAGGAATTCCATGGCGCCGCTTGATTCGGGAGTGATGTTCGTGAGGAGCATTTGCAATGCCGCTTCCTTGTCGGTCTTCAACAGCTCGAGGAGCTCTCTGAAGACTTCTTGCTCAGTCTCGCTTAGCTTGGGCTCAGTTTTGGTATTGAGCTCGTAGTTACCGAGGTAAGCTTCGCGAATGTGTGGTTGGCTCCAGAATTCCTCGGCATTATATACGAGCTGGGCCGAAGCGGAAGCGATTCCCGCGGCACAGAGGAGGCCAGACAAAGCCGTTTTGAATAGGTTGCTCTTAGTCATTTTGATTTGGTTCTTAAATTATTGTTACAGTGGTTTACAGGGCAGATGCGTCATGCATTATTCTGACTGTATTACTTTCATCGTGATTCCTTCAGCGCCGGCTAGCAGGCAGTCGTCGTGAACCTTTACATAGACCGCGATCAACGATTCTTTCTCGACGTTGATCATGATCGGATACTGTTCGCGTTGCATTTCCTGTTGAACGATTGCGCGTACGCCGCCTGCACCGATGTTCTTTTCGGCTTTGCCTAGTCTGGAGAATACTTCGCCATTCTTCTTAATAATAAGAGAGAGGCGGATTTTTTCTTCATCCTGGTCTTCTGCGGGCGCCGGATCTGGCGTGTTAGCGGCCATCCCTTTTTCTTCGACGAATACCGTGGTAACGATGAAGAAGATCAGGAGGATGAATACCATGTCGATCAACGGAGAAATGTTGATCTCGGTCATTTCATCGCTTTCGCCTAAATGTTTTCTATTTCTCATAGTAGAAATGGTCTATTCGTTACGCTCGAGAACGCTTCGACTAGTTATTAAGCCTTTCTAGCGATAGGTGAATGTTCGCTGGCGGAACTTCCGCCAGTTTGCATTCGTCAATTAAGCGAGCAACCGTGCCGCTGGTAGCGCCAATGTCCGCTTGGATGATCACTGGATAACTTTCATTCTCCCTGATCATACGACGTACCTTGACGCGAATTCCGGCTAATCCGACTTCTTCGCCGCCATAAAAAACATTATCCGATTCCGTAACGGCAATCATGATACAATTTTTGGCGAGATCTTCCGCATTGTAAGCGAAGGGTTTCACTACATCTACTCCCGGTTCTTCAACGAACACCGTAGTAACGATGAAGAAGATTAGGAGGATGAATACCATGTCAATCAGTGGCGAGATGTTGATTTCTTCAACATCATCGGTAGCGGACATGGACTTTTTATTTTTTCCCATAGGGCCTCAGTTTCTTTCGTGAAATATTATCGTCACGCTTTGAGAGCGGACTGTTAAGTTCGGGAGCATTTGCGATATTTCGTAGGTCATTTTCGTGACGTTCGTTTTCGTTCAAAGGCTCCCGATCGATACTTAGCTTTTCTTGCTGAGGCCGTTAACGAATGCAACGGAAGCTTGTTCCATTTCACCGAGTTTGCCTTTGGCTTGTCGGGTTAGGAGCGCTTGAGCGAGAAGGGCAGGGATCGCCACGTACAAACCGAACTCAGTGGTGATCAAGGCTTCGGAAATACCAGATGAAAGAGATGCCGCGTCGCCAGTACCGAATACGGTGATCAGCTTAAAGGTCTTGATCATACCAGTAACCGTACCGAGTAGTCCGAGAAGGGGAGCAGCGCCAGCGGTCAAGGCGATGAAAGCCAGGAAGCGTTCAAGCTTCGGTTGAGCAGCGAGGAGGCGTTCGTAGAGGATTTCTTCGAGCAGTTCCTTTTCTTCGTCGTGATGTTCGACACCTGCAACAAGCATATCGCCGAATGGTCCATCGACTGAATTTGCGATTTCAAGAGCTTCTTGTTTTTTACCAGCATTCAAGTGATCGAGGATCTGCTGAAGGGCCCCAGAGCGTGGACGCTTGACGGAGTTGATTTCGAAGAGCTTGAAGATCGCTACGACCAATGCGCAGAAGGCGAGCAAGAGAATGATGTAGATCGTAGTACCACCCTTGAGAGCATGCTCGACTAACGTTTCTTCGAGTTCAGCGAGCTTGAATGCGTCACCTTCGGTCGAGTCAATCGGGAGGATGCCTTCGCCGTCTTTAGTAACTGCGAGGATTGTAGCGACTGTTTCAGGAAGCAATCCGTCGCTCTTAACAAGCGGAAAAGCTGCATTTGGACGTCCCTTGGAGAATCCAACGCTTGTTCCGTCAGTGCCTCCAAAGAAAGCAAATGGTCCGATGAGGATGAAGTTTCCGTCAACTGCACGATCGTTTTCACCAAGAGCTCTACCAGCGAATTTGTATCCGCCGACGATGTTCTGAACGCGTTCGAGCGAAGCTTGAAGCACTTTGATCTGAGTCGCGAATTTTTCGGAATCAGGAGCGTTGCCTTCGAGGATCGTTTCAGCAGCGGCGATGATATCTTCATGCGCTTGAAGTTCGGATTCGTCGATACGAGTACTGAACTGCTTGATGTAACTAGACATCAAGTTCTTCAGATAGATATTCTCGTCACGACGCTTCTCGACAGTGTTTTGCAGAGCGCTGAGACCTACTGAGCGATTTTCCGCTGCAGAGACAACTCGTCCGAATTCTGAACGTTTTTCTTGTACTTGGCTCTCCAACTGCGTGAGAGAACGGGAGATTGGAATCTTCTCATCCGCGATCCTCGAACGCAGACCTGCGAGTTCTTGCGTAGCGTCTACGACAGCCTGTTTGGCTTCCTTGGTGACGTCAGCGAATTTCGGTTGGGCAATAAGGGATAGGGTGCTAGCGAGCGCTAGTCCGACAGTGAGTAATTTAACCGCTTTCATGATTTTTGAAATTGTTATGTGGTTCTACTTGGTGGCTCTACTGTTCAGTTAACGTTAACTGGCAAGTTGACGAATTGGGCGGTCTCTTCACGTTCGAAAACGGCGATCGCGGTGGCAATCTCGTTCGCAAGGTCGTTTCGAGCTTCTTTTTTCCAACCACCCTTGGCAGGGCGAAGGATACCAGCTTCCGAGCGAGTACCGTCTACGTAGTAACCAACCGCTAGGCCGATGTACATTGTCTTAACGGCAACGTCCGCATCGCCAATACGCTGCATGGTTTCTTCGACGGAGATCTGTTTGTTGAATTTTTCGATTTCACCGAGAATACCGATCACGTACTGAATACGGGTCGATAGGCCGAGCTGGTCGGCCGCTTTTGGCGTCTTAGGAATGCGCTCGGTGAGTAGCTTTAGCTTCTTCTGCAAGGAATTTGGAAACTGTTCTACGAGTTGTAGGGTGTCTCTTTCCAGGTCGCTAGCGATTTGCTTAACGACTGCAGCGGCTTGTTTGAGCTCATCATCTTCGTTGTTAAGAGATTGGCGTTCGAGCTGAGCTGCGTCCGCTTCGCTTTGCATCGCAGTGATCTGCTCATCGAGTTTCTCGATTTCCTTTGAGAGCAAATCGATCGATTCGTTGAGGGTTTCCTTTTCGACTCTCCACTTGCTGCTTTCCTCGGAAACAAGTTTTTTGAGCTCAACCCAGTCCTTTAAAGTAGAACGAGTCGCCGCCAATTCTGGAGCTGAAAATAATGAGCTGGAAACCGCGAGTGCGATCCCTGCTGCAATTAATGGTAACACTTTGATCTTAATCATTGTATATTCTCTTTAGTCGTAAGGTTTTCAGTGGCGAATTCGATATGAGCGGGTGACATCGGATGCGATTGCATTCACGGATTGTCGACGCTCGTTTGAATCAGGTTTACAGGATAGTGGCAGCCTCAAAGAGCTGTTTTTTGGGTTTGTTGGAAAGTGGGAGATCGCAAAAAACAGAGATATCAGTTGATTGATATCTCTCAGGTTCCGAAGCAATCGGCTTGGATTTTCGGATTTGGGAAAAGGGTATGTAAGGATCGAGTGTCAAAATTCAGTTATCAGCAGAATTTAGGAAAAGGCTGAAAGAAAAATGATGGTTTAGCGGGGACTGCAAGAACTTAAAACGATTTTAGCCGCTTCTAGTGCAGAAATTTTCGTGGATGGGGTCAATGGAATGCGTTTGATGATCTAAATCAAGGGTTTTTGCGGAATAAGACGAGAAACTATTTTGATATTCGGGAATTCAGCTTTTGAATACGAAAATGAGTTTCGGATAGTTAATCCGATTAGGTTGAATCCGTATGAGGCAATAAGGATCGTGGCGAATCACTTGTCAATCGATTAAGACTACGAATGTAGTACTTTATTGGTCGATCGTTGACTAACTCGTAGATAATTCCGCAATAAGATGGATTTCTACGGTAGCGTTTAATGGGAGTCCGTTAACGGAAACCGCTAAACGAGAATGCCTTCCGGCATCGCCCAATAGTTCAACAAGACGATCAGAGGCGCCATTAATAACTTTTGGGCTATCGGCAAATCCATCAACTCCGTTTACGTAACCTGCTAAATGAACGATTTGCTTCAACGATTTGAAGCCATCGCTGGCGGCCTTCAGGTTCGCAAGAGCATTGAGCAGGCACAGTCCGGCTGCTTTGTATGCGGATTCGATAGTTTGTTCGTCTCCGACTTTTCCGCTGAACATTAGCTCAGGGCCAACGGTCGGTAGTGTTCCCGAAAGGTATACCAGATTACCTGCTGTCACATGAGGCAAGTAGTTACCCTTGGCGGACGGTGGTGTCGGCATTTCTAGGCCTAGGCGTTCTAGATTCGTTGAGATGATCGAGTTCATATAAGCGTTTTAGGCGGAGGTCCTCTGCAGGGACTCGATCCCTGTGAAGGCTGCAGATTGCTCGTCGGCGTGGTAGGAAGAGCGGACGAGTGGGCCGGACTCGATGAAATCAAAGCCGATCTCGAGACCAAACTGTTTCCATTCAGCGAATTCCTCAGGAGTGACCCAGCGATCGACGGGCAAATGCTCGGATGATGGTTGGAGATACTGGCCGAGAGTTACGATCTTTACGCCAGCAGATCGAATGTCACGTAACGTTTGAGCGATTTCAGGTTTGGTTTCGCC
>JBNMOQ010000077.1:0-18160 GCA_051275055.1 Candidatus Pelagisphaera sp.
GCCTACTCGCGATATTTTCAAACCCATCCAGTCTCTCTTCGCTTGGAAAGGATTCAGTCGGATCGAAGGAGGACATATCGAGACCCAATAAATCCCTCAAGGTATTACGGTACTGGAAGCTGTTCATCCGACGAAGACCCGTCGATTCCTGCTCCACTTGATTAGCATAATAAGCATCTATTTTGGGCGTTATCCAAGAAACAATCCCAGTGCGCTCTTCATCCGACGGCTGCTCCTCGTCCTCCGGCGGCATCTCCCCCAGATTCACCATATCCAAAATCTCCTGCCAATCAAAGGCTGTGTCCTCATCGCTGAAGTCCACGCCCAGGTTATCGAAGCGTCGATCACCCTTTTGCTTCTCTTCTCCGTGGCATCCCAAGCAATAGTCCTCAAGAAATTGCCTCGCTTCAATCGGCATCGCCTCGTTTGAACCATTAACAATCGATAGGTTGAATCCCATCATCAGAACGAAACCACCAAAGAGGAAAAATGAAAATTTCTGCCAACTGAACATATCGAATTTATTTTTATAGCTGTATGTAACGAGTCACCTGTAACCGTGCCGCGCCAACTATTTCGCGTCTTTTAAGATTGAATCGAAGAAAAGGTTAGCTGCCGACATGGCCATATCGCCCCACCACTTTTCCCCTTTTTTGCTTAAGAACCCATGCGGCGCATCGGGGATAACTAAAAGACCTGAGGCGATGTTCATACGACGCATATCGTCACGAATAGGCACTGCACGCGTATCCAAATTATCTTTATCGCCTGTAATAAACAACATTGGCGGATCCTCCGCATCCAGATGTCGACGAGGCGAAGCCAATTGGTACAGCGCTTCATTCTTATCTAAGGGTCCATTAAGGAAAGCATGCCAAATGGCGGTTCCTGATTGCGCAGTCATGGACCGAATACGATCGGTCTCCAAATCGCTTTGAGCGCCCATCGGCACTGCCGCTTGAATCGTGCTCGAGAATTTAGCATTTCCACCGTCACCTTCCAATTCAGCTACGCCTCCAGAAGTCGCCAGCAAAGCTGCCAAGTGTCCGCCAGCCGAATGACCGGTCGCTCCGATGCGATCTGGATCAATACCATACTTATCGGCGTTGGCTCGCAGCCACCTTACAGCCGCTTTGCAATCCATAATATGCGCCGGGAACTGCGCTTCCTCGCTAAGTCGGTAATTGATGGATACAGCAACGTAGCCCTCCTCGGCAAACGCTCGAGCAACACGACTAAAGCTCTCTTTACTTCCGGTTCGCCAACCACCGCCATGAAGGCAAACGATAGCCGGTAATAGTTCCTTAGAACCCTTGGGTTTATAGAGGTCGAGTGTCAGTCCACGATCGCCATACTTAGCGTAAACCAGGTCCTCGGAATGTTCTATTTCCGCATGAGCGGAAGAAAAAAATCCGAGAACGGACACCAATAAAAGAGTGTATATTATTTTCATATGATTAGATGATTTTCTCGGTTGAATCATGCACCTGCATAGAGGTCCCGCCACGGAACGCGTCCGCAGGAAAGGACGGTAGACAAACCCGCGCGATACGAGTCATTCAATTACGCGACGTTGAATAGCCCATTCCTCGCTTACTATGAAAAGTTGGCCAGAGTCCCTGAACTCGAGCCGAACTGGTCCACCTCCAAGCCGAAGCGCTGAAGCATCGACAAGTAGAGATTGCAGGCCGGCGTCTTCAAATTTTCATTCGCCGAGTAAACCTTATGCTCTCCATGCTTAAAGCCTCCGCCCGCCAACATCAGTGGAAATTTAACATTCGAATGAGAGCTGGCATTGCCCATACCAGAACCCGATAAAACCATCGTTTGATCAAGCAAGCTCCGACCATCCTCAACCTCTACGGAATCCAAAGATCTGATAAATTTAGCGTGGGATTTGACGAGGAAGTCTTCAACCTTTCTCAACTGAGCCAAACGCTCCTCATCTCTTCCATGATGAGTGAGCGTGTGATAGCCCTGATCAACCCCTTCAATCCCCGAAGGTCCATCCCATTCAGAGATGGCAAACGAAACCACCCGAGTCGAATCCGTCTGTAGCGCCAGCTTCATCAAATCATAGTAGAGAGGCATTTTTTCTACGAAATGGATCGGCATCGGATCCGGCAATTTGTAGTCCACAACAGGCTTCGCGGTATTCAGCCAATCCTCCGACATGTTTAAACGCTTCTCCACTTCCCTGATTGACGTGAAATATTCGTCCAACTTATCCAGATCGCTCGGGTTGAGCCGTTTCTTCAACATTGCAGCGTCCTCCGTCACCACATCGAGTATGCTGCTGTTGAGCTTGTAGGAACGAGCCAGCCGCTTTTTTTGGCTCTCGCTAGTTTCCTGAAAAAGCCCATCAAACACCTGCCGCAAGTCTGTGATAGGTGGAGCCGGTACACCGTTTCGAGTCCACGATATCCGTGTCCAAGACTTAATTGACTTCGCCCCGCCGATATCCAACTGCAGCGACGAATAACGCGTATCGCTTCCCACATAATCTGCCGCCATTTGATCGATCGAAACGTTGCGACCCGGACGATCCTTAGCCTCACTCGCCAGCACCCCAGAAAGAAACGCATGCACCGCATTGTGACCGCCTTTGACGCCAGGATGATCGAGATTGGAGAACACCGTGAAGTGATCCTTCATGTCCATGAACGGCCTCAAATAGCGTGTAGGGGTATAGTTCCTCCCAGCCTCCGAGGGGAAAAAGGCGTCGGGATTGATACCGTAGTTGTAGCCGACGCACACCATCCGCATCTTTGACGATCCGGAAGGACCGCTCGCCGCTTTGAGTATCGGGCTCGCGATCGACTCAAAGAAAGGCAAGACAATCGATGCGCCTGCCCCTCTGAGGAATGTTCTTCTGTCTAAATTCATAGGATGGACGCTCTACGTTACGAGATTTACTCCGACCCGGCGGCGTTATTTACGAAAATTCTTTCGACACAGCCTCTTCTTACAAGCTACATGGCAGTTTACTGTTAACCTAACTTGCTCTAATCCTCCAAATAAAACGCGACTAAACTGCCCCAGAGGCTTCATTTCGTGACTACCAAAAAAAACCAAAGACCATCGATCTCCATGATTGCCAATGAGCTCGGAGTTTCCAAAACGACCGTCTCCCTTGCTCTCAAAGGCCATCCTCGCATTTCCGACGAAACCAAGAAAAAGGTGGAAGCGGCCGCCAAATCTCAGGGCTACACCAAAGATCCTCACCTGACTCGGGCGTTTTCCATTATTCGCAAAGGCAGAAGCGCAACTCACAACGTCATCGGATACCTGGACACGAGCAAACGATCGCAAAACCCAGGGAGCCACTTCGCCGACCACGTAAAACGCAACCTGATCGAAAGCGCCGAAAACAAAGGATTCTCGGTCTCCACTTTCGTCGTCGACGAAAACAAGATGCCGCACAAGCGGTTGAAACAAATCATCGAGTCCAGAAACATCCAATACCTTCTCGTTCCTGCCCCCGCCCTCATCGACGACCTCCCCTTCGATTGGGAAAAGCTCTCCACTATCGTACTGAGTACACGACCACTGAAAGGCCGATTCAACCGCGTCACCACTTCCAACTACCAAGCGATCTCTCTTTTGATGAAGAACCTTCAGGCGAAGGGCTATCGCAAACCAGGATTCATCATCAGAAGCGACATCGACAAAATCCAAGGCAGCGAATGCTCCATCGCGTATTCAGGCCTCTGCAAGCATTTGGAACTCGATGACAGCGTACCCATTTTATTCACACACGAGAATACCTCTATTTCCGCTTACGAAAAATGGTACTGGAAAAACCAGCCGGACGTCATCATCCAGAACAGTCAAACAGGAACGACTCAAGAAGGACTTTTGAGTTTCAGCGAAATCTTAAACCGATTCGACAAACCAATACAAAGCGCGGTTGGCAGATGCTCGCTAAACGCGAATCCATCGATCGAACCCGTCTCGGGTATCATCCGCAACGAACAAGAGATCGGGTATTCCGCAATCGAGCTAATGCTATCCATGATCGAACGCAACGTTATGGGCCTTCCGAATCATCCCAAAATCTTGACGATCTTGAGCGACTGGTACGAGGGAAAGACCCTTCCAAAAAAGTGAAGTAGGCGGAGAAAATCCGACTCACGCGAAGAGACCTAGGTTTTGCCTCGGCAAGTGAAGAACGCGCAAACGACTAGCGTCTTGCTGCTTAGTTTCCTCTTATCCTCAACCAACATCAAGAAGCCAGCGTTGCCCTGCGGTCAGCCATGTCCGACTCTCATCCGTCACCCATCTCTGCTGGTTCTGCTGTTGTTCGTGCTCTCGAGCAGTGTAGTACGAATGCAAAACACGCCGTCGTTTTCCGGATCGATTTGTGGTTCCTCCATGCCAGGTATGAGCATTGATCATTATAACCGAACCTGCAGGCACCGTCGCCACGATCTCCTCCGGATGAGCTGCATCTAAATCGTCGAGAAACTCCTCGGGCCCGCCCGATATCCGATGACTTCTCGGAACCAATCTCGGAGCCCCATTCTCAGCTGTAAGGTCATCGATAGCCCACAGAGCATTACATGAATGCGCGCGATCAAGAGGTCCTCGATCGCCTTTCCAATCACTGTGCAAAGGCTGATGCCCTCCTCCCGGGAGCGCCTCACGTCCATTGCACGAGCTCAGCTTGAACGGCCTGCCAAACATGTAGGCACAACAAGAAAGGATGAGCGGATGGCACCACGCAGACTCGAAAATCCGACCTTTATTGACCAGGTTCGCGATCCGATGGGCGCCTTTTTCTTGATGGTGTTCACGGGCAGCATTTTCACCCTCGAAGGAAACGAGTTCATCAAAGGTCGCGCGCAGAGCCAACAGTTTCTCGGGATCCACCATATCCGGAAGGATAACGAATCCTTCCTCGCTCAGGGAGCGTGCTATTTCCCCCGGGAGATTCGAGAACGGATGGATTAGTGCATCAAGCGGTGTATTCATATTGTTGAACTCTTTAAATACGCTTACCAAAAAATGAAAAAGGAGCCAATTTAGGACTTCTCAAACCCGTAGGATTTACGTGCTAGACGAACCATTGCTTTCGCTTTGTAAAACCCCCGATTCGAACAACTCCGAAATTTCCGCTTCGCTGTATCCGAGCTCCTTTGCGATTTCACGCGAATGCTCGCCCAAATCAGGAGGCTGCCGTCTCAGACTCACAGGCGTCGCATGCAACCTCACAGGAACCCCCAACATCTTCAATGGCCCCGCCCGCTTGTGATCCATTTCAAGAACCATATTATTCGCTTTAATCTGCGGGTCCTTCTCGGCATCGGCGAAACTATTAACTCGAGCGCAGAGCACTCCTCGATCCTCTAGCTCTACAAGCCACTCAGCGGTAGATTTTTCCTTAAAACGCTGCCCTAAAATCGAATTGAGCTCCGCGCTGTTTTCAATCTGCAAGGTCTCTGTCTCGAAACGCGAATCGAGCGACAAATCCCCCAAGCCCATGGCGGAAGAGATATCGCGCAAGGCATTATCCGAAAACACCGGAGAAATCTCAATCGCTCCATCCGATGTCAAAAAGGCTTTCAGTATCGCCGCTTCCGTTCCGCCAACTGCTGACTGCTCATCAATTTTGTCCGCATTGAGCTCAGTCGCTCCCTCCCATGCATGAGCATGAAACGCGACGCTTAGAAGATCGGTTGTGACCAACTGGCCGCTTCCTGTCTTTTCGCGATGATAGAGCGCCATAAGGATCGCCGAAAGCAGGTTCATCCCAGCGCAATAGTCGATGCTCACACCACCTGGAATCGGAGCCTTGCCTTCACCCATATCAATAAACCATCCGCCTTCTGCTCGAGCCATCATATCGTGACCGCCGCGCCCCCGATCGGCGTAAGGGCCGCTATCACCCCAACCGCTACTACAAGCATAGACAATCGAAGGATTGATCGCCTTGATCTCCTCATAACCCAGACCGTTTTTCTCCATCACCCCATTGCGGAAGTTATGCACCAAAACATCCGCATCCGTAATCAGACTAAGAACGATTTCCTTGCCCGAATCCGACTTAAGGTTGACCGCCAGCGATCGCTTGTTGCGGTTCAAGTTGGCGAAGGGCAAAGAAACGCCCTTCACAAACGGTCCCCAGGCCCGACTCCAATCGCCCGACCCAGGTCGTTCGACCTTGATAACATCCGCTCCATAGTCCGCCAGCATCTGCGTGCACACGGGACCCTGATAAACATGTGTAAAGTCTAGGATTTTTAATCCGTCCAAAGCTCCTTGTGGATATTCCATCTTATCTGTTTTTTCGTTTATCCAAGAATTCTCGAATTCTACGTTTTGTATCCGTGCTCTTGATGCAGTTCAGAGAATTTTCAACTTCGGCTAACAGACTCGCTTCTCGAGCTGCGCGACCCTGCTCATTGAGAATACTCTTAAAACCGTGTATACCGACCTTGCTCTTCGAAGCTACTTCACTCGAGAAACCTTCAAGCCAGTCAGCTAGATCGGAACCTTCCAACACTTCGTCAATCAATCCAAGAGACAAAGCGGAATCCGCATCCACCAGTTCCGCGGTATAGAACATCCGCTTCGCTCTAGAGATTCCGACCCTCCTAGGGAGCCGACACGTTCCACCCCATCCTGGGACAAAACCGATATTCGCCTCGGTCAACCCAAGTTTTGCAGTTCCATCGCACACGATAAGATCGCAAGCTAACGCCAGCTCCAACCCGCCTCCCAAAGCATAACCCCGGACATTTGCAATCACAGGAATGGGAAGGTCCTCCAAACGGTTAAGCACATCGTGACCCGCCCTCACCCACTGCTCCATCGTCTCCTCAGAAAGTGTATCCAATATGCCAATATTAGCTCCGGCGCAAAAACAGCGATCCGAAGAGCTACTCAGTACCAAGCAACTAGGAGCCTCTTCACCGCCCCGATGAATCGCTTCCACAATTTCCCTAAGCCCAACCTCCATTTCAGATAAAACCTGAAAGTCCAAGGTCGGCGGCTTACCTTCGGGAGCGACCAAAGTCATTTCCCAACTGGAAGGCGATTTCTCTAATTTCACTGTCGTTTGCATGATTGACAATTTGTAGATTGTTGACAATTTACAAAACAAGAACTCAGCGCTCAACGCCAAAGGTCAATCAAATTCCGACTTAGATCCCTATGCCAACCACATTAAAGCGCCAGATAGTAGACTCCCTCCGAGGCCAAATCCTCGCTGGTCACTGGACTGAAGGAACCCGTATCAAAGAGGAAGCCCTCGCCGAACAATACGGAGTGAGCCGCGGACCGATACGCGACGTCATGCTAGAGCTATCGAAAGAAGGACTGCTCCAAGCCCTTCCCAATAAAGGGGCCTCCATCAACGCCCCCCCCTCTACCAAAGCTCGCGCCATATACCTCCGAACACGGCGCGATCTCGAGACCCTCGCCCTTCAGCAGGGTTTTCGCGAATGGACAGAAGAGGACATCTTAAAAATGGAAAAAACGCTGCGGCGATTCCGAGTCGCAGCAGAAGTCGGAGATCTCGCCGAAGTGATCGAGCACGATATAGCCTTCCATCGAGCCATCATCGAAAACTACCGCCGCGAAAACCTCCTGGTTCTCTGGCTCCCGCTCATGACGACCATAGCGCTCCCCTACTCTCGACATATGAACCTACTGGAGAGCCACAAAGAGCATGAGGACATATTGAAAACCCTAAAAGCAGACGACCTCAAATCCGCCATCCGTCTTTTGAAAGCGCACATACAATAACCCCGAAGGGGCTTACAACGCTTATGCCAGCACATCAATTTGTTTCATACAAACCGACCATTGAGAGAATTATGACAGACCCCACACCGAGTTCTCGGTGTAGCTACCTCGACACGTCGGGGTGGTATTTGAACGATTTCTGTTAAGTTGACGCGTATGCCCTCCTTGTCTCGGCCTAGTCCTAATAAGACGGAAGTGGTTTAAATAAAAAACCTCCTGAGGCTATCGCCTTCGTTCTTCAACCTACGCCAAATCAAGAACCCTCACCTTCTCGATCGACGGACGCTTCCTACTTCGGGCTTCAAAGGACACGTCGCGCCAGCGAGGTATTTCTAGAGGCAGGGAGGACCGACCCTGGCCTCTTGAGGACTGCTAAATAAGTCGAAGATTGTTCCGCTGTCTAACTGTAGGAGCGGGGCTACTTAACAGTCTCCAAGCGAATTTGCCCTGGTGGCCTGGTCTATACGCAAAGTCTAGAGCAAGCCAAAGTTCGACGAATGAAACTATTCACTAATAATTCATTTATAAGCCAATAGTTATTCAGAATCGTCATATTAACCAATATTCAGCCTTATTTTTCAATATTTGGTGAATTGAACAACTTTTGAATCTGATTAAGCACTCAAATCCTGTTCATACTGGTTGTATTCGAACCTCCAATGGTTGATTTTTTAAAAAGTTAGAACGGTCAATTCGACCAATCTTTTCAAAACCAAAAACGATAACTCAAAATATAAATACAATGAAATTAATCACCATCAAAACACTTATCCTCATTCTTGCTTCAATCAGCCTAGCAGCTCTCGCTTCTGCGGCTCATCACGGGGATTCCCACAAGCAAAAAAATATAGTTGAAGTAGCTAACTCCGCCGGCGTCTTCAATACGTTGGTAGCGGCTGTATCCGCCGCCGACTTAGCCTCGACTCTGCAAGGGGAAGGCCCCTTCACCGTATTCGCCCCTACCGACGAGGCGTTTTCCAAACTGCCAGCAGGAACCGTTGAGTCGCTGCTTCAACCTGAAAATAAAGACAAGTTGATAGCGATACTGACCTACCACGTTGTATCCGGAAAAGTGATGGCAGCCGACGTCAAGGCAGGCAAGGTCTCTACCTTAAACGGCGACCAGTTCACCGTTTCCGTCAAAGATGGCAACGTGTTCATCGACAACGCCAAAGTCACTAAAACCGACGTGGAGGCTAGCAACGGAGTCGTACATATCATTGATTCCGTGATTCTTCCGCAGTCCTAAACTGCACCCATATATTATCGATAACGATAGATACAGGCATAAAGAAAAAATCGAAAAATGAACGACACTAAACCAAAGAATAATTACGAGTAAAAGGACGACCAAGTTATAAGCGTTAAGAGTGAGAACTTCAATATGGGAAAAAAGATGTCCCGGGGCCTACGAAGAAAAAATCGTCCTTCGCTTCTCGGTTTTAGTGTATCAAGCCCTTTTTCTGTCCGCCTTATCAATCGTTTCTGAGGTATCTCTCAAGGGGAGTTAGACGGACCCTAAAGCTCGTCCCTTTATCAATCCCTCTACAATTCCACTGAAGCGATTAGCCATCGGTATAATTAGAGAGGGAGGGGACCGAAGCCTTCATGATTTTGTCGTGATTGATTTTTCAATACGTTTTTCAATGTACGCCCCCAATCAATTAAGAAGAAATTCTTGGCTATACTAAACGTAAATCTACGCACTCATGAAACCGCTCCTACAATTAGGCAGTGGAACAATCTTCGTCCCTTGTTCAACCCTCTTAGATATTTCACTACTACTCGGCATCCTCAACTGTTCAAAACATTAAGATTTGCCATTCTATCAATTAAATTCCACAAAAAAGTTAACCACATAACCCAATAAAATTATGATCGATAAACCAAACAATATAAAAAAAGCGAAAGCGCTCTTCTTCGCCGCAGCGGGGCTCTCCCTTCTCCTTTCCGTTTCCCTATGGTTCACGGGGAGCAAGGAACAAGGCATGTATGTTGGGATTTGGGTCCCTTCAATATGCTCAGCGGGTTCTCTAATTTTGGCAGGAGGAGGTCGTAATGGATGATAAAATACTACTATTACTCGGTTTCTGCATCACTCTTCTATTCGTTGGCGGGGCTTTTATCCATGGCGTAACCCACGTGAAGGAACCTGATTCTGAAATCGAGCGAAAATCGAAAACCTGAAGATTAAACCCGATTCAAGAATTGGCAAAACGAACCTACAGTCTAGCCAGTCCATTGTTTTTGAATTCTTGATTCAGTAAATGTTTTCCAAAGCAGCGGTCGGAAACCGCCCGCTACTTGTTTCAGCCAATCTCGGAGTCTGTGATCAGCTTCGAGGAGTTTATCTAAAGGGAAATAGACTCTTATCCGTAGTTTTCGGAGGTCGCTCACTGCATCAAAGAGTATGAACGAGAAAATTTAGGCGATGCACTGGATAATCAATATTGCCCCGACAGCGTTTTAGAGAAATCCTGCGTCACAATATGATTCGCTTCATTTCACTCTGCACTCTCCTTTTACTTAGCGGTCCCGAATCGCACGGGAACGATACCTTCAGTGTATTTGTGCCCGACAGACCGAATCAACAATTACTGAGTATTTCGTTTCGTGAATCCGCTAGCGGAGTCTCCATAATACGGGAACAATCACTACCGCTCCCATTCCCACCAGCGGGCATTGCGCGTCACCCTAACGGAGAATTCCTCGTTATCAACGGAGCGAGCAAAGAGACGCCAGCGGTCGCTACTGTTAAAGTCTCAAAAAACTCCTACATGAACTTAGTCGCGACGTCCACGCTCGAGCAGCCAGCAGGCTACACTAGCGTCGACCGTAGTGGACGATATTACATGACGGTGCACTATGGCACCGGAGCAACCGCCGTTTACCCCATTGATAAAGCGGGAAAAATTGGCGAATCCATATACTCGCAAAACTCTCCCAACAAGGAAGCTCACTGCATACTGACGACACCAGACAACCGGTTCGTCTACATCCCTTGCGTAAAAAACAGCAATGCGCTTTTTCAGTACTCGTTTGACGAATCAACCGGCCAGCTAAGCTCGCTCGAACCGTTCAACGCGAATCCTCCCGCAATGTTCGGCCCGAAACATGTCGCCTATCATCCGTCCTTGCCGATCGCCTATTTTAGCAATGAACAACAACTGGGCGTAAGCGTGTACGAAATCGGAAAGGACGGTCAGCTAACCGACCGACAACACGCGATCACTATGTCGCGGCGATCCCCCTTCGAACAAGGAAAACGTGACCTGCATGCCTCCGATCTTGTCCTGTCCCCCGATGGAAGAATGCTCTTCGTCGCAGTCCGTGACTTTGCGGGCGATGAAGACAGCGTATTCACTTTTCGAATAGAATCAGATGGCAGACTTAGCCCAATCGCCCGAACCAAAGTCGGAGACATTCCCTGGAAGCTGGATGTCTCGCCAAGCGGCAAACATTTACTCGTCAAAGATTCCGGAGACAATAAACTCTCAATTTATCAAATCAAATCAAACGGATCGCTTTCGCTAGCCTCTTCAATTGAGATGGCTACCGGAACCAATGATATAGCTATTATCGAACTGAGATAATACGGAGATTTCTGTTCTACTAAAGGGTACGGCTGATCTCATCGCAGCGGGTCCATCAATGTCGAAATAGATGACCCCGCCGTTGCACATTAGCGGCAATTTAAGTCTATCCGGTCAATCGTCATTGCAGACCCCACGCGAGTCTCTCGCGTAGCTACGTCGCAGCGCGGCGTAGTGTATTTGTCTCAACTTAACCCAGACGTTTCATCAATCGACTGAAATCTGATTCTCAGGATCCGCTTCGCGGATACAGGTCGGCTAATGCCGAAAAGGTTTTAAGAGGGCCGGACTGGTCCGAAAACAATAAAACCTGTTGTAGCGGTAGCGACACCTATGTCGCCTTTGGCGACCCTGACCATTCCATCTGTAGGTGAGCCTTACTTAAGACTATTGCAAGGCCACTTTAGGTGACATTATGAAAACGGAATCAATTGTCATCCACCAAGCACATCATTAACAGATTGCGAGGTTATCGTTGTAGAATTCATGAGACTACGAGGTTAAGTCCAATAATTCATTTTGTCGGTCGTCTCGCTGAGGCGACATTTCATTTGGAAAGCGAGTCAGCGACCCGCCCTACAATCGATCAGCTCGTTCAAAACGACGTATCTTACAATTCTCTACTCGCCCATCCGGTTTCCAATATAAGTAGTAACATCTTTCATGATCGATTCCACTGTCTCAAGCGTTGCTCCAGTTTTTACGGTTCCCCAATAAAAGCCGTGAGTGACTCCTGGATAGTGGATACTCGAAATGTCTTTCCCTAGTTGTTTCATTTCGGGGATAAGGATTTCGAAATTGGTATTATAGAGGTCGACATGCTTGCCTTGCAGAACGAGCACTGGGCAATCGATATCCTTCATCCATGCTCGCATCTCCTTCTTCTTCGCTGGCGTATAACGCTTTCCGGGATCCTCCATAAGAACACGGTAATCCGCAGGGCTCGCTTCCTGCCCTTCTTTGGGATCTAGAGGAATGACGCTCGCAGGCTCTCCCGCGATGACGCATGCAAGATCGACTTTCGACGCGGTGGCGATTGCCAGAATCCCTCCCCCGCTTCCTCCATAAAGGACCACTTGATCCGGATTCACGCCAGGAAGCGTTTTCGCTTTTTCCACGACCATTGCAGCATCATCTATGGCATCGTAAAATCCTGATGGACTCCCGTCTTTGGTTTTCCAATACGGCCTTCTTGTTGAAGCGATGGTTATAAATCCCTTCTCAAGAAAGCGCGTCTGAATCGGCTGGCTCAACAAATTGCTTTTAAGGCCCTGCAAGTTGGACTTCCCACCGCCTCCATGGAAAAACAAAATCGTTGGATGCGGACCTTTTCCTGGCGGAGTCCGATAGACAAAACTCAAATCCACCCCGTCCGCTGATTCCAGCTGCACTTCCTTTACAGGCGAAACGGACTCGGAAATTTTCACTCCCGGAATATGCGATCGCGATGCGAGATTATCGCCCTCGGACGGATCGGCCTTTGTTCGCGCGTTTCGTTGCTGTGGTTGTCGCGCGTCTTGGCGATGAACCCTTGCCTCTTCGCGTGTCAACTTACCATCGCCGTTAGCGTCCGCCTCAGAGAAGCGTTTGAAATAACTTTCGATTTGCTTTTCCGATTGACCGAAATGAGCCAAAGGCATCGCCAGAAAAAGCGCAACAATCAGGGGTAGTCTAACATTCATATTAGAGAATTAGCCATTCTACCGAAGAATAGCAAGATCTTGGCTCCTTACTTCCACCCAATAAGTAAACCATTTACATGCACTGCAATTTTCGACATTCCTAATGTGTAAGGACTGTTACAGATGGCTCAGTCTAATAAGGCCCGAGAATCACCCCAACTCCAACCCAAAACATGGAATGTTTACTTTGAAAAATAATCTCGTCACCACCGCTGCGCTTCTCTCTCTAACTCTATTTCAGGCTTGTAGCCCGAAGTCAAAGACCCCGACGAGGGCCACGGTTTCCGAAAGAAAGAAAACCAAATCAAAGGCTACGGCCAAATCCTGTCATTTCTGGACAATTATCTAAAAGGAGAGTGATGCCGATTCACCCCATGGCCAACGTTATTCCCGGGATCGATATCGCAGCCACAGCTGACTTCGCCTTCCTCAAGGGCGCCACCATCGGCGTCCTTGCAAATCAGGCCACCGTGGACAGGAGCGGAATCCACCTTGTCAACCTCCTCAATCGCAGTCGCCATTGCAAGCTAGCCAAGCTATTTGCCCCGGAGCACGGATTCCTCGGGGCCGCGCAAGACATGGTCTCCGTGCCCGACGAAAACGATAACGAAACGGGCATCGAGATCATCAGTCTCTATGGGGAGACCGTGGAAAGTCTCAGTTCACTCCAACCTTCCAAAAACACGCAGGAGAAAATTGCCGTGGGGTTCAGATACACGTGCACGACGGGCTCGCATTCAAACCCTACCGATTTGGGATAGCCCTGCTAGTCGGCGCAGCCAAAGCATTCCCCGACGATTTCAAATGGCGAACACAACCCTACGAATTTATCGATACGGTACCCGCGATCGATTTACTCTACGGCAATGACTCGCTCCGCAAAGTCGCAGAAGAAAATCTATCGATCGAGATAATCCTCAAACAAATGGATACGTTCGAATCTTGGTATGAATCCGCTCGAACGCAGTATCTCCGATACTGAATTTCGACGCTTAGTCAGAACAACACGAAGACGGATGCATTGTTAAAAACCCAATGGTGAGTTCTTAAACAACGGCCCCGCCGAGACGGTGCCTTGTGTCCCCGCTTCGCGGGCCCAATAAGTTCTCGCCCTGCGAGAAATAGGTTCATCCTCCTGGAATAACTGCAGGTCGTTTCGCTAAGTCGACAACCCTTAAAGATCGACGGGTCACCGACCCATCCTACAACTCGTCATCAGTGCACATCAGTGTAATCAGTGGTTAAAATCCGTATTTCTTATTATTCATCCTTCAAAAACCCCTCATCAGTGTACATCAGTGACGTGGTTTAAACCCATATCCCTACTACCTTTCCCTGTGCTGTCTGAAACTTCCTAGTCTTGGAATAAACCGTCCCGTTACCTGACAATATTTTTCATACTCATCGGGAAATGCACGCCTCATCAAACGTTCTTCGCTGCGAATATTCCAATGCCAAATGCAGTAGGTCAGAGCAGCCCATAGAAGGTAGATCCAATTGTTGAGCAGGACGGCTAGGCCAAAATGAAAACAGGATACGAGGGTGGCATAAAGGGGATGACGAAAGTATCGATAAGCTCCAGTCGCGGCGAGAGTCTTGCCGCGCGCGGCTGGAGAAAGTCCCTTCATGCTCCACAGAGCCAAGACAAGCGCTCCAGCGATACTTAACGCAAAGATTCCCCAGCGGACCCAATCGTTATCGGTGATCGCTGGCAAACTCACCACAGGCTCTAGTTCCCAGGCTGCTACAAACAAAACGAAGCTGATCAGAATCCCCCGTGGGCCTGCTCCAAAAAGACGTTCGTATGTATTCATGCTTCAGCGATAAGGGTGTTGATTACCATAAACACAGCTTTAACCTCTCAATCAACAGCTTTCATTAAATAAGACCCGGACGACAGATTTAAACCCTTCACCCCTCATCCTTAGCTTTCAGTCCATCAGACGCGGATTGTACTGCCGAGGGCCAGCCGTAAACCATGAGCCTTCACCCAAAGCCGGAGTACGCAAATCCATCGAATATATGAATACGCTCGTTGAGGTAGGATCGTAAACGACAAGGTCTTCTTTGCCATCTCCGGTTATTTCGGCGGGGATTGCGTGATAAAATCCCATACGGTGAACCCCTTTTCCATTCGCTGCCGGAAGATCGGGCAGCGCAACCGACGTACGATTTTCCAAATTCCACAGTAGGCCTCCGTTGAACAGCAATGCGACTCGATCGGGACCCTGCAGGTAAACGCTCTCCATTCCCGTATTGTTAGGCACTTCGTTCAGATCGAAATCCTGCAGAATTTTTCCGCTGCTTCCCACGACGACGAGGTGAGCCTCGTGACCGTGATTTCGGATTGCCAATTCCGGCCCAGGACTAGCGGCTGAAAAATCGGCTACACGCAGCTCCTGACCATGCGGGACGATTTCATCGCCGAGACTAAGAATCGGATTAAGATCAAATCCCATTACCTGAGGAGTCCCCGAGCTAATCGCTCGAACGTTTGGAGAATCCCATTCATGGATCGTCACCGAATCCATAATTTGCGCCTTTTCCTGCGTCCAGTGCGGCTTGCCATCGGGAGAGAGCAAAAAATAGCCCCCATAGACTTCGTCTCTGCCGTCGCCATCCATGTCCCCCACTGCAGGGAACTTGGGAGGGAAATTACCATCGTCTTTCAGACGATATTGGTAAGTCCACAGAACCTCTAGTTGATCGGTGAGCGCGACATAAGTATCGCCTGCCTTAAGCAACAAGTCACGGGGGCGATCCAATCCGCGAAAATTGGCAACTAGGATTCTCTGATGCGGCCACGTATTGTGACTTGGACTACTCGTTCGAATAGATGCGATTTCCGGGATGGCTCGTTCGCGCAAAATGCGCCCCGTCTTTCCATCTCGTATTTGAATTACCACGTCAGAAAGCGAGAGCCAGTCAGTTGGGTGGTTCGTATCGGGTCGATGCCACAGACAGGCAATTTCGGAGCTACCGTCTCCATCGAAATCATACACGGAAACCGGACCAGGACGAACCGGTTGCTCGCCACCCTCGCCTTGCTCCCAAAGCGGATTTCCATCGATATCGAAGGCCGCGATATAGCAGGGTTTGATACCTCCATCGTTTTTCCTGACATCGCCCCCTTGGGCGCTTCGGAAGACCACGAGATCGCAAACGCCATTGCCGCTGAGATCGCCAATCCGAATGTCCCCACCAAATGCATTATCCCCGCTCGTCGCTATGAATCCAGAAGGAACATCGATTTGACGATACTGGAAGACAGCACCCTCCTCCGCCCACGCGGAGAAACCACATACAAACGCGGCTAATAAGGACCAGACAACTACCAGCATGCTTTTCATACCAAAACAGACCCAAATCATACACTTCAATCTATCCAGAAGTCAACCGACCCATGAATAAACCCGTCATCGCGGGTGCGAATATCTCCGTCACCTCTTATTCAGCAACGATAACTTGGTAGGGTTGCTCGTCCCTAGCAACCGCAGCAATAGATGCGACTTCCATGTCTCCGAACACCTGTCCACCATGTATAGATACTTTACAGAAACGAGCGGCCCTACCAAGCGACACTTTCATTCGTCCCCTTCATCGCTTGCCTCCGGACGAAAGACCGGACCCATCCACGCAGGAGCACAAGCGATATCTTAAAAATGGATTGGTGAGAACACTTAACCCCTCGTTTTCAAAAAACATGCCTTATAACCTATCAATCAATAATTTGCATATAATTTATAATTCATTTTTTTAAGAAAAAGAGCATACTTTTTCTTACTGGAATAGAACCACCACCACCTTTCACTCCTCTCCCTGTAGGTCGTATTAGCCTGTTCGTCGTAGCCTTGGCACAGTCGGAATGAGGCGACAACTCAACCAAAACGACGGGGCACCGACCCATCCTACAATTCATCATCAGTGTACCGAAGCCACAGGCGACAGCGAAGCGAAAAACAATCAATGATTAAAACTCGTATTCCATTTTTCAACACAAACTTCATCCCTTTCGAGCCTTGCTCGAACCCTGCGTAGCTCAAACCGCTGTTGTTGTCAGTGCCCACAATTTTGGCACAAGTTATACCGATCAGGGGGTTTCATTAATTTTACTTGTGCGATATAACTAAGGGCTCTATCTCGTTTTGGTAATGCGATTATTCCTTCTTTCCCTAATCCCCATTCTATGGATCGCGCCGTCTGCCTCGTCGCAGGATTTAAGCAAGGGCGACGATATCTATGCCACCTATTGCGCCCAATGCCACGGTGCTAACCTCGAGGGCGGGCAATTCCCTGGCTTTTTGGACGGAATGTGGAACTACGGCTCGTACTACGCCCTGCACCGAAACAATATCAAATTCGGTATTGTCGGTACGCAGATGATTGCCTGGGGAGAAGTCCTCAGCGACCCGCAAATCGATGCGGTCCTCAATTACATCCTCGAAAAGGAAAAGGAAATGGGAGTCGAACCGCCGCCCCCCAAGGAGCGTTCCGAAACCGAGCATTACAACCTAAAGGTCGAAGTCCTCGCGGAAGGTTTGAAACAGCCCTGGGGGATAGAATTCATAGACGAGCGGACAGCCGTGTTTTCGGAGAATATTGGTCAACTCAGGCTGATGGTCGATGGCAAGGTATTACCCGAGCCGATAAGCGGAACACCCTCTCCTGCGCGTCAATCATCTGGCCAGCGCGAGGGGTTTGGGTACATGGATGTCGCCCTCCACCCGCGTTACGCTGAGAACGGCTGGATCTACCTTTGCTACATCCATGAAGCGCCCGATATCCCACCGGGCAAAGTAAAGCGCCCTTGGTCGACCCGCATCGTTCGGGGCCGAATTCGAAATCACGAATGGATCGATGAGGAAGCAGTCTATGATCCGCGACCGGAGGACTACACCGAAATCAAAGATCATTTCGGTTCGCGAATGGTGTTCGATGATAGTGAGAACCTCTATTTCTCGATTGGCGACCGGGGCCGGAAACTGGATGCCCAGAACCTATCTCGCCCCGAAGGCAAGTTTCACCGCATTCACGACGATGGTCGACCAGTGGAGGACAACCCGTACAATTCTTTGGAGCGCTATGGTGCCCTGCCGACGGTCTTTGCCTACGGAACGCGCAATGCTCAAGGCCTTG
>JBNMOQ010000078.1:0-17893 GCA_051275055.1 Candidatus Pelagisphaera sp.
GAGCAATTGAAGGAAGATCACCAGGGAATGAATGACTAATCGCTCCTAGAACAATGAGCAAATGCGCCTGTTCTAAAATTTTTAGAAAAATTTCTTGCCATTTTTAAAACGATCGTTTGATTCAATCAATCGTTTGATAATGAGCCTAACCAAAACGCAGATAAAAATCATCGAAGCCGCTGAAATCGAGTTTGCGGAAATGGGTTACGCTGGAGCTTCCATACGGGAAATAACGAATCGAGCTGGCGTCAACATAGCCGCTATTAACTACCACTTCGGAAGCAAAGAAGCACTGTACAAGGAAATGATCCTTTTTCATATAGAGCCAATAAATGCGGTCAGGATAGAACTGCTCGATGAAGCGCTCGCAAAAAACGAATCGAAACCGCTTCCGCTAGAACAAGTCGTCGACATTATCGTTCGCCCCCTTCTCTCCACGCTTATCAGCGAGAGTTGTAACAAATTTCATTTCATGCGGGCCATGGGCAAGGGAATGGCGGAAGAGCGGGATTTTATGAAGGATATTCAAAAGGACTTACTAAAAGACATTCTTCCGAAATTCATAAGCGCTATCTCCGACTCCCTTGGAAATCCTCATTTTGATAAAATCGCCTACGGAATGCATTTTCTAACATGCTCAATAGTTGGAGCAATGATGCAACATACTCGTCTAGGTATCGTATCTGGAGGCCAGATAGACCTCAATGATGTAGACGGCCTGGTCGATCACCTTGTCGCCTTTATTTCAGCTGGTCTGAAAGCCGTATCTGAAGTGAATCCAACAAACTGATACAAGATGCTAACTCGAATTTGTCTTACACTCTTCTCGTTTGCGATTACGGGATGCGCTACCACTCCCCTAGTTACGGAAAAGGTCTCTATTCCTGGCCGGGAAGAACCGCTCGAAGTCACAACGCCTTCAATCGACGATCCTTCATCGCATTGGGCTAAGCAATTTGGCGATGACACACTAACAGCCTTGATTACTGAGGCACTCGAATCGAATATCGGGCTCGAAGCTGCCAGAGCTAATGCGAGAGCAGCTGATGCCGCTGCTCGGATCTCCGGATCCTTTAAGCTTCCAAACGCTTCTCTTGGACTTAACTCCGCTCGTCAACAAAGTCGTCTTTCTTTCCTGAATTTCCAAGAGATCGATAGTGAAACGCATTCCCTTTCACTCGGTTCGCAATGGGAGGTCGACCTATGGGGAAAACTTCGAAAATCGCATGCAGCTGGCTTAGCCAATTGGGAAGCAGCCCAAGCTGACGTTGAAGCCTTAAAACTCTCAATCGCCGGGCAAGTCGGTAAAGCGTGGTTCAATTTATTGGAATCGAACAATCAATGGCTACTCGCCCAAGACTCTTCGACGTCACTCGAACAAAAACTTTCGTCTCTAGAAAAACGCTATGAACGCGGTCTCGTAACCAGTTTAGACTTACGCCTTACGCGAGCTCAGGCAGCCAGTAGTCGAGTTGTGGCCCAACAGCGAAAGACAGCCCTAAACAACTCAAAACGAACTTTGGAGATTTTGCTCGGACGCTATCCATCCGCTAAACAAAGCAGCAATCATTCGCTTCCCGAAATCACGAGTGCAATCCCTTCAGGTCTATCATCCGCTCTCGTCGCGCGTCGACCTGACCTTTACGCTGCCGAACGCAGACTAGCCGCCACCCTTGCTCACAGCCAAGTAGCCAATCGCAATTGGCTACCAAAGCTAAGCCTCACTGGGAGCGCCGGAACGACCAGCAATCAACTCAAAGATCTGCTCGATACCGATTTTTCAATTTGGTCAGTCGCCGGAGACTTGGCATCGACCGTTTTTAGCGCTGGCCGCCTTCAAGCCGAACGCGATCAAGCAAAGGCCCAGGCCGAATCGCAACTCGCTCAATTCCGCAACGTTGCCCTCGGTGCTTTTCAAGAAGTCGAAAATGCCATTTCTGCGGAATCCGACCTAGCTCAACTTTCAGAAGATACCGCAATCGCCGCCTACGAAAACGAAAAAGCGGAAGACCTCGCTTGGGACCAATACGAACGCGGCATCATCGACATCACAACGCTACTCGATGCTCAGCGCCGGGCCGATGATAGCGCCAGCCAACTCATTTCCGTTCAGAATCAACGTCTCCAAAACCGCATCAACCTGCATATGGCTCTTGGAGGCGATTTCGAATAATTTTCATACAAAAACTGGAATCGGTAATTCCAGAATTCTGTCACCATAATTTAGATTCAAAACAAATTGTAACATGTCCCAAGAAAAGGATTCATCCGTTGTTTGGTTTATAAAATACATATTGCCGGTCATTATCGTCCTAGCTGCGATTACCTCAGCAATTGTGGCGGTACTCTCGCTCGACAAAGCCGAAAAGAAAGAGGCGATCACGATTCTCCCGAAAGTGGAAATCTTCGTAGCGGAATCGGCTCCGCTTACGGTCGAGGCTAAAAGTCAAGGCACCGTCGAATCACGAACCGAAACGATGCTTATCGCCGAGGTCTCTGGTCGCATTCAGTCGATTTCGAATTCATTTTTTGCAGGAGGCTATTTCAAGAAAGGCGATCCCCTCATCGAAATCGATCCTATCGACTACCGAGGAAATCTCGCTACGGCCAAAAGTCGTTACGCTGAAGCTAAACTTGCTTACGAACAAGAGAAGGCGCTTTCGGAACAAGCGATCGAAGATTGGAACGAACTTGGTAAGGGCGAAGGCTCGGACCTCGCTCTACGCAAGCCACAACTGGAAATGACCAAGGCTCGTTTGGAATCTGCCAACGTCGGCGTAGAAATGGCCCAACGAGACCTCGACAGAACAATCGTTAGAGCTCCCTACGACGGACGCATTCGAGAAAAATTCGTCGACGTAGGACAAATGGTATCAACGAGACAAAGCCAACTCGCTCTTATTTACTCGACCGATACAGCGGAGATTCGACTACCCATCGCGTTGAGCGATATT
The DNA here is from genome assembly GCA_051275055.1 of Candidatus Pelagisphaera sp. Lineage (GTDB taxonomy): Bacteria > Verrucomicrobiota > Verrucomicrobiia > Opitutales > Opitutaceae > Pelagisphaera. The sequence goes on from JBNMOQ010000078.1 coordinate 2,955, forward strand.
CAATACCTCGATCTTCCTGAAGCCTATAGCAACGCCGCTCACACGATATCAAAACCAAAGGTATCAATCAGCGCCCGATTCGGTAACGAAACGTTCACTTGGGATGGCGTTATCGACCGGACCGAAGGAGCAATCGACTCGCGGACTCGTCTTTCCTATGTCGTCGCTCAAATCGACGCTCCGTACGAAAAGAAAAATGGTAGCAATCGCCCACCCCTTAAAGTTGGACTTTTTATCGACGCAACGATCGAAGGAAAACACCTTCCTGCAGCTATAAAGATTCCGCGTCAAGCACTTCGACAAGACAATACGGTTTACATCGTAGACAAAGAGAACCGATTAAAATTCAAAACCGTGGAGGTCTACAAAACGGATACGGAATGGGCCATTATCACTGATGGCCTGGAGGATGGCGATCGCATCTGTCTCACGGCGCTCGAATACGCCGTGATGGGAATGCAACTCGAAATCGAGCCCGAGTCGATAGACCTTAAGTCTTTCGACAAAGAGTAGTAACCGTTAAAACAATCATACGCAAATGATAGCCTGGTTTACACGAAACGGAGTCGCTGCCAATCTTGTCATGCTCATCCTCGTCTTTGGCGGGATAGCGTCTTACTTGACGGTTAAGCGTGAACTTTTCCCGCAATTCTCACTGGATTTAGTTACAGTTCGAGTGCCCTATCTAGGAGCCTCGCCTGAGGAAGTTGAAGAATCGGTTGTAATCCGAATCGAGGAAGCAATTCAAGCCGTCGACGGCATCAAAGAAATCAGCTCTACAGCACAAGAAGGCTACGGAGCGGTCACTGCCACTATTAACAAGGGCTACGACCTCGCCAAAGTAAAAGACGACATTAAATCGAGAGTCGATGCGATTATCTCCTTTCCGGTCGATACGGAACGCCCTATTGTCGACGAACCGCTCATTCAAAAAGACGTCATTCGCGTATCCGTATATGGCGACGCTAGCGAAAAGGAAATCAAGAAAATCTCCGAACGCGTACGTGATGAAATCGTAGAACTCGAAGGCATTAGTCAGGCAGAAGTTCAAGGTGTCCGCGATTACGAAATCTCTATCGAGGTATCGGAATTCAAACTACGTAATTACGATATCACCTTCGATCAGGTAGTACAGGCCGTTCGATCAAATTCACTAGATCTTCCCGGAGGACTTATCAAAGCGGAGGGTGGCGAAATTTCGCTGAGAACCAAAGAACAGGCTTACGTCGGAGCCGATTTTCAAAACATCGTCCTTCTCAGCAATCCAGATGGGGGCAAACTCTACCTTGGCGACGTTGCAACGATAAAGGACGGTTTTGCTGATCAGGACATGATCACCAAGTTCAACGGAAAGCCCGCAGGTATAATTCTGGTTCGAGAGGTTGGCTCCGAAAACCCTCTTGAGATTTCGAAGTTAGTCTACGAATACGTGGAAAACGCCTCTAAAACATGGCTTCCCGATGGCGTGAAGCTGGAAGCCTGGAGCGACTCGTCATTCTACCTTCAAGGTCGTATAGACATGCTCCTTGATAATGGCCTCATCGGATTCATCTTGGTCATCATCACTCTGACTATTTTCCTTCGTCCATCGCTCGCGTTTTTCGTAGCAATCGGAATTCCGGTCAGTTTCCTCGCGACCATCGCGATTGCGCCGATGATTGGAATCTCCATCAATCTGCTTTCCCTTTTTGCCTTTATCCTTGTATTAGGAATCGTTGTTGATGACGCCATTGTCGTAGGCGAAAGCGTTTTTACGGAGTTCCAAAAGAATGGCCCCGGAGTTGAATCCGCAGTCCGTGGAGCTAAGCTTGTTTCGATGCCGGTGACGTTTGCTGTCATAACTACAGCCGTTGCGTTTATTCCCGTGTTCTTCCTACCGGGCATGATTGGGAAGTTCATGTACGTCATTCCAATCGTCGTGATCCCTACGCTTCTTTTCTCGCTTGTTCAGAGTAAGCTGGTCCTCCCATACCACCTGTCCCTCTGCAATGTCGGCGACAAGGGTGGCCGCGAAAATCTCAATATATTCTCTCGCTGGCAGAGACGATTTTCAGACGGGCTAGAACGCTTCATACAAAACGTCTACATGCCTACCCTCGATAGAGCGCTTAAGTTTCGCTGGGTGACCCTATCCGTATTCGTTGCAATGTTGATCGTTTCCTTTGCGCTGGTCGCTTCCGGAGCAATTCGATTCGTGTTTTTTCCAAATGTCCCTTCTGACTATATTTTCGTAGAATTGAATATGGCTGAAGGTACGCCATTGTCGGAAACTCGAAAAGCGTTTACTCGTATCGAAGATGCCCTGACGGAAATCTCTGAGGAGGAAACCGCCAAAGGATTCATAGATCCCGTAAAAAACAGAGCCGCATTCCTCGGATACAGTGTCTTGGCCGGTGGGCCCGGCCCAGCTTCATTTAGCAGTGGAGGCAATGTAGCTTCCATCATACTGGAATTATCGAAGGCCGAACTTATCGATTCTAACGCGGATGAAATCTCCCAACGTTGGCGGGAAAAAGTGGGCGAAATACCAGGAGCCAGAAAACTAAATTTCCTATCTAGCGCCGCCGGTCCCGTGGGTCTTCCCGTTGATATTCGCCTAACCGGTAGAAACTTCCGGGATCTCAAATCAGCCTCCATGGAAATCCAAGAGGAGCTCAAGCAATTCGAAGGTCTTCTCGATATTCGCGACACGTACGCTGAAGGAAAACGAGAGCTAAAAGTAACGCTGAAAGACAATGCTCGATCGCTTGGTCTCACTTCAGCTGACCTTGGACGCCAGATTCGCTACGCTTTCTACGGAGCTGAAGCCCAACGTGTCCAACGCGACAAAGAAGACGTACGCGTCATGATTCGCTACCCGAAAGAAGAACGCGAATCGCTCGGCAACTTAGAGTCAATGCGCATCGTCGCTCCTAACGGTTCACGTATCCCTATCTCGGAAGTCGCTGATCTTAACTATGGTGTAGGCTATCCAGCGATTTCCAGATTGGACCGCCAACGCATCATCAACGTCCAAGCCGATGCCGATAAGAACGTAGCCAACACCGATGCCATCAACGCAGCGTTGTATGGAAAATCCCCTGACGATCCCGACAGCATATTGGGCAGGGTTCTGGCTAAATACCCAGAAGTAAGGTCACTAAAGGGCGGTGAGGCGAAAGACATGGAAGAGTCAATACCGGCAATTATTGGCGGGATGCTTCTTGTCATGATCCTAATTTACGCGTTGCTCGCGATCCCCTTCAAAAGTTATCTCCAGCCGCTCATTGTAATCTCTATAATTCCGTTCGGAATCGGCGGAGCTATCTATGGACATTTTATTACCTTCCAGGACTTAAGCCTTCTCTCGCTCCTTGGAATAATCGCGATGGCCGGTGTTGTCGTGAATGATTCGCTCGTATTAGTAGAACGGATAAACCGTCTTCGCAGTGAAGGTATGTCTTTATTCGAAGCTGTACACGTTGGAGGAAGCCAACGCTTTCGAGCGATCATTCTAACTTCAATTACTACTTTCGCCGGATTAGCTCCAATTTTACTCGAACGTAGCCTTCAAGCTCAATTCCTTATCCCTATGGCCACATCGCTTGCCTTCGGTGTTCTTTTCGCAACATTCATCACTCTCCTTCTCGTCCCTTGCGCCTATCTCATCCTTGAAGATTTCAAAGCGCTAATGAATCGGTGGTGGCGAGGATTCACTCGCCAAGGATAAAGGGAAGCGACGTTCAATCAAAGAATCCTTCTATTTAGAGCGAAGCTCTGTCCGGACGGTCCAAATTCGTGTTGGCTCGCTAAAAAAACAGCCAGAGGAACAACATTCTCAGAACACTTCATCCACTCGTTCTTCCAGTCTCCTTTTTCGATCAAGTAGGGTTCGAAATCTTCGCCGTCTGGAATGTTCGATTTCACTGGCCCCGGAATCATTTCGTTTACAGTGATCCCATATTCAGCGAGTTCGATCGATAACGATTGAGTCAATATCCACAACGCAGCCTTCGAAGCGCTGTAAGCTGAACTTTGTCCATTCGGTCTTCGTCCCATTCCAGAACCCATAGTGAGGATCTTTCCATTGTCGCTTTGCTTCAGCAATCGTATCGATGCTTTGGCGACATGGAATGCGGTGTACAAATTGATTTCTATCGTCTTGATCCAGGCCTTCGAATCAACCGTCTCGATTGGCTCGCGAGCGCCGCACGAATTGCCTCCAGCGTTGAGAAATACGATATCAAGTTTCCCAAGCGCTTTTTCGATTTCGTCAATAATTCGTCCTGACTCCGATTCCAGCGATAGATCTGCCGCGATGCCAATAGCTTCTCCGCCGCTCGCCTTAATCAGTGAAACCGTTTCTTCAACCTCGGCTACCGTGCGAGAGCACACTACGACTGTAGCCCCTTCTGCCGCATAGCCGAGTCCAATAGCGCGACCAAGACCTCGCCCTCCTCCTGTGATTAGCGCGACTCGTCCTTTGAGCAATTGATCTGACATGCATCCAAAACGAACTAGCATAAGAACTTTCTCAAGGCCCAATCGAATCGAGAGTCAGCAAATGCGCCTTGCAATCGCTCCACGAACCAATTTTCATCCCCAGACTATTGCACGAGCGTAATAGAGATTACGATACTCGTCCCCCCCTATTATGAGCAAACAACCGAACGTGATCGTTTTCTTCACGGACCAGCAACGCTGGGACACTTGCGGAGCGCATGGCAATCCATTGGATGTCACGCCGAATTTCGATCGAATGGCCAATTTCGGTACTCACATCGATCATTCGATCACTTGCCAGCCAGTCTGCGGCCCAGCTCGTTCCTGTCTTCAAACCGGACTCTATGCTACCCAAACCGGCAGCTGGCGCAACGGAATCGCCCTCGACAAGAATCTAAAGACCATCGCACAGCGCTACAATGAAGCCGGTTACAACACCGGCTACATCGGCAAGTGGCACTTAGGCACGAGAGACGATTTCGTTCCTGCCGAAGAACGTGGCGGATACGATTATTGGCTGGCAAGCAACCTCCTCGAATTCCAATCCGACGCCTACGATTGCAATCTTTGGAACAACGACAACGAGAAGGTACACCTTCCAGGCTATCGCGTCGATGCGATGACCGATGCGATCATTCGTTACGTCGATGATAAAAGCAAAGAGGACAAACCCTTCTTTCTCTTCACTTCCTTCCTCGAACCGCACCATCAAAACCACGTTGACGACTATCCGCCTCCAGATGGCTATCGCGAGCGATACACCGGCAAATGGATGCCACCGGACCTCCAAGCTCTTGGAGGCAGCTCAGGACAGCACCTCGGAGGCTATTTGGGCATGATCAAGCGCCTGGACGAGGCTCTCGGCCGAATCATGGACGCCCTTAAGAGCCTCCGCATAGACAAGGATACCATCATTCTCTACACCGCCGATCACGCCTGCCACTTCAAGACGCGAAATTCGGAGTACAAACGTTCGGGTCACGAAGCATCCGTGAGAGTCCCAACTGCTTTCTGCGGCCCTGGATTCAACGGAGGCGGTCGACGTCAAGAAGTCACCAGTCTAGTAGACCTCGTTCCAACGCTCCTCGACTCCTGTGGCATCACTCCTCCGGAATCTCTGCCAGGACGCTCACTCATGCCCATACTCCGCGGCCAGAGTAGCGAATGGAAACAAGAAGCGTTCATTCAGATCAGCGAATCCCAGGTCGGTCGAGCCATTCGAACGAGTCGCTGGAAATACGGAATTGTCGCTCCGGACGCTGATGGCGAAACCGAATCTTGCTCAGATGCCTACACCGAAAACTATCTCTACGATCTACATTCCGATCCCTACGAACTTCAGAATTTGATCGGATACGCTTCGCACAACCAAGTGAAGGCACATCTGAAAACCAAGATTCTCGACGCAATGAAACGAGCAGGCGAATCGCGGCCGGAAATCTCAGACCACGAAATCACCATGCCAGAATCGCAACGCGTCTTATACGAAGAAGAAATTCTCCAGTAGAGATCGCCGTTCTAACCGACGAACCAAGGTAGAAAAACCAATCCGACTACGGTCATCAGCTTGATCAATATATTTAGAGCTGGTCCGGAAGTATCTTTGAATGGGTCGCCTACTGTATCGCCCACGATCGCGGCTTTGTGAGCGTCGGAGCCTTTACCACCCTCGTGTCCTTCTTCGATGTATTTTTTGGCGTTATCCCAAACACCTCCAGCATTCGCCATAAAGATAGCCATCATAACGCCGGTTACGAGCGCCCCCGCCAACAAGCCGCCCAACATCTCGACTCCCATTAGCTTGCCGACCGCAACGGGAATCACGAGCGCCATCAATCCGGGCATAACCATCTGCTTAAGCGAACCCGTAGTGGAAATCTGAACGCATCGCGCGGGATCAGGCTTTCCGGTTCCTTCGAGGATTCCTGGAATCTCATGAAACTGACGTCGAATCTCATCGACCATCAATCCAGCAGCCTTTCCAACGGCTCTCATTGTTAGAGCGCTGAACAGAAACGGTAAGCACCCGCCGAGAAGCAAACCGATCATTACATCCGAATTGTTGATATCGAGAACCAGCTTACCCACACCCGGTATCGCCTTTTCACAATACGCGTTAAACAAAGCTAAAGCCGTCAACGCTGCGGAACCAATGGCGAATCCTTTTCCAACTGCAGCCGTCGTATTCCCCACTGCATCCAAAGCATCAGTACGCGTGCGAACTTCTTCCGGCATTTCTGCCATCACAGCCATACCACCGGCATTATCAGCAACCGGACCATAAGCATCCACTCCCAATGAAATCCCTAAAGTGGAAAGCATACCAACCGCCGATATCGACACTCCATATACGCCCGCTTGATCGTAGGCGAAATAGATCGCTCCACATAGCAGCAAAACAGGAATCGCAACCGATTCCATTCCTGTAGCCAAACCATGGATAATGTTAGTCGCCGCTCCTGTTTTCGATTGCGAGGCAATGTACTGAGCAGGTTTTGCTTCCAGGGCTGTGTAATGCTCCGTCACTTTGCCGATCGCCACTCCCGCAACTAAACCCGCGATTACGGCCCAAAACACATTCATGCCGCCAACCTCCAGGCCATTGAGTCGAAGCCCTTCGAAATCGAATACCCATTTTGTCAATACAAAGACCGCTCCCATCGAAATGAGGGATGCCACAAGCAAACCGCGAAATAGAGCCAGGTGAAGTGAATGTTCGTCTTTTGCGGATACGAAAAAACTACCAATCGCTGAAGCGACGATTCCGCATGAAGCCACCGCCATCGGCAACAGAATAACGCTCGATACATTCTCCTGCCCTGCAAACAAAGCCGCTCCCAAAATCATGGCGGCTATAATCGAGCCCACATAAGACTCGAAAAGATCCGCGCCCATACCAGCGACATCTCCTACGTTATCGCCCACATTATCGGCGATGGTTCCCGGGTTACGCGGATCATCCTCGGGAATCCCCGCTTCGACTTTCCCAACGAGATCGGATCCGACATCAGCGGCCTTCGTGAAAATACCTCCCCCAACTCGGGCAAACAGAGCAATCGAGGAAGCTCCGAAACTGAAACCAAGAACTTGCTCCAAAACCCCTTCCGTAATCGGACCACCTTGAGAATAAAGAAAAACTAAAACCGCAATTCCAAGCAACCCCAGCCCAACCACGCAAAATCCCATAACGATCCCCGAACTAAACGAAACCGCTAAGGCCTGTTTCAAATCCGTGCGTGCCGCTTCTGCAGTACGCACCGCAGAACGCGTTGCCGTGTGCATTCCGAAAAAACCTGCGAGCCCTGACGCAAATGCTCCACCAACGAATGCAAGCGCCGTACGAATACCAAGTCCCTGATCCGTTGGAGAAATCGCTATGGCAACGAAAACAATCCCCACAAAGACGCATAACCAAGTGTATTCCGCTTTAAGAAATGCGTAGGCTCCATCCTGGATCATCTTCGCGATCTCCTTCATTTTATCGTTTCCTTCGTCTCGCTTCATTATCGCCTTATATTTGGCTAGCGCGAAACCAAGCGCGAAAACTGCAGCTACGATGGCGACGAGAATCGAAGAATTACCCATGCCCATTTGTAACAGCATTTAGCCTTAAGGATCAAGCCAACAATAGCTTAACTGAAAATCGACTGAATCACAGTTGCTACGCGAGGGACTCGCGTCGAATAACCCACTCCATATTACCCCAAAAAAGCAGCCCCTTCGCAAAGAGACTGCTCAATCAAAAAATCAATATCCGATCAGGCCGAATCAATGAAAAAGCACTAACGCCTAACGCAGCTTCCAGCCGCCACGAATTGGGCGATTGAGCATTGCATTAGCTTTATCATCATTGATAACGCGTTCGCGCTTTGGATCCCATTCGAGAGATTCACGACCGAGACGGATTGCGATATTCGCCAAATGGCAAATCGAAATCGAACGATGACTCGCCTCGATCGGCGCTGCCGTCCGTCCGCCGCTATAGATCCCTGAAATGAAATCGCTTACGTGATTTGTGCTCTTATAGACGTGTTTCTCATTTTCTTGGATACGCTCGCGACGCAGCTCAACGGGATTCATCTTAATGTCGCCACGCTTAACGAAAATACTTTTTCCGTCTTCCCCTTCGAAATTGATTCCCTGCGGATTTTCCGACTTGTCGGCGACGATCATCTTTACGCCGCTTGCATAGGTGCATTCGAAATGAAATTTAGTCGCGGTATTGTAGAGGTCGTCAGGAGCGGGCAATTCCGCCTTGATATTGTCGATCTTGATTGGTCCGCTGTGGTCCATATCCATCGCCAGTTGAGCGATATCGATATGATGAGCTCCCCAGTCGGTGATCATTCCACCGGAATAATCGAAATTGTGTCGCCAATTCAAAGGCAGTATCGCTGGACGATACTCGCGCTCGGGCGCAGGTCCTTGCCAAAGATCGAAATTCAATCCGTCCGGAACCGCTTCGGGTTCTTTCCGCTCGCCCATTTGATTCCAGTTCGAATGTCCTCCTGGCAATCCGATAACGATCCGTTGCAGTTTTCCGATGCGCTCGTTTCTCACGAACTCCGCAGCTTCGCGGAAATAAGTTTCGGAACGCTGCTGACTACCTGTTTGCCAGGTTACCTTATTTCGGTTGACCGCCTCGACCATTTTTCGCCCTTCGCCAACCGTCACCGCCAGTGGTTTCTGTCCGTAAATATGTTTCCCTTTGTTGGCCGCGTAAACCGCCAACACAGCATGCCAATGATCCGGAGTCGAAATATTGACCGCATCTACATCCTCATTGTCGAGCAACTCGCGAAAGTCTTCATACGCCCGGCAACCATGATAATCCGTACGCCCTTCGGCTGACGCATAGTGCTCGTTGACAATGCGCATACACTCCAGTCGGCCGCCCTGCAACTCGCCGCGATATCCGTAATTCCCGGACAAGCGGTTCACATCCGCAACAGCGACAATCTGTACTCGGTCTTCCCTAAGAAATGCAGGAACTGTCGCGTGAGCAATCGTTCCGAATCCAAAACAGGCCACGTTGATCCGGTTCGAAGGCGCTGGACGCTTTCCTCGACCGATGGCGCTAGCGGGGATGATCATTGGAGCGGCGATACCAACAGCCGAAGCTGTCAGGAATTTACGACGTGAAAAAGGGCGTTTAGTAGGCATGGGCTTTATATGGGTTAATAGCTCTAGCAACAGTGAGTTGGACATCTAAAGATGCATCGAAAGTGGATCAAATACTTCACTGTTCGGCAAGACTCGACTTCGTTCTTCCAAATGAGAGAAATGCGCCGAACTAGCGCAATTTCCAATCTCCTCGCATAGGTCGGCTGAGCATTTCACCCGCCGCCTCGTCCCCGATTATGCGTTCCCGCTTGGGATCCCAATCGAGAGACTTTCGCCCAAGACGAATTGCTATGTTCGCCAAGTGGCAAACCGAAATGGTGCGATGAGCAGCTTCGATCGGAGCGACCGTTGACTTTCCGGTATAAATACCGTCAATAAAATTATCGATGTGATTAGTGCTCTTGTAGACGTGAATCTCGTTTTCCTGGATTCGCTCGCGACGCAGCTCTGTCGGGTTCATCTTTATTCCACCGTTTCCAACGAAAATACTCTTTCCATCATCCCCTTCAAACGTGAGGCCGGACTCGATTTCCGACTTATCCGCCACAATCATACGAACGCCATTAGCATAAACGCATTCGAAGTGATAGTGAGTAGCCGTATTGTAGACGTCAGTCGATCGCGGTAGCGTTGCGCTTATATTCTCGATACGAATCGGACCGCTATGATCCATGTCCATAGCCCATTGAGCGATGTCAATTTGGTGCGCGCCGATATCGGTCACCATTCCACCTGAATAATCGTAATTGTGGCGCCAGTTCAAAGGCAGCAATGCAGGACGGTAGTCACGCGTCGGAGCGGGCCCTTGCCATAGATCGAAATTCAAGCCCTCAGGAACCGGAGCCGGATCAACCAAATGACCATTCTGGTTCCAATTAGAGTGCCCGCTAGGCAACCCTACCTTTATCGTCCTGAGTTTACCGATACGACCATTGCGAACAAACTCAACGGCTTCTCGGAAATAAACGTCGGATCGCAATTGGCTTCCCGTCTGCCAAGTCACTTTATTGCGATTAACCGCCTGCGCCATTTTTCGTCCTTCATTGATTGTTAGAGCGAGCGGTTTCTGTCCGTAAATATGCTTCTTTCGATTCGCGCAATAGATCGACATGACCGCATGCCAATGATCCGGGCTGGAAATATTTACCGCATCGACATCCTCATTTTCCAAAAGGTCACGAAAATCTTCATACGCTCGACAGCCGCGATACTTGATTTTTCCCGAACTATTAGCGTAGTGCTCATTGGCGATTTGCATTCCAACGAGCCGACCGCCTTCTAGCTCTCCCTTGTAACCGTAGCTACCGGACTTACGGTTCACGTCGGCTACAGCCACCATTTGAACGCGATCATTTGTTAGAAAAGCAGGTCCAGTATTGTGGGCAATCGTTCCGAAGCCAATGCACGCTACATTGATTCGATTGGATGGCGACGGACGTCTACCCAAGCCGAACACACTGGAAGGCACTATCATCGGCGCAGCAATACCCGCCGCTGAAGCTGAAAGGAAATGACGACGTGAAATCGATTGGGCAGAATAGTTCTTTTTCATAACGATCTACTGCTTACTAGCTGCTCGCTTCATTGCTTCACTCAATGAAACACCTCCACCTTCTCCATATAAAGGCGAATCCGATCCGGCACTTCCAGGCAGGGGCACTGCGTTCAGTTTCGGAATCGACGTTCGATGCCTGCGCATGACTTGAGCATACTCTGGATTGCTCGCCAAATTCGTCCATTCATTTGGATCTTTCCGATGATCGTACAACTCCTCCGTTCCATCCACGTATCGCGTGTACCGCCAATGCTCCGATCGTATCGAATGATTATTTGGACCGAAGGTAGTCAACGTTGGCTGCTCCCAAGCAGCTTGCGGGTTCAGCAAAAGCCGTTTCAGGGAGACTCCCTCGTTATCCGCTTTGGGGGGTAATCCGCACATATCCGTCAATGTTGGATACAAATCAATTAGTCCAACAGGACGACTACACACTTCTCCTTCTGCCATTCCTGGTGCAGTGATAATTAATGGGACGCGTGTTGTATCCTCCCACAACGTACGTTTCGCCCAACGTTGTTTTTCGCCCAAATGAAATCCATGATCGCTCCATAAAACAATAATAGTATTGTCCGCTTCACCACTCGCTTCGAGTCCTTCCAAGACCATTCCAACCAAATGGTCGACGAAGCTGTTTGTCGCTAAATAAGCCCTTACCGCATGTCGAGCTTCGTCATTCTCGATCATCCATTCGTGACGTGGACCTGTTGGGTTGAGTGTCAGCGTTTTAGAAATCTCCGGGAGATCTTCACGATCATTTGCAATCGCATCCGGCAGTTGGACCTCGTCCAGAGGATAAAGATCAAACCATTTCTTAGAGGCGTAAATTGGAACGTGCGGCAGACTAAAACCGACAGCGAGGAAGAAGGGTTCCGAGCGCTTTGCCAATTTGGGCAATTCCTTAGCGGCCCATTCTGCTGTCTTATAGTCCCGCATTTCTTCGTCCGGCGCATCGACTTCTCCCCAATCCCATCCCGGGTGACTCCCTGGAATGGTATAATGAATCTTCTTCGCTGGGCGGCGCCAACCGCTAGCTGGCTCGATGTGATCAAATGAAAGTTTGTCTACCTTACCATGAAATATCTTTCCCATCGTCGAAAGGTAGTAGTCGTGTTGACGAAAATATTGAAAAAGCGTTTCAGCATCCTGCGTTTTCTCAACCGTTCTAAAATTCGGAGCCAAAAAATACATCCCTGTCGTCGAAGGCAATTGACCGAGAATCAAGCTCACGCGTGAAGGATTGCAAATCGGAGCCTGGCAATGGGCATTGGAAAACAAAACGCCCTCCCCCGCCAGTCGATCAATATGAGGAGTCTTCACTTGAGGATGGCCCCCATAGCAGCCGAGCCAGTCATTCAAGTCATCGATTGAAATGAACAAGACATTCGGACGTTTATCGTCGGCTATTGCAACACTACTTAAAAGACCCGCGATCAGCAGAATCAAAATCGATCTGTATTTCATATTAAACTACCTGAAAATTCAAAAAGGCCGATCGCCCGAAACCGTAACGCGCAACATTTCGCGACGATGTCCCGTATAGTCGCCGAGCGCGTAATGCATAACGCTCCGATTGTCCCAGAATGCAACTGAACCTGGTTCCCAACGAAATCGACAAGTGAATGCTTCTTGGCTCGCATGCTTAAAGAGAAACCGCAGAAGCGATCGACTTTCCTTCCGCGTCATATTTTTAAATCGAACGGTGAAAGTACCATTAACGAACAATCCTTTTCGTCCGGTCTCCGGATGCGTACGAACTACCGGATGCTCCATTTGTTCAAGCGCTTTTTCGCTCGTTTCAACTTCCATGTTCCGCCAATTGGATTTGGAGCGACCTTGTGGACCAAACGGGCCTTCGGCTGTGTGAACGGCAGTCAATCCATCCAACATTTCGCGCATCCCCAAAGACAAGGTTTCATACGCAAGATATTGATTTGCGAACAATGTATCGCCTCCAAACGGGGGAACATCCAAGGCATAGAGAATCGATCCCAACGCTGGTTTTTCCTGATGCGTAACATCGGAATGCCAAACCCCGCCGAAGTTCATTCCTTTCTCGTCAGCTTCTCGCAAGATGCGAATTATCTCTGGATACTCGGCCATTCCTTTCACGAAATCGTGCTCTTCTAATTCGCCGAACCGACGAGCGAAATCGATTTGCTGCCGAGGACTCAATTTCTGATCTCTAACGAAAATGACGAGATGGTCCAGTAGTGCTTGTCGCAAATCCTCGATTGTCTCATCACTTAAATCTTGCGAAAGATCCACACCCGCGATTTCAGCGCCCAACGCGCCAGAAACCGGCCGAGCTTCGAAATGCCGATACTGGGTTGGGCGATTCGACGAGGAACCCGAATTAGGGTCTCCGGAAGTGGCGTTACTAATCTCAATTGGGGGTATCATTTTTTTTGGAGCTTCTCGGTTGTCGAAGAACTAAGGGGCAAAACGCTGATAGGGGCTGGAATGAGTCCATGAAAGCCCATCTTTCTTCAAAGTATGAGTCGTCAGAAAATCAAGTCGAACTGGTTTCTTCGTGAAAGTAATGCGTCCTACGTAGGCCGATTTTCCAACTTGGCTCAACGAAATCGACTCCCAAGAGTCATACTCAAAGGAAAGAGTGAATGGTTCGCTTTTATCCAATGACCACCAAAAATTATTTGAATCCGGTTCTGATCCGTCTGGAAAACGAACGATAACATCGAAACTATTTAGGAGTTCATTCCAAAGACCAACAACCTGCGGCGTTTCAAAAACCGCCCGCTTTCCAAAAAAATGGCTAAGAGCAAAGCTGCGCAAATTGGATTCTACTTCAGGCTGAATTGTTACGCGACGCGTATATCCGGCAGTGGCCGGTCCTCCGTGTTGACCACCTGGTATGATATTGATCGGAAAGTCCGCCCATTGTTTACTTAGCTCTAACAACGCGGGCGTAACACTGTCATTAGTCCCGACATTATAGAAAAACTCCAAACCACGCTTTTCCAATTGCGGCAGATAATCGACGATTCGAGAAGCGTCCCAAACGGCATCATTCGCTTGAAGCATTTCTTTTTCCGTCCAACCGGCCTCTTTTGCCTGCTCGACAGTCACACGAGTATTGGCCCGTCGATTGGCTCTGTCTTCCAGAACTCCCTTTACACTCGTATCCAATTCACTCTTACCGGACCCAACATCGCTAAGAAATAGTCTGTTCGCTTCATCTTTCTCCCGAGATCCTGTTCCAAGCACATAAACGCCACCAGGATTGCCAAGCGGAGGCGCGACTATTGGCATAATCGCCGTGAATCGATGATCATGAATTCCCGCCACCGCCGAAGCGATTCCACGCTTAGAACCGCCAGTTGCTAAAACCTTGGTTGGTCTAAACACATCTGTTTCTGCAATTGCTGCTGTGAGACCGCGCATCTGACTCAACCCCCAAATCCAAGCAGTCGTGTAGCGGAGGTCCTTCGTGCGTAATAGCTGTTCTCGCATTCCTAGGTGCAACGTGCCCGATGGCTTCATTGTTTCTATCGTACTCATCCCTACCATAACAATGCCAACTCCGTGCTCCTTAACGAGCTCCAGAGCTACGCCCTTCGGCGTTGCGGGCTTTAACGCCAAGGGCATGTTAATCAACAAAACGTTGGAACACGGAGCTCCTCCACTCGCCACGATAAAGGTGACCGGTATTCGAACACTCTGTCCCTCCCACCATTCGCAGACTGTTATTTCTACAAGCTTTTGTCGAAGCGAGGGGTTGCCCGGAACCGGTCTCCAATCGACCAACACATTCGTC
>JBNMOQ010000079.1:0-17678 GCA_051275055.1 Candidatus Pelagisphaera sp.
TTCCCGTAGCTCGTCTGTCCGCTGCTCAGGCAGCGATCGCAGCCGGCGCGTAAGCGATGCGTATCCAAAAAAGCTTTTAGCTAACCAGCCCTGCTCTCCTTTATGGGAGCAGGGCTTTTTATTCTAAAAATCACCCTAAGCGTTCTGCGATCGACTATCTCGAGTTGTTACCCGATTATCCTATTTTCAAAAATCAAAACTAAGAGTTCGACCTCGAAGAAAACCGTAAGAAAGTTTAGAATGCTCTCCTCATGGGCATTCAACAGCCGAGGATGACGAGTCAGGAATCCGAATACCTGCTGGAAGAACTTACCGACCATTTAACTCGAACCTTCACCTCACTGCAAAATCAATACCTTTCATAAAGCACAGTACCCCACTTTATCAATCTCGCA
Organism: Candidatus Pelagisphaera sp.; assembly: GCA_051275055.1. Classification (GTDB taxonomy): domain Bacteria; phylum Verrucomicrobiota; class Verrucomicrobiia; order Opitutales; family Opitutaceae; genus Pelagisphaera. Next base: position 396 of record JBNMOQ010000079.1, read on the forward strand.
TAGATGCAACTATCCAATTCCCTGCTACTTCTGCTCTGCTTCCATACAACGATCCATGCTCAACAGCATTACCGGATGGAGCGAATCATTACCCCAGTAGAGGTAGTCTCAAGAGCAGGGATCAATGATCGCGGCGACATTTTTATTTGGGGAAAATGGGTTGGCGGCGGCTGGGTCAAACCGAACGCAAGCGAATGGATACAAGTCTACGTGGAATCTCAATCTGTCCTAATTGAAGAAATATCCAATACGGGAATGCTCACAGGTTCCTACTCCAGCAGTCCGAGAGGTGCCTACCTTTGGGAACTGGGGGCCCAAGAAGGCAAATTCCTAAACGGAACGGATTCCCTCTATCAGAGAGGCGTGTCCGACAACGGGGACGTTCTCGCCATCGTAGGACACGGCAGCGGGGAATATTTCGTATATCGAGATGGAGAACTGCTCGATTTTAACAAGATCGATTATCCATTCGATACTGCCAATCTCCGACCGGAATTCATGTCAACATCCGGAGCAATCCATGGAGTAATTCAGAAGGCTTTCAACGAATACAATCCTTTTGTCGTTAACGAAGACACGCTCTCGGTCAATGAATCGATCACACTCACCCAGAGCGAATCCGAAGAAATCGAGCACGCAAGCGCCAGCGGCCATGTTATTGTAATTACAACGGGCGGGCGAACGCTCATCTACGGAGGAGGTATCGAAGGTGCTCTCAATGCCGATAACTTCGCTGGAAACCACATTAACGAAAACGGAGTTTCTGTCGGAAGAGGCTACAACGCTGAGAACAATCTCAACTTCGCAGCTGGCTGGAACGCTATAGATGGTGTCGTAGATCTCAATTCCGTCGTAGTAAACCCAATTGGCAACCCTCGCCTCTCCGAAGCGTTCCAAATAAATGCGCATTCCGAAATCATCGCGGGTTCCGACAATGGTCTCTACCTACTACGCCCCACCGATCAAACGACAATCGATGCGAAAGCGCTCGAAACGAAAACCTTCCAACAAGAGGCATTATTGTCTATGACGGTAACCTTTTCTCGAACCCCAATCGTAAGCACGCTAGAGTCCAGCACGGATCTGAAAAGCTGGGCCACGATCCCAGATGCCCTACCCGTTAGCATCGAAGAAAATCGCTTCACCTACCGAATCTCAGAATCAAACAATCATTTTTTCAGAATAGTCGGTACATTCGACTGAACTCCCGCAATTCCAATAAGGAACTCGGCTAAAAACCGTTCCGCAACTTTTCTTATCCACTTTCTGTTTGCTATTTTACGCAGCAAATCTTCCGTAAGCTGCCTTCCATCACTAAATGTTCGACCTCGAAGAAAACCGTAAGAAAGTTCAAAACGCCCTCCTCGTTGGCATTCAACAGCCGAAGATGACGCGTCAGGAATCCGAATACCTTTTGGAAGAGCTCACTGAGCTCACGCGCAATCTCGATATTCCCATCGGAGAGCGAATGATCGTGAACCTGAGAAAGCCAACGCCCGCCTTCTTGGTCGGCAAAGGCAAACTCGAGGAAATCATAGACCTCGTCCACGAGAAAAACATCGACGTTATCATCTTCGATGAAGAGCTTTCGCCAGCTCAGCAGCGCAACTGGGAACGCGAATCGAAAATCTGCGTCATCGACCGACAGGAGATCATTATCGATATCTTTTCCGAACGAGCCCATACCAAAGAAGCCTCGCTTCAAGTTTCCTTGGCGCGAATGGAATACTCCCTGCCCCGTCTTACTCGAGCATGGACCCACTTAAGCCGTCAACGCGGCGGGGGAACCGGAGCGCGCGGACAAGGCGAAACGCAGCTCGAGGCTGACCGTCGAATGATCAACGACCGTATTTCCAACGTCAAAAAGGAGCTCAAAGAGGTTATTAAACACCGGCTCGTCCAACGTTCCAAGCGGCTCCGAAAACCTGTTCCAACTGTATCTATCGTAGGATACACGAACGCCGGAAAATCATCGCTTCTCAATTCCTTAACTCATTCCGACGCGCTTGCAGCCGACAAGCTATTCGCCACGCTCGATCCCACAACTCGTCGACTCGATCTCGACAACAGCCAACACGTTTTACTCACCGACACCGTAGGGTTCGTCCGCCGCCTTCCTCACAGACTGGTTGACGCATTCAAGGCCACTCTAGAAGAAGCAGTCGTCGCCGATCTTTTGATACACTTGATCGACGTTTCCAATCCGGAATTCGAAACTCATTTCGAGACCACGAAAAAAGTCCTCGAAGAAATCGGAGCCGACAAAAACCCAACCCTAATCGTTTTCAACAAAGTCGATCTTCTGGAAGATACCGAGACAATCGACCGCCTAATACTCCTCCATGAAGACGCCCTATTCATTAGCGCGTCCAGCGGCGAAGGACTCCAGGCTCTCAAAGACATTATCTCCGATCGGCTCAATGCCCAACTCCGATCGACCAAACTTATAATTCCCCACGACCGCTACGACATCATTTCAAAACTCCACACAAGCGGCGGAATTCGCCATCAAACAACGGAAGACAACGGAGTCCACATCGAAGGCCTATTCTCCGAAAGCCTCAAAGGAATTCTCAAGCCATTCATCATAGAGGCTTAGAAACGTGGACATCGCATCACCATCAATTCCCATTAAACGAAACACTTAGCTTACCATGAACAACCCATCTCGACGCAAATTCGTCAAAAACTCTCTCTTCTCAGCTGGATTTCTCGGCCTCAACGCCTGCTCGAGCAATCACTCGTCGAGCAAATCTCCGAGTAAAGCTGGTCCCATTAATACAACAGCCGAAGGTTACGGTCCTCTGCTCCCCGACGCCAAAGGCGCATTGAGATTGCCCAAAGATTTTTCCTACCAAGTCATCTCGAAAGCAGGAGAACTGATGGACGACGGATTCTACGTCCCAGGCGCCCATGATGGCATGGCCGCATTCCCCGGCCCCAACGGACTCACTATCCTCGTTCGCAATCACGAGATGAGCCCCGGAAGCAAAGAAAAGGATGCCTTCGCCAAAGAAAGCGTAAAACGATCCTTCGACGACAGCCAGATGTACGACGCTGGCAACAACGATACGCTCTGCACGGGCGGAACGTCTACGCTTGTATTCGATACTCGAACACAATCTCTCAAACGGCATTACTTATCTCTTTCCGGAACGATCCGCAATTGCTCCGGTGGATCGACACCCTGGGGTTCATGGGTAACTTGCGAGGAGACCACCGCAAAAGCGGACGAGAACCTGCAAAAGGATCACGGATACAATTTCGAAGTTCCCGCCAACGCGGAAATGGGACTCGCTAAGCCTACACCTCTCACGGAAATGGGACGCTTCAATCACGAAGCTATCGCAGTCGACCCAGCGAGCGGAATTGTTTATCAAACCGAAGACCGCCCAGATGGACTCATCTACCGCTACATACCCAACGTTCGCGGCCAACTCTCCAAGGGAGGTCGCCTCCAAGCGCTCGCCATCAAAGGAGTTCCCTCCAGCGACACACGCAACTGGGACGAGATAGATCTACCCGACTTCCCAGTCAATCAGTCAGTCGACGTCGAATGGATCGACGTTCAAGATCCTACCGCTCCAAATGACGACCTTCGCTACTCAGGTTTTAAGAATGGCGCAGCACGTTTTGCGAGAGGCGAAGGCATGTTCTACGGAAACGGCGAAATCTACTTCGCCTGCACAAATGGCGGAGCCAAAAAACTCGGCCAAATATTCCGCTACCGCCCCAGTTTCAGCGAAGGCATGACCGGTGAATCAAGCGCGCCAGGAAAGCTCGAACTCTTTATAGAAAGCTACGACCTAGAACTCCTCAAAGCGTGCGACAATCTCACCGTCGCTCCTTGGGGTGATATCGTCATCTGCGAAGACGACGGAGGCAGCAGCGCAATCGTCGGTATCACTCCGGAAGGAGCGATGTACAAAATCGGCCACGTAGATATGGATAGCGAAGTCGCCGGAGCTTGTTTCTCGCCCGACGGCACCACGCTTTTCGTCAACATCCAAAAGAACCCGGGCCAAACACTAGTAATCACCGGTCCCTGGCGGGACCGTATTGGATAAACCGCTACAGTTTGATCTTCACGATCTACTCAATATTTCGCCACGTTGATAGTGCCGGCCAACATGTCCGGTACTAGCAATCGGCGATTTTTTTCGTCCAGGTAGAAATCGGCAGCCGATTTGAGTCCGTCAATGATGACGCGCGACGATTTCCCATCAGGAGCCACTTTCCAAGCGCGTCCTTGCTTCCAACTCGAAACGAAGTAATTGCCGTCACTATCCTGCTCCACCGCATCTGCGCCGCGAAAACTGTCGGCTACGACGTCCAATTTACCGTCTCTCAATTCCAATAGGTTGCCGGTAAAAAACCCGCCCACCATCAATTGTCCGTCCTTGCCAACACCCACGCCATTCGGGCAAGGCATCAGCGAATTGGCATCAATTGCTATGCTGACCTTTCCATCTAGGCTAATTTGATACACTCGGCCGATTGTTGAAATATCACGAGCCTCCTTACCTCCCAAAGGCCATAATTTACCGTTTGGACCATGCATCTTCGTATTGGCTCCCATATCGGTAATGTAGATGCTTTTTCCATCCAGGCTCGCAGCAGCGTCATTTAGATAGGACACCGTTTTAGGAAAATCGCTCTCGCCAGCCAAAACAGTGACCTTTCCTTTACTATCGATTCTCCGAACTTTGTTCAAATCCGTAGCGAACAAGTAACCGCCCGCGAAACAGATTCCTTTCGGCTCGTCGAAACCGCGAGCGAACACGCTTACTTCGGAACCGTGAATCCTTTTGATCACTCCATCGCCCTTTTCCTGGCCATTCATCACCGTTACGAAGAAATCCCCTCCAAACCCTTTCGTAATACTCTCAGGGCGTGGGCCCACCTCTATTACGTCAGGCAAAGCTGATTTATGGTGATCAGCGACCACTGCAGCAGCGGAAGCGAACATTGAAAGAACAGTCGCTAAAGCGATCTTGAATAGACGATTATTAGTAGCACTCATATGGATACATTGATTATAATGAAAACCGTCGCTACCTCTATTTCAAATTAGAGTCAGAGTCTAGGCCAATTCGCTGAAACGATCGACAGCGCCATTGCCCTCGTTTCTTTCACAAAACCAGCCTTCAACAAATCCCCCTTTTCGAGGTCAAACCCCTGTTTGCGGCGGATTCCAGCCCGACAAACCGCCTCGAATCCCGCTTGACCCAACAAGCCGCCTACCTAAGGTCCTGCATTTTCCTATGATCAATCTAGTCGACGTCTCCCTCCGCTATGGCGAAAAGGTAATCTACACCAAGATTTCCACAACAATCGGCGCCCGTGACCGCATCGGTCTCGTCGGCTCCAACGGCTCCGGCAAGTCTACGCTCGTAAAGCTACTACTGGACCAAATGGAAATCGATTCTGGCACCGTCGAACGCCCTAGCTACGTCACCCTCGGCTATCTCCCACAAGATGGCATTGAAGTTAAAGGCAAGACGCTCATCGAGGAAGTCGCGACCGCATTCGAAGATGCCCTCGAACTCCAAAAGAACATCGACGAGGCAGACGAGAAGATGATGGAAATGGATACTTCATCGGAAGAATACTACGACTTGCTCGATCAGATCGGTGCCTGGGAACAAAAGCTCGAAACCCACGAACCGGCTAAGATGAAGTCGCGCATCGAGAAGACCCTCATGGGACTGGGCTTCGCCGTTTCCGACTTCGAACGCGATACTGGCGAGTTCTCCGGTGGCTGGCAAATGCGCATGGCTCTCGCGAAACTGCTGCTCAGAGAGCCTTCGCTTCTGCTACTCGACGAGCCTACCAATCACTTGGATATCGTTTCTCAACAGTGGCTCGAAGACTACCTGACTCGCTATGAAGGCTCGCTCGTAATCATTTCCCATGACCGTGCCTTTCTAGATGTTGTCACGAACCGCACCATTCACCTTTCCATGGGAGCACTAAGATCCTATAACGGAAACTACTCCTTCTACGTCAAAGAATCCGAAGCCAATATTGAAGTCTTGCGCAAAAAAGCGAAGAACCAACAAACGGAAATCCAACGTCAAAAAGACTTCATCAATCGATTTCGCGGCAACGTCAAAAAGGCTTCTCTCGTCCAAAGTCGCATTAAGGAATTGGACAAAATGGAGATTATTCAACTACCCCCTCAGGAAAGGAAGATGTTCTTTCGCTTTCCGCCGCCACCGCCAGCGAGCGCTAAGGTGATTGAGCTCAAGAACATGTCCAAGTCCTATGGCGACCTTCAAGTTTTCAATAATTTCGACTTTCACATCGAGAAAGGCGACCGCCTAGCAATCGTCGGCGTCAACGGCTCTGGCAAATCCACCCTAGCCCGCGTTCTAGCCGGCATCGAACCTTTCCAAGAAGGCGAACGCGCACTCGGAATCAATACGGTGCTCGCCTACTTCGCTCAGCAGCAGGCGGAAGAGCTCGATCCCAACAAAACAGTTCTCGAAGAAGTCGAACAAGCGTCAGCCGACGCAGGCCGCGAAGAATCAAACCCACGCGCCGTTCTCGGAGCGCTGCTCTTCCGCAAGGATGACGTCTTCAAAAAGACGACAGTTCTTTCTGGTGGCGAACGCAACCGACTAGCTCTCGCGAAGATGCTGATGCAGGAAGCCAATGCGATCATCCTCGACGAACCGACCAATCACTTGGACATTAAGAGCAAGGAAATCCTCCAGGATGCAGTAAAAGCATTCAACGGAACCGTGATTCTCGTGAGCCACGATCGCGATTTCCTCGACCCAATCGTCAATAAGGTCCTCGAAGTCCGCAGGGACGGCACGCGCATGCTCACCTGCAACGTCAGCGAATATATCGAGCGTATCAAAAAAGAGAACGCTGAGCGTTAAAGCGCCAACGTCCCCAAATTTTCAATCTCCTAAAATCAGACCCTTTTCCAAAAGGGCCTATACGCGTCGGCGAATGTCTGCGCCGTCGCCAGGAACTGGAACAACGTTCTCAGGCGGCAAAACGACCACGCCCTTTTCGAAGTGCTCTGGCTGGACGCTACCCTTTAAATTGTAGAACTCCGATTTCGGATTTTCCATTAAGTCGCTGAACCGAACGTATTTTCCGGTGTACGCAGCGTATCGACCCATAATCGAAGTCGCTGTAGACTCAGCAATCTGACGCGCTTCGTTAATTGGATTTCCGCTCCGAGCGCTTTGTATCCAATTTATCAATCCCTGCACATTCCCATCCTTGTCCATGACATCGAACTGAGGAATCGAAACGTCCACGCCTTTTAACTTTCCGCCTCCCTGGACCTCTCCTTTTGTACCCCGGAAAAACTCTCCGACACGCGGATAGGTTCCACTGATCTGGCGACACTGGCTGTGAATGTGAACGCCGTCTCCATAGTCCAAGTCCAAGCTAAAGAAATCGTAATTATTACCTGACTCGCGGCGCGCTCGACCACCGAAACCAATTGCCGATTCAGGCGTCCGGCCCAAATACCAATTAGCCACATCAATATTATGAACATGCTGTTCGCCAAGATGGTCGCCCGACATCTGGTGCCAATTCAACCAATTTCGCGCAAGGTAGTCAGCATCGCTCCAACCTTTTTGACGCTCCCAAATCCAAGGCACCGTTCCATTCCAACTAACGGTTCCACCTAGAATTTCGCCAATAGCTCCCGCTTCGATCCTGGCAGCATTTTCCATGTAGCCTTCCGTATGGCGACGTTGCGTGCCCGCTAGAATAGCCAAGCCCTTTTTCTTCGCACGCTCACCCGCAGCAATAACTTTCCGGCAGCCAGGAGCATCCACCGCAACCGGCTTTTGCATCAACACATGCTTTCCCGCCTCGACCAACATCTCCAAATGGTGAGGCCTGAAAACCGGCGGCGTGATTAACATCACAAAATCCGCATCCGACTCGGCTACCTTCTGGTAAGCATCCCAACCAACGATGCAGCGACTACGATCGACGCCATATTTGTCCGCTTGCTCAAACGCTTTGTCCTCAAAGGCATCAGCCAAAGCAACAAAATCCGCTTCCAAGCCCAACATCTTGCAGGCCTTGATGAAATTTGGGATGTCCCGATTCGATCGACCACCGCAACCAATGGTAGCCACTTTGATTTTTTTGCTCTTCGAGGCTGCTACGCCTGTTGTTGAGAGCAGCGAAGCCGCTGCCAATGAAGTAGCCGCCGTTTGTACGAATTTGCGTCTAGAAACTGTCATAAGAATTTCAATTATCAGGGGTTAACGGTCGATCATGAACGCCATAAAAAGCACGTTCCATGATGAGGTTCGAAGAGCCATTAAAGGCCAACACACACCATATTGTCCAGTCAGGATCACACTGATCCATCCCCTGACCTTATAAATTACAACGTTGTAACCTTCGCGGTCGACCTTCCCATTCGCAAGTTTGTCTCTCGCCGTAATCTAAACGCAAAAGCAATTCATGCTCTTCTCTTGAGCTACGGTCGTCAAAGGCCCGTGCCCAGAGGCTATGATCGTATCGTCGGGAAGACTTAAAATTCTCTTCACGCTTTCCATTCCTTGATCGTAAGACACGTTCGCTCCCCCCATCGAACCGGCGAAAATCGCATCGCCCGCAATCGCGAAAGAACGACTCAATCCCGAAACCACAAAGGTTCCTCCTCCAGGCGTGTGCCCAGGCGTATTGAACATTTCGATGCGCATGCGACCGATGTTCTCTACAAAACCTTCGTCAACCTTCTCCGCCTCGAAAGCCATATCCGGCTCCAATCGACTAATAACCGCGCTGGCTCCTGTCGCTTTCATTATCTCACTCGCTCCTTCGATGTGATCTCCATGCGAATGCGTGAGATACAAACGTTTCAGTTTCAATCCTAGTAGATCGATCCGTTGCAGCATAGGCGTCGCATCGGTTCCCGTGTCGAACGCAATCGCTTCGCGCGTCGCCTCATCCCAAAGCAGATAAGCATTCACATGCATGCTATAAAACGGTGTCGCAATGAGTTCGAAACCTATCACCGAATCTGGCTGACTCGGATACCATTCGTTCTTCCCAATCGCAATCAAAGCAGGAACATTCAATTTAAGCGCCTTACCCAATTCGCCAACAGTAGTTTCATTAAAATCTCCGCGGCGCGCCTTGCGAATCCCTTCCTCCGTCACTCCAGTTCGTTCCGACAAGGTTTCGGTCGTAATGCCTTGGCCCTTTTGAGCCTTCCCAATCACATCGTTAAAATCATCCTCTACCGGTAATTTCATTCGCATTTCTTTTTTAGATTCCCCCGCCAGACGCGAACCAATTCGCCCTTTTTATCGAAGTTCCCCTAACGACTTCCATCACAAAAAATCGAGATAGCTTAATTTCGAGACACTATTAAAGGTCGTATTCGACTCACCAAACCGTCCTTTAAGACTTGGGCAGTGCGAAGCAATAGTAGCTGTCTCCGGACCGCGTTTGCAGCTTGCCGCCTCCGCCGCCTGCGATGACGACATATTGGCGACCATCCAATTCGAAGGTTGCCGGTGTGGCGTATCCAGCGCCTTCCATTTGGTACTGCCAAAGTTGTTCTCCCGTTGTCTTGTCGAAGGCTCGGAAACGTTCGTCTTTGGTTGCCCCAATAAAGACGAGTCCACCTGCAGTGACAATGGGACCTCCGATATTGAATGTTCCCGTTGGCTCGAATCCTTGCGCTTCTAATTCTGGATACGTACCCAAGGGGACCTGCCAGCGGATTTCTCCTCGGTTCAGGTCAATCGCATTAAGCGTTCCCCATGGACGTTTATTGATCGGATAGCCATCCGAGTCGTGGAAATCATGATGCCCAGTACTCACCCAAGGAATATCTCCAGACCAGGTAAAGTCCACGTTCTCGGTTGCCACTCGCTCATCGCTGTCGCGGTCGAACAAAAACGTAATCATCGCCCGTTTCTCGATTTCGGAAAACGTGGCAAACGATGGCATCTGCCCTTTCCCTATATTAAGGATTTCCAAAACACTCTCGCGAGTCGATCGCGAGGCAACTGTCAATAGATCCGGCAGTGCCTGACCCTCGACCGCAACGCTAGCGTTCTGACCATGACAAGTTGAACAAATCGCCTGATAAATACGCTCTCCCAATTCCGACAAACGAATATCATCCTCTACCTTCGCTTCTCTCATCGAAATCCATTCTGCTTCATTGCTCGCATTGATGTACAATAAATTGCTTTCCGGATCGAACGCAGCCCCCGGCCATTCCGAGCCGCCATTGAACTGCGGAAGCATCACCAACTTCTCGATGCCTGGAGGCGAAAACAGTTCGCCCATTTTCATTTCCTTCAATTGCTCCAGAACATTCGCTCGCGACTCATCCGATAGATCCGTAACGTCGTCCAATGAAAACCCCTGCATGGCGTATGCAGGCGGTTTTAAGGGAAACGGTTGAGTCGGCGAGCTCGCCTCTCCTGGAATCAAGGACTGTGGAACCGGTCGTTCTTCAACGCCAAAGATCGGCTCGCCTGTCTCACGATCCAATACAAACAAATGCCCCATCTTTGTCGGCTGAGCCAAAGCGTCAATTTGACACCCGTCCTTTTCGAGAGTGACCAAGGTCGGAGCCGTTGGCAAATCGAAATCCCACACATCGTGATGCACCGTTTGAAAATGCCATATGCGCTCGCCCGTAGCCGCGTCCAGAGCTAGAACGCAATTGGCGAAAAGATTGTCCCCTACTCGGTTACCGCCCCAGTGATCGTAAGATGCGGAACCCGTGCCCATAAAGACGATCCCACGCTCCGAGTCCAAGGTCAGGCCTCCCCAGGCGTTCGCCCCGCCAACGACCTTATACGAATCGGGCGACCACGTTTCATAACCAACTTCTCCAGGATGCGGTACCGTATGAAAAATCCACCGACGCTCGCCGGTGCGAACATCGAATGCGCGCAAATGCCCCGGAGCCCCTTGATTCGGCCCTTCGCCAACGCTCGTTCCCAAGATGATCAAATTTTTGTAGACGACCCCAGGAGCTCGAGACGAAACAGTACGCAAGATGCCGTCTCCATCAAGACCGACCCGCAGGTCGATTTTTCCGCCAACGCCAAACGACTCGACCAATTTTCCGGTTTTGGCATTCAAGCAATAGTAACTATTGCCAGCACCGTAGTAAATACGTTTATCGTCGCCATCATCCCAATACACAAAGCCACGAGTATTCCCGGATCCCGAACTACCTTCCCATGGATCGAACTTCCAGATTGGCTCGCCGGTAACCGCGTTTAGAGCAATCGCCTTTTGTCCCGGCGTCGACACGAACATAACCCCATCTGCCACGATCGGATTGAACTGCATAGTGGAACGTTTCCCTTCCTTCATATCCGGAACGCGAAAGCGCCACGCCAACTCCAGTTCTTGCACATTCGAACGATTGATTTGATCCAGGCTCGAATACTTCGTACTGCCTAGGTCACCACCGTAAACCTGCCATTCTCGATCGCTGGATCGCGGATCCTCTTCGGCCATGAGGAAACCCGCGAACACCGTTGCCAGCCATAACGCAGCAAATCTAAACCGAAGCTCGAAGGGTCTCTGCATAGACAGGTTAAACAACCACAAGCGGAAAATATCCACAAAAAAGCGCCGCTTGGATAAGCGACGCTTTGAAATTCAATATCGAGACGAAGCTTAAGACCCTACTTCGGCTGAAAGGAGTTCCTTTTGTTCATCATCATGATTCACCCGTTCGATTGGCTTGTCATACAACTTGCAATACAGCACTCGAATATCTTCAAAGATCAAGGTAATCACAGGAACCAGAATCAAGGTAATTCCAGTCGCGAACGCGATTCCCCACCCAAGTGAGACCGCCATCGGAATCAAGAATGCCGACTGAGAACTGGGATCGAACATCAAAGGCATCAAACCGAAGAACGTCGTAAGCGAAGTAAGCAAAATCGGACGGAAACGACGAACGCCTGCTAGCCGAACGGCATCAAGCACGCTCATCCCTTTTTTAAGCTGCTGGTTAATGAAATCCACCATCACGAGGCTATCGTTAACGACAACCCCCGATAGAGCCATCATACCTAATAAGGAAAGCATGGATACAACTGAAGTCGGACTACCCGCCCGCCCGAGTACATCGATAAGCAGAAAATTCATGATAAAGTGCCCCCCCAAGGCTCCAATGATTCCGAATGGAATAGCTGCCATAACGATAAACGGCTGCGTATAACTCTTAAACGGTATAGCCAGGAGAACGTAGATAACGATCAACACTAGCCAAACGCCTTTCATCAATTCCTTATTGTTATTAGCCGATTCCCGAGCTCTGCCTTCAAGACTGACGGACATGCCCTGATAATTCGCCAAAATTGGAGGAAGCACATTTTCTACAATATCCGCCTCGATTGCATCGACATCCACTGAATCCGTATCCGCATCCGCGCCAACTCGAATGATGCGATTGCGATTAATTCGTTGGATCGATGGTAGCGCTTTTCCTGGTACGACTTGAGCGACCTCTTCAAACGGCACTTCCGTACCATTTTGCGTACGAATCATCATGCTCCTCAAAGAAGCGAGCGAACGCCTCTCCGCTTTCGGATACCGAACCATTACATTCACGTCATCGCGACCGCGCTGAATCTTTTGAGCTTCCGATCCGAAAAACGCTTGTCGCACTTGAGATGCCAATTGCTGAGCGGTTACCCCCAAATTCGAAGCAGCTGGTTTCAGTTCTAGCTCCAATTCCTCAGTGGCTCGTTCGAAAGAATCCTCAATATCGAATAGTCCTTCGTAACCAGCCATTTTCTTCTGAAGCTCGAGAGATACTTCTTTCAAATCATCGATACTCGGACCTTGCAACTGCACCGACATAGCGCCGCCGCCACCTCGGCTAAACGAGAACGAAAAAGTTTCCGCTTCAGGAATGGTGCCCACGCGATCTCGCAGAGCTAAAGTAACATCACGACTTCCGATTTCCACGCCCGTTTCTTCCGCAGGCAGCATTTCAATAACGACTTCACCAGCCTCTGCGATGCCCGCTGATGGCCTCGAACCAGGACGTCCGCTGCCAAACGGATTTCCCCCTGTCGTAGCAAAAATATCAGTTATAATCTCCGTGCCGTGTTCTTCGTTTAGCTCTTTCCGATACTCCAATACGTGTTTTTCAATACGATCGATATGTTTTTGCGTTGTCTCGAAAGTCGTTCCAGCAGGCATAGCCAATCTAATATTTACGGCGTCGCGTGGAAGACGAGGGAATGAGCTGTAAGGAAGACGGTCACCTAGAATAACTCCTACGAAAACGAAAAGCAGTCCAATGAAAAGCGCCGCGGACGCATAGCGAAACTTGAGGCAAAAATGCAATACTGGCTTATAGTATTTCATTATAACGCTCTCCAAGCCATTTGCGAAAAAGCGTTGAAATCGTACAAACGGGTTTCGACTGTTAGTCTCGTCTCCCAAATGTTTACAGTGCTTCAGGTGAGCTGGCAAAATCAGCTTTGATTCGATAAGCGAAAAGAAAAGTACTGGAATGACAACAATCGGTATCTGCTTAAAAAAGCTACCTCTTCCACCCGTCATCGTGGCGATCGGGTAAAATGCGACCATAGTCGTCAATACTCCGAATATGACCGGAATCGCGACTTCTTTGGTACCATTAATCGCAGAGTACAAAGGACTCTCTCCACGCTGCATGTGCTGGTAAACGTTTTCACCTGTCACAATGGCGTCATCCACCACGATACCAAGTACGAGAATAAACGCGAATAGAGTGATCAAATTCAGCGACACACCCATTATAGGAAGCAAGAAGAAGGTTCCCGCAAACGCGATTGGGATTCCCAAAGCAACCCAAAATGCGAGAGTCGGACGAAGGAATAAAGACAGGATGATCAAGACCAATGCAAAACCCATCAACGCGCTATTCCTAAGCGTCAACAGTCGCGATTTGATTCTAGCTGAATCGTCCTGCCAGAAAGCAAGGTTTATGCCTTCTGGAAGGAGTAGCTGCTTCTTCGCAACAAAGTCTCGAACCGTTTCTCCGATATCCAACGCGCTTTGGTCGCCCGTTCTGAAAATATCGATTGCAATTGAACGATCTCCATTGAAACGCGATTCGATCGGCGTCTCATCGAATCCATCCTGAACATGCGCGATATCCGCTAACGTGATACGCGTTCCGTCTTCAGTAGTGACGACTGGAATCGCAGCGAACTCCCTCTGCGTGTAGGCCTGCTGAGAAGTCCGAAGCAAGATATTACCGCCCTCAGTCTTAATACTTCCGGCAGACAAATCGATTGAATGGTTTCGTACGGCACGCACGACCGTATCGAATGTAAGGCCGTACTCCTTCAAGGTCGCTTCCGATACTTCGATGGCGATTTCGTACGGACGGACCGCCTTGAGAGACGTTAGCGTTATGCTTTCGAGGTTTGATAATTCGTCGCGGATGTTCTCCCCAAGAGTTTTCATCTCCAACTCGCTCAGGTTGCCCGAGAGAACAACCGTGATCACTCGTTCCTCAAATGATCGAAGCGTAATCCGCGGTCTTTCAGCCTCGATCGGAAACGAGCGAATCGTATCAACTCGATTTTTCACCTCATCCAAGGCGCGATTGAGATCGTGATTATCCGAAATCGTGAGCGATACACTCCCACTGCTGGAACTCGCCCGGGCGTCCATTTCGGTTACCCCTTCGACATCGAAAAGATTCTCTTCGAGACGGAGGACAATGCTCTCTTCAATTTCCGTTGGCGTAGAACCACGGTACTGAACCTGTACGCTAATCGTTCGCGACGCGTAGTCGGGAAATTCCTGGAGAACGATTTTTTTAAGTCCGGAGTAGATGCCAGCGGCAACAAGCGAAACCATCAAAATATTGGCGGCTACTCCGTTGCGTGTGAACCATTCGATTAAGCGATGCATGATGGGTACTGGGGTTGAATTTAAATGAATGCCGTGAACGTTGAGCTTGCATATAAAACGCTAGCTCAGCCAATCCGGTTTCTTTTGATTTTGAATATTATAAATTAAGTTTGCGAAAAGAGCGCTTCAGGCGCCCTTAAATGAAGCTCAACGATTCTAGCGACCGCCACGACCACCGCCGCCACCGGGACCACCAGCTGGCATTTCGACGCCGTTAGCTTCAGCCCATTCGCGGAATTCGCCCATTACAGGACGCATTTTCGAGCGATCACCCGACTCTTTAAGAGATACCAATTTCCCCTTCAAATCCGCAGGTAGCTTGTCTCCTCCTAACGCGAGCAAACCGTCAATCATATCGCCAAGACCGCCACCTGCCTGAGGTCTTGGTGGACGTGCTCTCGCAGGAGCGCTTTCGTCCACGACCGCTGCTATTTCCAAACCTGACTCATCCGTCACGTGAACCGGCCAGCCTTCGAGCGCGAAAGGCACTTCCGTCAAACAAAGCTTATCGCCTGCGGACAAACCTTTATCCACCACGATCACATCATCGGTTTCCCAAGCGACGTTTACCGATTTGCGTTCAAGATAATTCTCGCCGTCGACGAGCAATACATATTCGTTTTCGCGCAGAAGAACGCGCGGAATCACGTACACCCCAGCAAGCGTCTTACCGGTAATCTCCGCTTGAACGAATGATCCAACCTTCAAGGGAGGACGTCCACTTTGAGTACGTCCGTAAGGATTGCGAATCTGAGCGACAACGAATAGCTGACGACTCTTGGTATCCACCGAACCATCTTCTCGAACAATCCTACCACGCCACTCATGGGTGGTTCCTCCAACAGTTGTTTTCAAAGTCACCGTTGGACCTTCTCTTAAAGACGCGTTTTCTCCGCGATAAATGGACGGAAGATCAAGGAACGAGTATTGAGTGGCTGTAAGCGGCAAACGAACTTCCGCGAAATCCACCGCAAAGACACGAGCCAATTGATTGCCCGGAGAAACATACTGCCCAACGTCTACCATCTTAGTAAGAATACGTCCTGCGAACGGCGCTTTAATTTTCGTACGTTCCAAATTGCGTTTAGCATTCTCAACTCGAGCCGCTGCCGAAGCTGTCGATGCTTTAGCTTGCTTCATTTGCGGTTCGCGCAACGTGAGAGGATTTGCTTCTTGGCCTGGATTCAATCGAGCCCAATCCAATTTCGCTTGTTCGAAGCGAGCTGACTCCTCGAACTCCCGCAATTCCGCTTGAGCGAGATTGGCGTCGGCAACGATCAATTCCGTTTGGTAATCGCTATCGTCAATCTCTAGAAGAACATCGCCCTCTTCGAAAAACTCTCCTTCGCGAAAATTCGCAGCGATGTTAATGATCCTACCGCGAACTTCAGGAATCAAGTTACTGGTAGTGCGCGCCCGAACCGTACCCTGAGAGTGCAGGGTGATAGCGTAATCCTCAGTCTGCAGCTTACGAGCGACGACTTCCGGAGTCGTGTTAATGCTAGGCCGTGAGCGAGGCTCCGGGGCGGAAGCAATGAAATGGCGAAAAAACAGGTAACCAATCGTCATAAATGCAATCGGCACAAAGTATTGGAAGAAACGTTTCATAATTCGAAAAAATTAAATGAGGTGAAATTTAGTTTTCGGCAGTTGGCTCAAAATCGAAGCCGCCGCCTAAGGCAAGATAGAGATCGATTCGCGATTGCACGCGTTGATTGGAAACTTGGATCAAAGCACGCTGAGCAGTGATGTTGCGTCTCACGGCGTCCAATGCAGTAGTGATTGTCGAAAGTCCGCGACCATACTCTTCCCAAGCAAGTTGCTCGGCAGCAGCGGATTCCTCGGCAGCGATTTTCTGCAAATCGTGGTCACGCTCGTAAGAACTTTGATTATTCAGAGCATTTTCCACTTCGCGGAAAGCCGTTAGCACCGTGCTGCTATAGTTTGCCAAAGAGGTTTCGTAATTTGCCTTAGCTCGCTTGAAACTCGATTTGAGGCGTCCGCCTTGGAAGATGGTCTGAGCAATATTCAGCGACTGATTCCAAACACGGCGATCCATGATATCGAAGATATCTTCAAGCTCCCGACTACTCGTACCACGCGAAAGGGAAAGGTTCAGACTTGGGATACGAGCTTTGCTCGTTTCGAATTTCCGTTGCTCGGTTGCCGCGAGGTCTCTTTCCGCAGAAACCACATCTGGACGACGCAATAGGAGTTCCGAAGGAAGCCCTGCAGGTACCGGTCCCGAAATCTGGGGCAGCTCGGTCGCGACCTTCAATTCATTTCCCGGATAGCGACCTAGCAATACTTCGAGCAAACGTACGCTCGAGTCACGATTCCGAAGGCGCGTTTCCAAAGTACTGCGATTCGAAGCGACATTCG